>DAOWIZ010000058.1 GCA_030640585.1 Thermoplasmata archaeon
CACTTTTCATATGTGTAACATGTGATTTTGAATCCGCGGTCCATTCACCCATTGGATGTGGGTTTTGTTTTGCATAGTTTTTTACAGGTCTGGGGACTCTTCGATCTGAGTTTCCTTCTCTTAAAACAGGGTTTACCGCACTTCCTTTAATCTTGTCATATCTGCCTTTGATTTCCTTTTCTTTATCATTTTTTGGATTCTCTGGATAATCTAAAAGATTATAGCCATGATCTTGTAATTCTTTAACTGCTGCTTTCAACTGAGGTATTGATGCACTGATACATGGTAGTTTGATGACATTTGCTTCTGGTTTTTTGACCAAATCACCAAGCTCTGCTAAATCATCTGATATCCTTTGTTCCTTTGTAAGATTTTCAGGAAATTTTGCAATAATTCTTCCTGCTAGTGAAATATCTCTTGTTTCAACTGTTACATCTCCAACTTCTGTGAAACTTTTTATAATGGGTAGAAAAGAATAAGTTGCTAAAGATGGCGCTTCATCAACTTTTGTATAAATTATCTTTCCTTTTCCATCCAATTATTTCACCTTCTCAGGTTTATCGGGCATCATATAGTTGATATCATCCCACGGATGTCTATACAGCCCGCTTTTCATTCGCTTCTGGTCCATAATATGGCCCATAAATCCAATACTTCTCCCAAGGACAAACAAAGCATTAAGTATTCCAAGGTCTACAACTTCTCTTACTTCATCTCTAGAATAACCTATTCCCCGGAGCATATCACAACACAAAACACCTATGCAGCCATCCACGTTTAGGATCAAATTGTTTCTTTTAGATGTTGTAAGTTTTTCAACTTCCAGAGCGTAATCAAGTGTTTCTGTTTTCGGGAAGTTTTTCTTTGCATAATCTATCATAAGGGTTACACGGACATCAGGGTTAGTTACTGATTTAATTCTATGGCCGATACCTTGGATGTTTACATTTTTACTTTTCATTTCTTTTACCATAAACGCAGGGGTTTCACCTTTGTAGAGGTATTGTGTGAAATGATCAGCAGATCCCTGAACAGCACCGCCAAAACGAGGACCAATAGTTAGCAATCCACTGACAAGTGAGGATATCAGATCTTTTCCTGCACGTGCCGCAACTATACTGTTATGTGCGCCTGATACCGCGGGTCCATGATCGGCAGTAAGTAATACTACTCTTTCAAGAAACCCAGCTGCCCATTTTGGTAGTTTTTTCTTAAACCAGAGGAGACCAATAACTCCACCAAGTCCCCATTCTTCCTCAAAGATTTTACTAATTTTTACACCGCAATATCGTAGTTCTTCACCACGATCATCAGAAATAGTGCTAATGAACTGCGCTGGTTTTCTAATAACTCCTTGTTTAAGAGCAACAGCATAATCAAGAGGTATTGTAGGTGGTTCCACATCAGGTATTGGTTTGTGTTTACCAGATTTTACTAGTTTATCAAAGGTTTTTTTGATTTCTTTATCAAAATCATCAAAATGTTTTGGAACAACCGCACCAGCATCTTTAAGAGCTTTATTTTTAGCATCAGATGTTTCCCGTTCTGCTCCTGCTCGTGCTCCTGCATGACCAAACTGGACTTCAGCTGGAAATACTTTCGAACATGTCCCTATACACCAGGCTACAATTGGTTTTTTTATTTTACCAGATTTCAACGCGTCAACAACAACATATTCATCTGTTCCACCGACTTCACCCAATAGTACTATCATTTTGATATCAGGATTTGCCTCATAACGCATAATATGCTCAATAAATGTTGAGCCAGGATACGTGTCGCCACCAATAGCAACACCTTCAAAAATACCATCTGTATTTCTAGCAATGATATTATTCAGCTCATTAGATAGTCCACCGGATTTAGAAACATAAGCAACACTACCTGCTCTATGGAGTTTTGATGCAATAATATTATCAAGCATTCCAGCTGTATTACCTATTCTAAATCCACCAGCAGCTATGCCACCAACAGTTGCAGGACCAATGATCCATTTGTTGTTTTCTTTTGCAATCTTGATAAGCTCTTTTGTCCGGCGTTCAGGAATACCTTCTGCAATAATTGCAACTGAACGAATGGTTTTGCTTTCCAAAGCTTCTTTGGACGTTGCATATGCTGATCGGAAACTTGCAAAGTTCACCATGAAATCAGCTTCGGGATACATTTTTGCCGCCCCTCCTAATGTTCGATACATTGGGATAAGAATTTCTTTTGTCCCCCAAAAACATTTATGCGTCCCTTCACGTGTAGGATTAACAATTGCAACAACAGATTGTTCTTCACGTCTGCAAATATAATCAAAATCAAGCATACGCTGAATAGCGCGTTGTTGATAACCAAAAACAATTGCTTTGGTGTTTTTATCCATTATAATATAATCCTTTCTTTGCTTTTTTGATTTAGATTTAGTTTTTGTCACAGTAATCGCCTCCATTATTTCTTTCCCCCTAAAGCCATATCAACAATACGCGTCATATGAGTCTCAGGACCATACACATCAATTGGAATTCCTAGTTCTTCTCCAAGATCCTTCATAATACGAAGTCCCTCCTGATAGTTTGGCCCACCACGTCGAACATAAATTTTCACATTAGTATCTTTGAGTTTTTTCTTGTAATCACGTAACGCCATTGTAATACCTGTAAATGTTTTTGCAACATCAGTAAAGTTTGCAATACCCCCACCAACAAGTAAAAACTTAGGACGACCTTTCGGATCTTTTTCCCGGGTCATAAGATCAAGAATTGTTTTTGCATACTCATAAGTTTGATCAGTAGTTGGATTACCACTGTATTCACCATAATTAGCCAGTTCATCACGGTAACCAAGGTCAACAATTGTATCAGTATAAATCACGCTACCTCCACCACCAGCAACCATAGTCCAAATACAACCTTTGGGGTTTAGAACTGTAAGTTTGAGTGATGCACCACTTTTTTCATCCATTTCTTTGATGTATTTTTCTTCTTTAGATAATTTTCTACCAAATGGCGCAGGAAACGGTAGATCACCCCATTTAGTACTATATTCAAAATGGGCAGTATCATCAATTCTAGCAACAAGATCAAGTGGTACTATGTTTTTACCAGATGCAACAAACGGATTGATTTCAAGATAAGCATAGCCAAGCTCTCGATAAAAAGTAAATAATCCTTTGATAAAGTCTGCAAACATCTTTTTCTTATCTTTTGGCGTATCCTTTGGAAGTTTACTTTCAATGTTGATTTTATTAACATCTTCTTCTACTGGAACCAAAATTTCTGCAACTGTATCCCAAACAGATTCTATATCGACTCCGCCATGATTTGAAAAATAAATAGTGTCGCCATCACGGTTACTTTTTATAGCAACATAAAACTCACCTTTATGTGTAACATACGGCTCAATAAGAAAATGAGTTAGTTTACCAGTAACCTTTCCAACTTTTGTATCCTTGTTCATTCGTTCTTTTATCCATTTTTTAACTTCGTCAAAACTTGCGTTAGCCTTTATCAGACCATGTTTCCCTCGTTTACCAAATAGTTGATCTGGTTTTACTACTAGTTTTTCTTCTTTTAACCATTTATGTTTTTTTGGCAGATCATCTAATTTTGTATTTGGATTTACAAGGACAACTTTTCCTGGGAAACTAAAATCCTTACTAATATACTCAGACCAATATTTTGCAAGCATTTTTTTCCCATTATATTCTCTTATACCTCTTTGTGCCATATTTTTTCTACCTCACTATTTTTTTTAAGATTTATTTTTCATGTATGCAAGTGTTCCACCTGCAAGAATAATCTCTTTTTGCCTATCTGAGAGATTATAATCAACTTCAAACTCTACTCCTTTTGTTTTATTTTTTATTTTTATTACTCCCCCTGTTTCAATAACGTTTTTAATTTCAGGTATCTCTATGTTGTCCCCCTGTTCAACTTTATTGTAATCACCATCATTTTTGAAAGTCAATGGAATAATTCCAAAATTAATCAGGTTGGCTGTATGAATCCGCTCTAGTGATTTTGCAATAACTGCTTTAACACCGAGAAACATCGGACAAAGTGCTGCATGTTCACGGGATGATCCCTGACCATAACTTAGACCACCTACAATGATGTTATCCTTGCCATCTTGTTGGATTTTTTCAGCACGGTCATGAAATGTAGGATCTACAACTTCAAATAAAAACTCTGAGTATTTTGGAACATTTGACCGATACTTCATTTTACTACCCGCAGGAATAATATGATCAGTTGTTATTTTATCACCAACTTTTATTGTGATCTCACCACTAATCTCTTCAGGTAAAGGCAGACTTGCTGGTGGATCACCAATATTTGGTCCTCTATAAATTTCAACTTTTTCTGCATCCTCTGGATAAATAAACATACTATCATCAATGTAGAACTTCTCAGGCATTTTGACATCTGGATATTTTATTCCCATTTTTTCAAGATCACGAGGATCAATCATCTTACCAGTAATTACTGCTGCAGCAGCTGTTTCAGGACTTACAAGATATGCCTGTGCGCTTTTTGTTCCAGATCGACCAAGGAAATTACGATTACTTGTTCTAAGAGATACTGCATCAGTTTTCGGCGATTGACTATTACCTATACAAAAACCACAAGCAGATTCTGCAATTCGTGCACCTGCAGATATTAAATCAGTAAGTCCTCCATCTCTTGCAATGTTTTCTAATACTTGTTTTGAGCCAGGTGCAATTACAAAACTTACATTTGGATGAGCCTTTTTACCTTTCAAAATTTTTGCAACAGTCATAAGATCCTTGTATGACGAATTAGTACAGCTTCCAAGGCAGACTTGATCTACTGTCATTCCTTCTAGTTCTTTCACCGTTTTAATATTTCCAGGGCTGTGAGGATACGCAGTTAAAGGAACAATCTCACTTAAGTCGATGTCAATTTCTTTGGAATATTCTGCATCAGAATCTGCTTTCAACTCAACCCAGTCTTTTTCTCGATCTTGTGCTTTTAAGAAAGTTTTTGTTGTTTCATCACTTGGAAATACTGAGGTGGTGACACCGCATTCGGCACCCATGTTTGTAATTGTTGCTCGTTCTGGTACAGATAAGGTTTCTACTCCTTCACCGCCATACTCAAAAATACAGCCAACATTACCTTTGGTTGTAAAGGTTTCTAGCATTTTTAGAACAACATCTTTTGCAGTACACCATGGTTTGAGTTTTCCATGTAAATTAACCTTAATCACATTGGGGCATGTTAGATAAAATGGGCCACCAGCCATAGCCACTGCAACATCAAGACCACCCGCACCAATTGCAACCATTCCAATTCCACCACCAGTGGGTGTATGCGAATCACTTCCAAGTAATGTTTTACCAGGTTTTCCAAAACGTTCTAAGTTTACCTGATGACAAATACCATTACCTGCACGTGAATAAATAATCCCATATTTTGCAGCAACAGTCTGAAGATACTTATGATCATCAGCGTTTTCGAAACCAATCTGAACAGTATTATGATCCACATAGCTGACCGATAGTTCTGTTTTAACTTTTGTTGCCCCCATGGCTTCAAACTGAAGATATGCCATAGTGCCAGTTGCATCTTGAGTCAATGTATGATCTATCTTTATAGCAATCTCCTTACCAGGCTCCCACTTGCCTTCTACAATATGTTTTTCTAAAATCTTTTGAACTATGCCTTTTCCCATATGAAATAACCTCCCCGCTTACAATTCAGTTGTTATAGGGTAGTATCGGTAATATAAAATTACTACTTAAATTATTTGTAGAAACGATACTGGTCAGCCTCCTGAAATTCATGTCTATTTTCCAGACAGATTTTAATAGATGTTAAAGAAACAAAAGTTATTGTCTTAAGAAGGGAGATTCAGACCACTGACCTCTATCGTAGAAACCAGGGGAAAAAATTAATTATTTTAGTAAAAACTTACTTATACCCTAAACATATTTCAGGCAAGTCCCTATTATATAGAGTATAAGGAGGAAAAAGGATATGTTAATGATAGTAAGATTATACCCAAAAACAGATTTAAGTAAAATATGGAATTATATAGAAACCGAACTAAAAGATTACAACTCAGAGCATATAGCACCGTTATATGCTACGCAATCAGAAGGAATGATGAACGTTGGTCTCATTTTCGACGTAAAAGAATCAGATAGTCTCTCTGAATTTATCACAGAAGAAGTTATAAAATGTGATGAAATTCATCATACAAAAACGGTATCTCTTATGAAGCCAGTGTTTTTCCCAATTCCAAAAAAGAAACCTGAAAACATTCAACGATATATAATACGTATCTA
>DAOWIZ010000077.1 GCA_030640585.1 Thermoplasmata archaeon
GAAGAAGACTGGTTTAAAAAAGTTGTATCAATATCAGGAGATGGTTTTCTAGATCAAGAGCCTCTTGACATCCAATGGGATACCAATGGGCTTCCAAAAGGGGAATACATAATTTGTGCACAGAGTAGAAGACCTGATGATCTTGTTGCAGGGCCAGTTGACAAAATCCATGTGACAATTGATAAAACAGTTGGATCATCAATTTCCTTTAATCATGATGATCACCTGCAAGTTGACAGTTATCCTGCATTACCAATTTCTGAGATCACCTCGCCAAGTAACGGGGATGTACTTGGTAATACAGATTATTACTATGAACCAACAGACGGAGAAGCATACTGTAATGATTTCAACGACTGGGCTAATATAGAATATACAGATGGTGTCATGTCCATTGTGGGTAAATCATATGATCCTCGGCCTTATGGAAATGTAACTGATATACATATATGGGTTGAAAATGAAGATGGCGATACTGTTTTTTCCGATTGGAATTATAATCTTGAAATGTATTATGAAGGAGAATGGGTAACTGGAAATGAACTATTAATGGGTGGCGGTGGAGCTCTTTATTACATGCCAGAGGATTTTGAAAAAGAAATAATTTGGGCATCTAATGGAAAACTTACAGGTCCACAGGATATCATAGATGTTTTAAGTGAAGGATGTGGTTTTGCATTCCTCAGCGGTCATGGTACTCCAAATGTATGGAGTGATCATTTCCCAGGCGTACCTGGTAACCGTAGACATGGAAGTATACCCAGTATAAAAGTAATTAATTGGCTGTATAGGTTTCCATTTATAGGGCTTCCACTTTTTCCAATGAGTAAAATATCAAATAAAGATAAACTACCAGTAGTTGTCATTGGCGGATGTCATAACAGTCAGTTCAATGTTTCAATGATACCTAGTTTTCTTGATATGAAAAACAAGAAAAGCCTGTGGACACATGGGACACCTGTTCCAGAATGTTTCAGTTGGCATCTTGTAAAACTTCCAAAATGTGGTGCTATTGCAACCATTGGAAATACAGGTCTTGGATATGGAACACTTGGTAAAACCTGTAACATTAACGGTCTTGATGGAGGCATTTGCATAGAGTTCTTCAAACAATATGGAACAGAAGGACAACATGTTCTTGGAGATGCATATACTCAGACTATCAAGACATATGTCACACAGTATGATATGGACTTTCAGGACCATGCAAAAACATTACAACAATGGGCATTATTAGGAGATCCAAGTCTTATGCTTGGGGGATACGAATAAAAAATAATACCCCACCCTCTTTTTTTCTTTTATCTTGGTAACTGTTTGGATTAAAAACTAAGTTTTTCTATTTATCAAAAAAGAATACGCCGTCCGCCGGACTCGAACCGGCGACCGCTCGGTTACTGCAAAACGTATTCACGTTCTTTAACAGCCGAGTGCTCCACCAACTGAGCTAGGACGGCAAAAACCAAACAAATATTGGTTTAATCAGCACGACAGAATACAATGCCATATTAAAAGATTATCCGTAATTAAAAACCCATTTTTTCTTCACGACGTAGTTCTTTCATCTGAGATTCAACAAACTTGTAAACTGATGCATGTTTACTACCTGTAAGAAGCATATCAATACTTTTTTTCAAAACATTCATTCTCACAACATCAGAGATAACACCAACTGTATGTCCGTATACACTTATCTTTGAATCAGTTAGTTCTTCAAGGACATGCTTGGTTTTTCCTTCACGTCCAATAACACGGCTTCTAAGACGTCTGAGATGTGATTCCTTTTTACCAACGTAATCATGAAGATCAAAAACAAAAAAATCTGCATTATCTTTAAGAAGTCTCATAGCGTTTTCAGGTGAAAAACCACGTCCGATTGCTTTTACCATGTTTTCCATTTTGATAACAGCAAGCGGGTCTTCAATATCATGATCATCAATTGTTACTTCACCTGTTTTAGAGTCGATATCTAGTTTTATTCCTGTCTTTTCTTCAAAATCTTTTTTTGCTTCTCCCTTACGACCAATGAGTGCGCCTACTCGTTCCATTGGGATTTTTAAGTATTTCATGATATCTACCACTGTTGTCCCGTTATATCAGTATATATTTGTCTTTCGTCTGCCGTTATATTATACTTGTTAAAGTAACTTACTATGTTATGTATGTCTCTTCTAAGAAATTCATGTGCGTTTGGATGTTCTATCAATACACCTTGCCCCAGATCAATAATGTAAGGTTTTTTTCTGTAAAATAAAACGTTAAATGCGCTAATGTCACCATGTACTAGATTTGCTTTTTTGTACATCTTTGTTATAAAATCAATGAGAGTTTCAAATATTTCATCTGGTTTATCTAAAACAACATCTTTTAACAAAGGTGCTGGTCTATCAGAACTACCAATGTATTCCATTACAAGGACATTGTTAAGACAAATAATTGGTTTAGGTGCTCTCACGCCCACCCTTTCAAGACGTTCCAGGTTTTTAAATTCTTTTTTAGTCCAAGCATAAATAAGGGCTCTACGGTTTTTATGCATTGAGCTAAACCGTGGATCACCAACAATGTATACTTGCATGTGTTTAAAAGTAGATGTGGATGTTCTATAGATTTTTACTGCTACATTTTTACCCTGTGGTGTTACTCCTCGGAAAACATTTCCTTCTTTACCAGTTGAAATCGGAAAATCAAGAATATCCAATACTTGATTAGATATTAGTTTTTCAAAAGTACGAAGTGTTGATCTATCAAAAACCTCATCCTGGGTTTTTCTATCAACGCCAATTCTACTAATAAGATTTTGTAGTTCTCGGTCTAATTTTTTTAGTTGTTTGTCATTTAAAAAACGTTCAGAAGACATCAATTGCCTCAGGTATAAGGTTTCTACGGCTGAGAACTACAGATTGTGTTCGCCTGTACCTAAAAATAATATCTGCTTTTTCATTTTGTATATCCCATGGTTTAATGATTACAAGATCACCAGCTCGTACACGTTGTCTTCTTTTCATACGCCCCGGTATACGTGCCATACGACTTTTACCATCAGCACATATCACATTCATTCTTGATCCGCCCAGTAATTGGTCAGCTATTGCAAACATCTCATTCTTATGTTTATTGGGTAAACGTAATCGTATATATTCTCCTTCAGGGTTTTGTTCTTTGTTGTCATACACAGCAATCACAAATCTTTTTTATTTAATATAACAACGTACTAAGGGTTATTAAAACGTTACTATAAAATAAAAGACGATCTTTTAGAGATCCAAATTATCTGAAATATTTTGAAGCGCGGTTAAACTTAGTTCGAGGAATAGTTCCAGGTCAATACCAGCGTCAATACATAATTCAATTCGTTTCCTGTTACATCCTTTTGCAAAAGATGCATCTTTAAACTTGTTAATGATTGTTTCAAGTCTAACCTCAGATAGTTTTTTAGAGGGCATAACTAAGGCTGCTGCAATTATAAGACCTGATACTGCATCAGCTGCAATAAGTGCTTTATCAATAGAGGTAGTGGGAATATAGTCTGTATGCATGTAGTTATGACCCTTTATCGCGTTTACACAAGAGTCGGGTATAAGACCATCAAGAATCTGGGCAGTAAGATTAGCATGTTTCTCAGGGTGATCTTTTGTATATTCATAGTCAAGATCATGAAGTAGTCCTGTTATTCCCCATAGTTCTTCATCTTTTCCAAGTTTTCTTGCAAGATCTTTCATTATTACCTCTACAGCATAACAATGTTTGATTAATTTATCATCTTTAAGATATTTTTCTATTAACCTTAAAGCATCCTCACGGTTTAACATTACTACCTCAAACGAAGTAAGTAAAAAATAGGTTTTAAACTTTTGGAAAGAGACTGTTGAAAGTTTTTATCTTAATGCCATGGGTTTTCAGTTTGGAAAAATGTTAGATCTATGTTACCCCAGTCGTCATAATCGTTTTTACCATGTGAACCATCAGAGTAATCAATTAAGAAATATACATAGTTGTAGTTCATGACGCTCTTATAACTCCGCCATTTCAACCAATCTTTATTAGAAAATATACTATCGCGATTATCGCATCCTGGAACATCCCAGCCAAAAATACCGAGTGTATGACCTGTTTCATGCATTATTGCACCAGCATAGGTAATAGCTCGTCGAACTTCTTTATTAAAACATCTACATCTAAGGATGTTATAAATAGGGTTTCTAAATGGAAAAGCCTCAAGATATTTTGTAGATATCTGAAAACTATCCAGTGAATAGTTTTCTCCATCATCTGTTGTTCCAAATACAAAACCAGCATATTCATGGCAATAATAATCTACGATAGCATAATGAAATACTCCACGTCTCCAATAACTGCTATCATTGTTTAAGAAATATTTGAAATAAATATCTTGAAGGTCCCCAGCATTCCTTGAAACATTTTCGTTAAATGGAATGATTTGGCCTCCTCCCAGGCATCCATCATCGAAATGATAAACCACGTTATGTTTATCATAGGCATCTGTTAACAAATCCTTTGATGCTGCAGGTATGAATGCACCTTCACCATTTGGTCCGATTTCCATCTGATCTGTTATAAAAGCAGATTTAAAAACAAAAGATATAGTTAATTAAAGATACATTCCAATTATTGTGAGGTGGCTAATATACTTGTACAATAAATAATGACAAAAAACGTAATAGTAATAAATCCAAATGAGTCAATATTAGATGCATGTACACAATATTGTGATCGTCGTATAGGCAGCCTTGTTGTAAAAAGATAATGATTTAATTGTTGGAATTCTTACAGAACAAGATATAATAAAAAATATGATACTAACAAATGGCAATCCTAAAAAGACTAGGGTCCGAGACGTTATGCCACCCAATATTAAAACAATACATGCCTATTCAAACGCAATTGATGAACTTACAGAGTTCTATGAAAATAGTCGTGAAACACTTGAAAAAATATTAGATGACTGGGGAATATATTTATAAGCCTCCGTAACTATAAGAAAATACCTGGGTCAGAAGAAAAAAAACAAGAAATTACAGTCTAAAAAAACCTATTTGTTAAACGCCGATACCTTTTAATCCCTCTTTTTGTATTCCCAGGATTAAGAGCAAGATGGTATTAGATGATCTTGGAGATTCCCTAAAAGGAACACTTAAAAAAATAGCCAATGCAGTTCATATTGATACAAAACTAGTTAAAGAAATAGTTAGAGATATCCAGCGTGCTCTTCTGCAGGCTGATGTTAATGTCAAACTTGTACTGGAACTTTCTAAAAAAATTGAAAAACGTGCTCTTACTGAGAAACCACCTGCGGGTATGAGCAATCGTGAACATGTAATCCGTATTGTCTATGAAGAACTTGTAAGTATTCTTGGAGAGACACGTGAATTACCTATTAAAAAACAAATCATAATGATGGTAGGATTATATGGAATGGGCAAGACTACTACATGTGGCAAACTAGCAACATATTTTAAAAAGAAAGGGCTCCGTCCTGTTGTTATTGCTGGTGATGTTCATCGTCCTGCTGCTTATGAACAACTTAAACAAATAGCTGATCAGGTTAAAGTTCCGTTTTATGGAGATAAAAAAGAAAAAGATGCCGTTAAGATTGTAAAAGAAGGGTTATCTAAGTTTAAAAGAAGTAGTGATGTAATTATTGTCGATACATCTGGTCGCCATAAGCTTGAAGATGATTTGATTGATGAGATGAAAGAGATTTTTAAGGCAACCAGACCTGATGAAAAACTTCTTGTAATAGATGCAGCAGTGGGTCAACAAGCAGGTCCTCAGGCTAAAGCATTCAATGATACAGTGAATATCACAGGTATTATTCTAACAAAAATGGATGGTACTGCAAAGGGCGGTGGTGCCATTAGTGCAGCAGCAGAAGTTGGTGCTCCTATTATTTTTATTGGTACTGGCGAACATATACCTGATTTTGAAAAGTTTGATCCATCTGGTTTCATCTCCCGGCTTCTTGGCATGGGTGATATTAAATCCTTGCTTGAGAAAGCTGAAGAAAGCATGAAGGGAAAAGATGCTGAGAAAACTGCTCGGCGTCTTATGAGTGGTAAGTTTACACTTCATGATATGTATGATCAGATGGATATGATGAGTGGCATGGGTTCACTATCTAAGATTGCTGATATGCTTCCTGGTGGTCTTGCAAGTAAGGCAAAAGATGTGGATATGGCAAAAACTGAGAATCAACTTCGTATGTTTAAAATTATTATGAATTCTATGACTGATGAGGAGATGAATGATCCAAGTATTGTCCGTGCATCAAGGATAAAGCGTATTGCTCGTGGAGCTGGTGTGGAAAACAGGAATGTCAAAGAATTATTGAAATATTATAACATGATGAAACGTATGATGAAAGGATTTTCAGGTAATCGTAAGATGCGAAAGAACTTGATGAAACAGTTAGATTTTGGGAAATAAAAAAAATTATTTTTTAGGCTATGTTGTTTAAAAATCGTGAGGAAATCATTAGCAATGGTCAAACCCCTGTGTTAAAGAAGATTAGACAGGATATTCTTGATATTCTTTGTTCAGCAATTGATGCTATTGATCCATATAATGTTGTTAAAAAAAGATTTGATGATGAACATATTGTTTTTGACAGTAAGACCATTGATCTTTCTGATTTCAAAAATATATATCTAGTTGGTTTTGGGAAAGCCAGTGTTGGAATGACACAGGCGGTTTGTGATTCAGTAGATATAGTAAAAGGCGTTATTATTACAAATGATACAAGTAATAATGTCCAACATGATAATATTATTACTTTTGTAGGGGGTCATCCAATACCAAATCAGACTAGTATAGATGGTACTGATGAAATATTGGAAACCATTAAAATGTGTGATGGGGATGATTTACTTATTGTTCTGATATCTGGTGGTGGATCAGCGCTTCTTTGTAAACCACGTGTCAATTTAAAAGAACTGCAAGATACTACAGATCTTCTACTACGTTGTGGTGCTAATATCAATGAGATTAATACTATTCGTAAACATTTATCTCTTGTTAAAGGTGGACAACTTGTAAAATATGCAAATTGTACTGTTATTTCTTTTATTATTTCAGATATCATCGGTGATCCTATAGAGTTCATTGCATCAGGACCGTCTTATCCTGATTCCACTACATATGAAGATGCGCAGAAAGTACTTGAAAAATACAGTTTATGGGATGAAATTCCGGGTAGCGTTAGAGATGTTATAATTGATGGGATAAATGGTATAATACCCGAGACGCCTAAGAAAGATAATCATTTTTTTGATAATGTATGTAATTTTATTGCTGCAAATAATGAAATTGCTTGTAATGCTGCAAGGTTAAAATCTGAAGAACTTGAATATAATGCTATGCTTCTTACCATTAGTCTTTCTGGTGAGGCGAAAGATATGGGTAAATTTTTGGTTGATAAAGCCAAAAACTATGTATCGAAAGGTAAAAAATTTGTTTTTATATCCGGTGGTGAGACCACTGTTACAATAAAGGGAGATGGTCAGGGCGGTAGGAACCAGGAGATGGTTCTTGGCGGCATTGAGAAAATATCTGGTTCTGATTTGGTTTTTGCTTCTTTTGCTACTGATGGCATTGATGGTAAAAGTGATGCTGCAGGTGGTATTGTAGATGGTATGTCTTTGAATATGGCATTGAGCAAGGGTCTTGATCCTAAAAAGTATCTTGAGGATAATAATTCGTATGTCTTTTTAAAAAAACTAGGTGATTTGTTTTTTACAGGACCTACAGGTACCAACGTTATGGATATACAGGTTATTATAAAGAAATAGATAACACTTAATTGTTTGAATTATAGTTAGAAAAAATTTCATCTATAACAGCATCAATGCCCTCACTTGTTTCACAGCAGATTTTAAGGTTCTTTGATCTTGTCTTCTTAAAATCAACTTTGTTTTCAACAATTATAAAAACAGAGCTTTTGAACATTTTTTTGATCTGAGAGAGGAGATTTTTTTGATCCATTAGGTTATAACCACAGGTTTCAGAGGGATCAAGGATAAAAACAATAACATCAGCGAGATGAGTAAGTGCTGCTATTGCTTGTTTTTCAATATCATTCTTTTTTTCTAGTGGCCTGTCAAGAAGTCCAGGTGTATCTATTAGTTGGAAACGTTTTATTTCATATCTCTCTTTTCTTTCAATGTGCCCTACATGGATTTCCTTTGTCGTAAATGGATACTGCGCAATTTTTGGTTTAGCCTTAGAAAGACATCGCAGCAAGGATGATTTACCAACGTTTGGATAACCAGCGATTACTACTGTTGGTATGTCATGAATATCAGGGAATCTTCTCATAATGTTTTCAGCTTTAGCAAGTAACACTAGTTCTTTGTTTACCTGACGGACAACACTGGATATCCTACCATATATCTCTCTTTGTTTTTGTTTTAAAAAATCAACGTTTTTGGTTTTTCTAAGGGATCTTGCCTGTTTTGAATATATCATCTGACAGGTTTTTCGTGCCCAGTCAATACCACCAAGTGATTTTTTGAGTTTATTTGTATCTATTTTAATGTCTATAAGTTCCTGGTAAAAAGATGGCAGGGTTTCAATAGATGGAAAATCTTTTACATATTTTTCCAGTAGTGTTGTAACAACTGTTGAAAACGATTCAGTCCGTGCAATAATTGTTTTTTTTGCCCTGTAATCAGCATTTCTATCAGTCATCTGTATTTTTCTAGTTTTACTCAGAGCTCTTTCAATTAATTGCTCTGCATCTAGTACTTGTGGTATGTTTTTGAACATGATAATTAGAAAAACTTTATGTGAATCTTATAGATATAGATGTTGGTATAAAATGGCTATTGATGAAGGATACATACTTTCAAATAAATTCAGAAGAGCAATATTTGATGAACTTGCCTCTGGTGAGACAAATATGATGCATATTGCAAAGAAACATCATATCATCAAGATGGCTGCTTTTCGTGTAGCTGATGATTTTGTCAATGGTGGAATTCTTGAAAAAAAGGGTAATAGGTTTGTTCTCACTGAAGAGGGTGAAAAACTAGTGCAGAGTATTAGAGGATAAAAAAAATGGGGGAATAACTGGATTTTGAAACCGTATCTTTTGCAGACGTTGAAGGAACTTGCTTTGCTTGGTGCTATTAAAAACAAAATTGAGATTTCTTCTCAGGAACTAGCCAGACGTCTTGATACCAGTCAGCAGACCGCCTCAAGGTATTTACTTGAACTTGATAAAAAAGGCGCTATAACCAGAGAACTTGGTATTAAAAAACAACTAATTCAAATTACTAGCAGTGGCGTAGAGATCCTACAGAGAGAACATTTGCAGTATCAGCAAATATTTGAACTCACTGATAGAATTCATTTCAAAGGAAAAGTAGTTTCAGGTCTTGGAGAGGGGCGATATTATACTGAACAAAGTAGTTATGTTGAACAGTTTGAACAAAAACTAGGGTTCAAACCATACCCGGGTACACTTAATGTTGAAATTGAACATATTGAAAAAAATAAACTGCGGTTGTTGAAAAACTATGATGCCGTGATAGTTGATGGTTTTGAAAACGGTAATCGTACTTTTGGTGGCGTTCGTTGTTTCAGAGCAAAAATCAATGGTACAAATGGTGCAATAGTGTTACCACTTCGTAGTCATTATTCAAACATTCTTGAGTTTATATCAGAACATTTTCTCAGAGAAAAACTTGGAATTGAAGATGACGACGAAGTAAAAATAGTTATATATTTTGACAAATAAAAACTTGTGAGAGATAGAAGCCTATGAAAAATCAGCAGGTAGCAGATATACTATTTCGAATTGCAGATATACTAGATATTAAAGGTGAGATTTTTTTTAAAGTAAGGTCTTATCGTGTAGCTGGTCGGACTATCGAATCCATGGGTAAAGATATTGAAGTTGTCATAAAAGAAGGAATGCTTCGCGATATACCTGGTATCGGTGAAGCCCTTGAGAAAAAAATTAAGGAAATTGTTGAAACAGATCAGTCAGAGTATCTTGAAAAATTGAAAAATGAAATACCAGAAGGGGTTTTGAGGATGCTTGGAATCCCGGGGCTCGGACCTAAAAAAGTATCTGCCATCTACAAACATCTTAACATTACAACAATCGAGGATCTGAAACAGGCATGCACAGATGGTAAACTGAGGAATCTTGATGGTTTTGGTGAGATAACAGAGATAAATATTCTGCGTGGCATCCAGCTTATAGAGAAAACTAGTGGACGTGCACTACTTAATATGGCATACGCTGATGGAAATATTTTGGTTGAATATCTAAAAAATTGTGACAGGGTAAAACAGATTAGTATCGCTGGTAGCCTACGTCGTAGAAAAGAAACCATTGGTGATATTGATATCCTTGTTTCATCTGATTCTTCTGAGGAGGTCATGGATTTCTTTGTAAAATATAACGATGTTCAACAAATAATTGCTAAGGGTAGTACTAAAACTAGTGTGTTATTAATTGATAACCTTCAGGTTGATCTACGGGTTGTTAAACCTGAGAGTTTTGGTTCAGCGTTACAGTATTTCACAGGATCAAAGGACCATAATATAAAGATGCGTAATCTTGCCATGAAAAAAGGCTATAAATTAAATGAGTATGGTCTTTTTGATAAAAAAACAGATGAATATATTGTTGGTCGAAATGAGGAAGATGTATATCAAAAACTGGGCTTGGCATATATTGAACCTGAGCTTCGTGAGAATCGTGGGGAAATACAGGCAGCAATAAAAAATCAATTACCCAACCTTGTAAAAAATGGCGATATCTGTGGTGATATTCATATTCATAGCAACTGGAGTGATGGTTTCGACACAATTGAAACAATAGTAAGTCAATCTAAAAAAATGGGACATGAATATGTTGGTATTGCTGATCATTCTCAGTCGTTAAAAATCGCTCGTGGTCTATCCGAAGACAGAGTTATCAAAAAACGAGAAGAAATAGACAAAATCAACAGAAAACAAGATGATGGTTTCAGGGTTTTTTGTGGTACAGAATGCGATATTAAATCTGATGGATCTCTTGATTATTCTGATAGCATTCTAGAAATATTTGACTATGTTGGAATAGGTATACATACAAAGTTTAAGATGACACGTGAAGAAGCAACCAGTCGTATTATACGTGGTATGGAAAATGAGTATGTCACTTTTGTTGCTCATCCAACATGCCGTATGATCGGCCGCCGGGAGCCTTTTGATCTTGATATGGAAGAAATATTTGATACAGCAAAGAGTACTGGTACTTGTCTTGAAATTAATAGTTTCCCGGATCGCTTGGATCTTAATGATATTCATTGTAAACAGGGAAAAGAAAAAGATGTAAGATTTGTAATTAACACTGATTGTCATAGAGTGGAGAATATGGAGTTTATTCGTTTTGGTGTTGCTACTGCTCGTCGTGGGTGGTTGGAAAAAAGTGATATTCTAAATACATATATTCTTAAAGAAATTGAAAAAAGTTTTGGGGTGTAAAACAACTATATGAACAAAAACATGGCAAAAAAAGAAATCCTACGGCTTCGTGAAAAAATAAATCTTCACAACTATAAATATTATGTTGAAAACAACCCAGTTATATCTGATTTTGAGTTTGATATCCTTCTTAAAAAACTAGAAAAACTAGAAACAGAACATCCTGACTTAGTTACATCTGATTCACCTACGCAACGTGTTGGTGGTAAACCCCTTGATGGTTTTAAAACAGTTAAACATAAAACACAGATGTTGTCATTAGGTAATACATATAATTTTGATGAACTACGTGAGTTTGATGAACGCGTGAAAAAACATGTTGGTGACGCAGAATATGTTGTTGAACCTAAAATTGATGGGGCAGGAGTAGCACTACTATATGAAAATGGTATACTGGTTCGTGGTGCGACACGTGGTGATGGTATTCAGGGTGATGATATTACTTTGAATCTTAAAACGATACATAGTATTCCATTGAGACTTCAAGGAGATAAACTGAGAAACGTTGAGGTACGTGGCGAGGTTTATATGTCTATTTCTGGTTTTAAAAAATACAACAAAGAACAAGAAAAAAATGGTGAGGCAGTTTTTGCAAACACGCGTAATGCATCTGCTGGATCTTTAAGGCAACTTGATTCACGGGTTGTAGCAGGCAGACCTCTTGATATTTTTGTGTATTGTACTTCATATCCGGATAAAGAATTTGATACTCATGATGAGACTATACAGGTGCTTAGAAAATCTGGTTTTCGTGTTAATCCTCTTACTAAAAAAGTAAAAAATATTGAAAAAGCGGTTAAGTATTGTCAGAAACTTGAAAAATTACGTGATAGTCTTGATTATGAAATAGATGGATCTGTAATCAAAGTTAACTCAATTGCTCAGCAACATGAATTAGGATCAACAACAAAAAATCCTCGTTGGGCAATATCATATAAGTTTGCCGCTAAACAATCGACCACTCGACTCAATGATATAGATATACAGGTAGGACGAACTGGTGCTATAACTCCTGTTGCCATTCTTGAGCCTGTTAAGGTTGGTGGTGTTATTGTTTCTCGTGCAACTTTGCATAATTTTGATGAAATCCATAGAAAAGATCTTCGTATTGGTGACTGGGTGCTTGTTGAACGTAGCGGTGATGTGATTCCCCAGGTTGTTAAAAGCATAAGTGAGAAAAGAACAGGTAGCGAGAAACAAAAAAGTATACCTACTAAGTGCCCTGTTTGTGGCTCAGATATTGTTCATCCTGAGGGTGAGGTTGCTATCAGGTGTCCTAATAAACAATGTCCTGCGCGTCTTAAATGGCGTTTGAAGTATTTTGCTAGTCGTGATGCAATGGATATTGATAATCTAGGCGGGCAAACAATTGATAAATTTATAGATGCGGGATTAGTTGACAATGTCGCTGATCTCTATTTCCTAAAGAAAGAAGACATACTGTCTCTTGAAGGTTTTAAAGAAAAAAGCGCTCAAAACCTAATTGATGCAATTGAGAAAAGTAAACAACAGGATCTATCCAGGTTGATATATAGTCTGGGAATTAGACATGTTGGAAAATATGCTGCTCAGATAATTGCTATGAAATATAACTCAATAGGAGAGTTATCCAAGGCTAGCGCTGAGGACCTTGAAGAAATCGATGGACTGGGGGATAAAACTGCTGAAGCCGTTGGAACGTTTTTTGCAACAGAGGAAAACATAGAACTGATGAAAAGGCTTAGAGACATTGGTGTTAAAACAAAAGAGATTAAAAAAGAAGGACTACCTCTTAGTGGTAAAAAGTTTGTATTCACAGGTGGACTTACAAGTCTTAGCAGACCTGAGGCATCTGATCTTATAAAAAAACAAGGAGGGCTTGTTGTCTCATCAGTTGGCAAAGACATAGATTATGTTGTCGCAGGTGAGAAACCTGGTAGTAAATATAAAAAAGCAAAAAAACTAGGGATAAATATAATCGATGAAGAGAAATTCAGAAAGATAGTTCAAAAATAAGGGAGACTTGTTATTTATGGTTGAATGTAAAATAAATGAAAATAAAACAAGATGTAACTGTAGTTATCCATGTGAGAAAAAAGGTATGTGTTGTGAATGCCTGGTCTATCATAAAAGTCGTGGAGAAATGCCAGCTTGTTTTTTCCCAGATGACATTGAAAAAACCTATGATCGATCAATTGAAAACTTCATACGAGTTTATCAAGAACGAGGGGAATGCTGGTAAAAAACCCAATTTTTTTATAATCTTTTATCAAAAACAGCAGTTAAATCACGTCGCTTGTAGAAGATATGACCATATTTTTCATGAAGTCTTTGATACTCCTTAAAGGCAATATCATATCCTACTTTATCACCTATTGAGTCAGCATGTTTCATTCTTCGAACATGTTTATCAATTTTTTTCATAACTTCTTCAAATGATGGCGCAAATTTGTTATCTATTTATGCTTACCGATTTACAATTCTAAAAACAAGTATTGGTTTATAACTTTATTTTTCGTATTCTTTTAAATTATTCAGAGTTCTTTTCCAATCCAGGACATCTCTGCATTTACCACAGTAACCATTATACATTTCATAGTCAATTTTATGCATTTTTTTACCGCAATATTTGCATTTATATTCTTCTTTATTCATTGTCTTCACATATAGATGTTAGGCAAATATGACATATCTCTTCATCAATCTCATTTTCTATAATTAATTTTTTACCACAGATCGAGCAGAAAAACTCGTCTTCTTCTTTGAACGTATCTTCACCCATTTTTGTATTCTCCCAGAAATACAAAGAATAAAACAATTATTGGTTTATAAAAATTTGTTAAAAAAATATAAAACAAAATAAGAAAAAATGGTCTTAGATGCTTGCTGATCCATACCATTTAAGTATTCTGTTATACGCAAAGACACTTCCAGTGGTATACAATACCAGTGTACCAGATCCAAGCAGAGAATTTTCATCTTCGGTCATAATTATTCCAATAGCAGTTATTCCCCTTACAAAACCGAAATAGCTAACTGTTATACCGCGGATGTTTTCTTTTCCAACGTATTCAAGTCTATATCCTCTTTTTTCGAGTCTTTGTTTATAATCAAGTGCTACTATGTTAATTGATTTATCTGATGTGAATAATTTATGTTTAAGCCTATTTATAGATGGAATGTTTGCAATTGCAGGTGTCATTTCTATGCATTCATCCATATTTATTTCTCCAGTTACCCCCATCGGCTCGCGTACTACCAATAAACTTTTAAGAGGGATGAATCCTGCCTGGTAACCACTTGCACAAAGTATCAAAAGAACTATGCATAATACACCTATTGTTCCTATTCGTCTCTTTGTACATTTAGGCCTTGTGCTTATCTTTTTATTTGTTTTATTGTAAATATGATGGTTATTATTTTTTTTATGATAAATGATGATATATTCCTCTTTTGTATAAGCAGTACTACTAGATTTTAGGTTAAACATTCTTGCCATTTTTTCTCCTACATATAATTTATGTAATTATTAATATATAAATGTTTTATTACATCTGTATCCATTTTGATAAAAAACCTTAAAAAAAGTCCATTTTGAAAAAAAACAAGCTATGTTAGAATCTTAATAAGCCAATAGTAGCTATTTACATCAAGTTTTTTAGGCCGAATGGCAATTTCCAAAGGTATAGTAACAGGCTTACCTTCTTTGAGGGTTACACAACAATCAGAAGAACCGTCTTTTAACACTTCAACAGCATAATTACCAAGATGAGCAGCAATAATTCTATCAAGAGCAGTAGGACGACCACCACGTTGTATATGACCAAGAACTGCTACACGTGTTTCAAATCCTGTTTTTTTTGTAATAATACCAGAGATATCATGAGCTTTTGCTTTTCCTTCAGCAACAATAACAATCCAACTAACCTTACCTTTACTATTACCCTCTTTTATCTCATCACACATCCCATTAATATCCATGCTCAGCTCAGGAACCAAAACTTCCTCACAGCCACCAGCAAGAGCTAACTGTAACGCTATATAACCACAACTTCGACCCATAACCTCAACAATAAAAATACGTTCAAGACTAGTAGCAGTATCACGGATTTTATCAAGAGCATCCAATGCAACATTAACCGCGGTATCAGCACCAAGGGATAAATCTACACTGTTAACATCATTATCAATCGTTGCAGGGATACCAACCACAGGAACACCATACTTTGATGCGAGAACATGTGCACCCATAAGACTACCATTACCGCCAATTACAATAAGACCATCAATATTGTTATCCTGTACGGTTTTAACAGCCTGTCTCTGAAATGACTCCTCAAAAAAACGTTTAGCACGAGCCGTCTTAAGAATAGTACCACCGTGGTTAAGGATACCTGAAACAGAACGGCGATCTAAAGAAACTAGTTCCCCATCTATAAGACCATCATAACCACGCATAACACCCATTACTTCAATACCTTGTTCAAAAGCAGTTCTAACAACAGATCGTATAGCTGCATTAACACCAGCACAATCCCTTGTTAAAACCGCAATTTTTTTCATCTTATCTCTTCCACAAAACCTTCAAATTCAAAAACAACAAAGGGTTTATAAAAACTTGTTAAAAAAACTAAGGTTCTTATTTGTATGTTTATAACATTTTGGGTTGTAATATTTTTTACTCAAATTTTTTTACCGGTAGGATTTCAAATAATGGTTATAATAACACTTGTTTTTACAAGCAAAATAGGTTTTATTGTTAAACAAGCTGTGTTTTAACCACTCATATGTTTACGGATAAGAGCTTTTATTGTACCAGATGTACCAAGTGTTTCAACTGTTACATTTTGGTTTGATATCCGATCTATTGATTTCAGAAGTCGTATAGTATTTTCTTTTTCAACATGACTGCAGCGAACAATACCTTTTTCACCGTCAAACCTTGTTAGATATATCCTCATTTCTTTGCAGTCCTTATCAAAAAGAGTTCTACATTTTTTCCTAAGTTCATGGATTATCTCAGATCGTTCAAAAACAGTTTTTCGCTTGTTTTGTTGTTCAACTACAAAACCAATGTACCGACGGCGTCTACCTTCTTTAACTACTATAGTTTACACCCCAAAAGAAACCCTAATTTTTTATTCTGATTCTATACGTGGTGCTAGTAAATAGGTTACGTGTCCTTTTTTATCAGCGATATCAAACTCAACCTGTATAGGGTTATCATTACCCAGATGAATTGTTAGCGGGTTATCACTTTTCACAGGTTTAATCATATTACTGAAATAATCTATTGAAAACAGGCTTTTACATTTACTAGGAGCATTTATATCAACAAGTAAATCCTTAGGGAGTTTAAGATTTACAGTATCAGTATCACCCTCTGCAAAAAGTTCAAAGGTATCTTTGTTAACAGAAAGAGCTAAATGATCAGATATGGATTCACTTGCACGTACCCCTCGACTTATTTCAGATGATTTAAGAACCACTTTTGCAGGTAAGTTAAGACTGGGCATCTTTGGATCAGGCATACCGGCCGTATCAATAAGACCCATCTTGCGGACCAAATTACCAATTCTAACTGTTAAACGATTAGCATCATTATCATATTCAAGTGATACCATGTCACCAGCTGTTGAAAGACGCATGATGCTACCCAGTTTATCCATGTCAATTCCAAGTTCCATTTCTTTTGCTTTGAATTCTTCAAAAGCATTGCTTTTTACTTCAAGATCTACCATAGCTACATGAGCTGGGTCAACTGCTCGTATGGAAATACCTTTGGACGTAATATTAAGTTTTATCTCGTTTACCAGTGGAGATATAATATCAATTATATCTTTTAGTATCTCTGACTTTACTTTAGCATTAAACATGTTTGTTTTTCCTCCCCAAATTTTAAACAATTATTATATTGTTATTTCAAAGGAATATAATACAATATGTGTTTATAACACTGACGGTATTATTTTAATTAACCATAGGTTTACATCTGACAAACATTGCAATTCCTGAAAAGGATCTAGGCAGCATATCTATTGGTGTGAATGAAAAACGACCTGACCAACGGGCAAACCCAACAAACCTAATTACAAGGATAGTATGATTTCCTTCAACATATTTTGTCGCATTGATATCTTTTCCAAATATTGGACTAATTGTTGTATTAGCACGTGGATCTTTTGAATAATCACAGTACATCAAAGGTATCCAAGTATGTATGTTAGGTAGACTTAAACTGATAAGTTTCTTCTTTATACATATATTTCTTTTCATTTTGAAATGAAAACCGGTTCCACGTGATTTAACCTTTTTGAGCATGCCAAATGTTTTATTTTTTGTTGTGTTATTGTTTCCAAATCCTTTGAAAAAGTTTTGTATTTCTACATCTTCTTCCATCATTTCTTCACATTTATCCACTATTGCTTCATCAAGATCTTGCCCTTCTTCTAGTATTATATCCACTGTTACAGGTGTTATTGTACCATCAAGACCATATCTTAACAATGTTACTTGTTCAGTAATAGTCAAAACATCACTATCATCATTTTTAACTGGTTTTGAATGTGAAATTGATGCTGATGAAACAGAATATGCTGATATCAAAAACGTTAAACATACAAGTATTACTGTTGATTTTTTAAATAATTCATTCATAAATCAATTTTTCCCCCAAAACTTTTTTTATTCCAAAGTTTAATACATAAAATATATAAATCACTGTATATAAATTTTTCTTAATCTTCACGCCATTTATACCCACATTTAGTACAAGTATAAAAACGGCTTTCTGGTTCATCACTACCACGCATCTGCCGCAGTATCCAATAAGCCTCATTATTCCCACATTTAGAGCATAATGCTTTTGTTTTTGGAAGGACATTTAGTTTATCTTTATCCTCAATAATTGTTAATTCTTTTTTTACTTGCGCACTTACAATAATATTACTACCTTTTTTCTTTTTTTCAAACCCGCATTTGTTACAGACAAACATATCTTCTTTTGGATACATCAACACCTTACATTTCGGACAAAACATATCATTTATTCCTCCTAACTACATCTTTTATTACAATATCATGATCAAAGGATATCTCTGGAAGCATATCAAGATCAAAAAACTTTGCATC
>DAOWIZ010000073.1 GCA_030640585.1 Thermoplasmata archaeon
AAGACAATTTATTATCTGCTTTTCATCCATCTTAGTTCCTAAAACCTTGTTTACATAATCAACAGAAAGAGTTCTTTTTGCAGGATTTAGATTAGGCGTAACAAATGATTCACCACCATCTTTAACAGTAGTACTATAGATTTGTCCACCACGTTCAGCAAGTGCAGTTACAACAATATTCAAAGCATAATTAATAGCCTTCTTATCAGTTCCTGTTACATCAATGAATAAATCAGTTGTAAAAGGTGTAACCTCAGTTAGACTACCATTAATAATAGGCGGATAAGAAAGAACATTATTATTACTATCAAGAATTAATGGATGCTTATCAAAACCTTCAAGGATATATGCATAATCAACTCCTTTCTCATGACGTTTGAGTATCTCACTTAGTGTCATTGATTCGATTTTTGCAAGAGGCACAAACTGTACACTATTAGGATCAACTGCCTTGTAAACAAATGGTGGCTGTACTGGTTCAAAATTATGAACACCTATTGCTACTTTTTTACGATTACGACCCAGTCCAAAATGAAGTTTTTCCTGAAGGCCCATAAGTGATGTAATAAGTTCATCAGACATTGTAACATTTTTTACAAGAGCAGTAACTACAAAAGGTCGTACTTTTTTAACCGAAGGTTCAACACTGATAACAATATCACTTTTTTCAACCTTGTATTTTTTAAGTCCTTTTTCAAAATCAAAAAAAGCCTTTGATGCACGAGCAACACCCTCAACGCTTGCTAGATCTGGGCGATTAGGAAAAAATTCAATGCTTATTTCATCACCCTCTACCTTGTCAAGATCTGCGCCTATCATAGGTAGTTTTTCTACTAGTTCATCTTTTGAAATCTTATG
This sequence comes from Thermoplasmata archaeon, assembly GCA_030640585.1. Classification (GTDB taxonomy): domain Archaea; phylum Thermoplasmatota; class E2; order DHVEG-1; family DHVEG-1; genus DAOWIZ01. Next base: position 859 of record DAOWIZ010000073.1, read on the forward strand.
GCCTAACAGATTAATGAAGTCATTATAGTCAAATGTTACAACGGGCATACAATTGGGTGAAATATGTTTTTGGTATTAAAATGTTCTAACCAAAGAATATTTAGGTAAAAAGTTGATTCAGAGATACAAGGAGATGTTACGTGACTTTTATTGAAGAAAACCTGAAAGAACGTAAGCGTTTTGTTCATAAATGGGCAGAATATGTTCGCACACATAGTGATAAAGAATGGTCCAGACAACAGAATGTAATTATTAATTCAGGTTTACAGTCAACAAATATGACACGGGAACAGTTTTTTAAAATGAAAGGAGAAAAAAATTATTCCTTATGCATATGTCACAGATGGATGGCGCAATAGAAGCATAAATGTCAATAAAAAAGGTTTTCATTAAACAATAACAGGATGACAGAAAAGATGAATAAATACAAACTAGTAGTATTTGATATGGATGGAACACTTCTTAAAGACAGAGGTATCTTTGTAATAGCAGAAGAAAAAGGATTTCATGAGGAATTAATTAGGCTTATCAAAGATGATAAGTTAGAATATTATGAGATAAGTATTGAAATAGCTAAGTTATCAAAAGGCTATGATATTAACGAGTTTTTAGAGATTTTTAGAAATATACCATTAAATGATAATGTTCAAAAAGTAATACATGAACTCAAAAATAGAGGTGTTAAAACTGCTATTGCTACGGATAGTTACAGTTTTTTAGCAGATGATCTAAAAAATCGTCTAGATATCGATTATGCTTTTGCCAATAATCTTATAACAGATGACAACGTTGTAACTGGAAGTCTAGAGATACATAACAAGGACCTTGTAGAGGATTTAGTAAATAATCGGATTTATTCAGTTTGCAAGCATTGTGTACTTGAAATACTATGCAAACAACTTAAAATAACCAGTGATGAAGTAATTGCTGTGGGAGACGGAATTGTTGACATTGGCATGCTTAAACTCGCAGGTCTTGGAATAGCATTTAATGCATCTGAAGATGTTCAAAAACATGCAGATGTTATAACCAATGATATTAGCATAATATTAGATTACATCTAACATAGTAAAAAAAAGGGTGATTAGTATGGATATAAAGCAAGATGAAATAACAACTCTTCATGATTTATGCACAGATAAAAAAAAACTCATGAGGACTGTTAGTGATGCTGCTGCAGAAAGACCGGTTTCTGTTATAATGCCGATGCTTTATCGTGAGATTAAGAATGATGCATTGGAAAATATCATAAAAGGGCTTAACAAATGTACATATATTAATGAGGTTGTTATTCCGCTTGCTGCAAAAGATGAAAAACAGTTCAGGCAGGTTAAACGATTTTTTAAAAGTTTAGAAGTACCAAAACTGGTTATGTGGTGTAACGGCCCAAAAGTAGAAGAAGTACTAAAGGAATTAAAAGGCAGCGGTCTTGATCTTTTAAAATATCGTGGCAAGGGACGTGATGTCTGGCTTGCTATGGGAGTTGCTAGTCTTAATTCATATGCTATTGCGCTTCATGATGCAGATGTTCTTCATTATGACAAGATGATTCCTACAAAACTTTTGTATCCTATTGTTGAGCCGGAACTTGATTTTAAATTCAACAAGGGATATTATGCCAGAGTTAACCTTGAAAAAAGGGTAATGTATGGTCGTGTGTTCAGATTGTTTTTACATCCGTTGCTGAGGGCTTTTGTTGATAACATGGACCATGAAACAGAGTTTGTCAGATTCCTACGTTCATTTCGTTACCCAATCTCTGGTGAGTTTGCTCTTACTAGTGATCTTGCTCGTGATGTAGATCTACCTGGTGATTGGGGTATTGAAATTGGTATTATGGCTGAGATGTATCGTAATGTTACTATGAAGAGGATCTGTCAAACTGATCTAGGTTTTTATGATCATAAACATCAGAAAATAGGTAGTACTAACGAAAAAGGTCTTACTAAAATGACAGGTGACATCCTTAAAACTCTGCTTAGGGTTTTAATTGAAGAAGATAAAATGCAGATATCACGTGAATCACTTATATCCCTGAGAGTTCTGTATCATAAATATGCTTCAGAGAGTATTAGGAAATATCATGCTGATGCGCGTTTTAATGATCTTAGATATGATAGGCATATTGAGGAAAACATGGTGGAAAAATTCAGCAGACATCTCATGGATGCAGGGATAAGTTATATGAGAAAACCAGTTGGAACAAGAATACCTGATTGGTTACGTACAATTTCTGCACGTAAAAAAATAAGAGAACAATTACGTGATGTTGTAATTGCTGATAACGAATAAATTAATGAATAACCTATACAATTACGGTTAGATGCGAGGAGAAATGGATGTGCATCAAGACTGGAAGAAAGATCTTAGTTTAAAACCTGAAATAGTTGAACAATGTAAGGAATTAAAACCTCTTGACATAGTAGTAGGAGTGCTATGTAAAGATGTAGAAAGCACTGTTCTTAGTGTTCTTAATGAAATAAATGAAGGGCTTTACAGGTATTTCCCAGATTATAAAAAAGCAATCGTTATTTGTTGTGCAGAATCAGAAGATAACACTGATGGTGCAGTAAATCTGTTTCAACCATACAATAGCATACATAAAATTGTCACCCGGGATATAACTACAGGTGGTAAGGGTGCTGGTGTTATGACTATTTTTGAAATTGCTCATAAAGCAGAGGCGAAAATGGTAGTCTTGATGGATGGAGATTTACTTAGTATTAAACCACGATGGTTGCCGATGATTGCAAACCCAGTAGTTTATGGCCGAGCAGATTTGACAGTTCCTTATTACATCCGGGATAAAAATGATGGTGTGATAACAAACAACCTGGTTTATCCGTTCACTCGTACTCTATATGGAATGGATATACGACAGCCAATAGCTGGTGAATATGCTATTTCAAAAAACTTGTATGAACTTTTACGCGGCCATCCATTGTTTCCACTAGATTTTGGAATTGATATATTCATACTTACTGTTGCAGCAGCTGAAGGCATGTATGTAAAAGAAGGATTGTTTTCGTTAAAAATCCATGAGTCAACAACACATTATCTAGAACCTGAAAAATTCCTTATTCCAATGTTTAGAAAAGTAACAGGCAGCATGTTTGAACTAGCTAAATATTATGAAGAGTATTGGAAAAAGAAACCTGCAAGATGGAAAACAAAACATCATCGAGAATGTTTCAGTCAGAAACCAATACCTGTAAACATAAATATTGCTGATATGAAAAAATCATATGAAGCAGAATTTAAAGATGTAAAGGAGTCAGTAAGACAGTATTTACCGGATGATATAATGAATCGTCTTGAAAACGTAGTCAACAATGGTAAAAATTTTGATTCAAATCTATGGATTGACATTGTTTATAACTATGCCGCTGCATATAAAAGAGTAAATAACGAATCTGGTAAATATCAACTACTTGATACGTTGAAAACACTATGGATAGGACGTTTTGTCAGCTATGCAACAGAAGTACAAGACATGGATGTCAATGATGCTGAAAAAGTTATACAGGAACAAGCTAATCTTTTCGAAGAAAAATTTGAGTATCTGAAAACAATTTATGAAAATAATATACCTGCCCAATAAAAAAAGCAGGTTTTTTTTTCTATTTTTTTATATGCCTTCTAAAAGTACATTTGCATATCTGCCAATGAAATAACAGATAACGCTGACACATATACCTATCGCTAGATATTCCAATGCCAATTTATATGCTTTGAATTTGTTATTCACCATGCTTACAAAATAACCAAGGCATACAAGTAAAACCAGACCAATAATAATAGATACCCATATTGAAATAGGCATAGGTAAAAATATTATAGGAATTGTAAGAATGATTACTGTGATAAATGTTGCAAAGAAACAATAAACAGTTGATCTAAGTACCTCACTATGTGTATGAATTATCTCTGTTTCTTGTGAAACATGAATACCTGCAGCATTTGCAAATGAATCGGCAATACCAGCTGTTAAAATACCAATTAACAAAAACAATTTGTTACCCTGAACAGATAGCCCTATCATTACACCAAGAACTGTTACAACTGCATCCATGACTCCAAAGCTTATACCTTGGAATCCATCTTTTCGTATCTTCATCCAATAATTATCAATTCAAAAATCAAATATATATTTTGTGATTAGAGAATCATTTAAAAACAAATATGTAATTCCAAAGAAAGGTAGATAAAAATATGAAAATACTTGCAACAGCAGATATTCATGGAGCGCAATACAGGTTGAATATACTTCTTAAAAACATAGAAAGATACTCGCCAGATTTAGTAGTAATATGTGGAGATACTACTCAGTTTGGTCCAGGTGAAGTTGCTAAGAATTTCTTAGATCAAATACCAGTTGATACACTTGCTGTTACAGGCAATATTGATTCATCCGATGTTGGCAAAGCAATATGTGATAGTAAGGCTACAAACATTGAGATGAAAAAAGTAGTGAAAAAAGGTGTTCCGTTTGTTGGAATCAGCGGGGTAAACCCTAATCAGACAAGTATGTTTTTTAATGATAATAAAAAAATACTTGATGAAACAAGTGTACTGGTTTCTCATGTGCCACCATATGAAACTCAGGATAAAATTTTTTTAGGAAAACACGGTGGTAGCAGAGAACTAAGAGAAGTTGTTGATAAATGCAGACCGCGACTTGTATTATGCGGACATATTCATGAGGACCCTGGTTTTGTTAAAATAGATGATACAGTTGTTGTCAACTGTAGCATGGGTAAACGTGTAGAAGGAGCATTAATTGATATAAATGAAGAAATATCTGTTAAAATGCTTGAGTGAACTACCACCAAAATCAATGATTTTGGAAGTGGACTTCTTGACCAGAAAAAAGTTAAAAAAGAAAGATGAATACCCTTTTGTTTTTATCTTAAAAACAGGGGCTTATCTTTTCAGAATCTTTATTTGTTTATATGAATAGTTTGTGTTGGGAACGCCATTTCTATGCCTTCTTTTTCAAAGGCTTCTTTTATTGCAAAGTTAATTGCTTGTTGAGTATCTCTATATAGAGCGTAATCTCCTTTTTTCATATAATAAATTACTTCAAAGTTTAGACTGAAATCTCCGAAATCTGTGAAATGAACTCTGTCAACTTGAGCAAGTTCGTTTTTATCAATGATTTTCTTAACCATATCTGGTATTTTCTTAAGTTTTACAGATGGAGTATCATATGTTACACCAAAATGAAATACAATTCTTCGTTTTTTCAGCTTTTTGAAATTTCTTACATTGGTACTTGTTAATACTGAATTTGACAAAACAAGTTCTTCACCTTGAAGTAGTTGTACACGGGTGGATTTCATACCTATTTTTTTAACAGTGCCTGCATATTCTCCAACGATGATGAAATCCCCAATTTCAAATGGCTTATCAAAATAAATTGAAAAAGCACTGAAAACATCACTTAGAACATTCTGAAGTGCAAATGCAATAGCGATACCGCCCACCCCAAGACCTACTGCAACACCTGTAATATCAATTCCAAGTACATCTAAAACTATTAAAAAGGCAATTATAAAAACGCCTATATTTATTATTTTTTTAAGTATGAAGAGAATATGTTCGCTCATTTGTTGTTTGGCTCTTTTCTCAGCATACCATGCAAATAAAACATTGATAACACGTGTTATAATGAATGTTACTAGGAAAATTTCAGCTAAAACAAAAATTAATGCCAGCCCTGTTGAATATTTATTTAGAATAGAAAAATTGTTTAAACTATAAAATGCCCCAATAAGAATAACAAAAAAATAGATCGGTTTCTTAATATTACGAAGTATCTCATCATCAAGTTTTGTTTTTGTTTTCTCTGCCCATCTGCTGAAACATCGTTCAAAGATATTATAAACAATCCAACCAGTGATAAGAAAAACTGCGAAAATGATAACTGATATTATAGCTTCTCCAAACAGGGGATTTGAAAAACCCAGTTTACCATTTATCCAATTCGCTGCGTCTGCAAAATTCGCTGATATATCCATATAAACCAACAACTTGTAAAAAACAACTCATACTTTAAATTTACTAAAGAACTTTGAAACAAGTTTTATTGGAAAACTATATACCTAATTGTTTAATACGGAATGTCTAGATTTTACCTATATTGATAGGGGGAAAAACATGACAGTTATTATAGATGGTTCCGGGCTTACAATTGAGAAACTGGTAAATGTTGCAAGGCATAATGAAAAAGTTAAACTTCATCCTGATGCTCTGAAACGTATTAAGAAATGCCGTGGGATGCTTGAAAAGAAAATTGAAGCACATGAAGTAATGTATGGTGTGAATACAGGTATCGGTGAATTTTCGGAGGTAGTACTTACTGATAAACAAGTAGAAGAATTTCAAAAATATCTTGTGTATAATCATGCTGCAGGAATAGGCGATCCAGCACCAATTGAGTATGTTCGAGGAGCGATGGTTGCCCGAATCAATGTTCATGCACATGGACAATCCGGGTGCCGCCCAGAAATAACGGAAACTTTGGTTGAAATGTTAAATAAAGGTGTCACTCCTTTTGTATGCCAGAAGGGCTCTGTTGGAGCATGCGGTGATCTGGCCCCTATGTCTCAAATCGCGTTGCTTATGATGGGCGAAGGAAAGGCATATTACAAAAGTAAACTTCTCGAAGGAAAAGAAGCCTTGGACAGAGCAGGGATTTCCATTCCTGGGCTAATGGCAAGAGATGGATTGGCCATCATCAATGGCTCTAATCTCCTCACGGCCATGAGTGCCATCTTTCTATATGATGCAAATAAATGGTTAAAACAAGCAGAAATTGCTGCTGCAATGTCTCTTGAGGCATTGAAAGCAAACATGAGACCATATACTGTTAAATTACACAAAGCGCGTGGGTTTATCGGTGCGGTAAGAAGTGCGAAAGCAATAGAAAAATTAGTTAAGGGTGGCGATCTCAAGGAGGGTAGAATCAAGTGCAAGATACAAGATGCATATTCTATGCGTTCAACGCCGCAAGTGATCGGTGCGGCACATGATGCACTGGCGTATGCACGTTTACAAGTAGAGATAGAACTTAATGGCGTTGGCGATAATCCTGTGTTTTTCCCCAAAGAGAATCTACAAGTATCTGGTGCGAACTTTCAGGGGACACCAGTTTCTCTTCCAATGGACATGGCAGGCGTAGCAATAACAATGGTCAGTGTCATGTCTGAAAGAAGAATGAACAGACTCAATAATCCAGCACTTAGTGTCGGATTACCAGCATTCCTAACGAAAGGCGCAGGTATGTTCAGTGGATTGATGCTTAGTCAGTATACAGCTGATAGTCTTATTGTTGAACAACGTATGCTTTCTGCGCCGGCATCTATTCAGTCTATCCCAGCAGCAGCTGATCAGGAAGATTTTGTTTCAATGGGCATGAACACTGCAATTAAGAACTTCCAAATTTTGGATAATGCTTATGGTGTGCTTGGTATTGAGTTTATGGCAGCAGCGCAAGCACTTGATCTACGTGATTACAAGTTTGGAAAAGGAGTTACAAAATCTAAAGAAGTTATACGTAAACACGTAAAATTTTTAGATGTTGACAGACCACTATATCCGGATCATACAAAGATGCAAGAACTTGTTAAATCCTGTGAAATATTAAAAGAAGTAGAAAAAGCAGTTGGAAGCCTTGAATAAAAAAACTTACAACGTCTTCATTTTTTTCTATTTCGTATCATTGGTGAACATATATCTGATTTCTTTACAACATCTATTGCTTCTTTGTATCCGGCATCAGCATGACGAACTACACCTATACCAGGGTCTGTTTTAAACACTCGTTTAATTCGTTCATCTGTTTCCTTAGTTCCATCACAGACAACAACCATTCCAGCATGAGTCGACAGTCCAATTCCTACTCCTCCACCATTATGAATCTGGACACTATCAGCACCAGCTGAACAGTTAAGAAGTGCGTTAAGTAATGGCCAATCAGCAACTGCATCACTTCCATCTTTCATGCTTTCAGTCTCACGATATGGCGATGCAACACTACCAGTATCTAGATGATCTCTAGTTATTGCAATTGGACCAATTTCTTTATCTCTTACCATTTTATTTATTGCAAGGGCAAATTTTTCCCTATCACCATATCCAAGCCAGCAGACACGAGCAGGAAGACCCTCCCATGGAAGATGTTTCTCAGCTAGTTTGACCCAGTTAGATAAAACAAAATCATCAGGAAACATTTCTATTATTTTTTTATCTGTCTTAAGTATATCATTAGGATTCCCTGTTAATGCAAGCCATCTGAATGGCCCACGGCCAATGCAGAGAAGTGGTCGTACATATGCAGGTACAAAACCGGGGTAGTCAAACGCGTTTTTAAGCCCTGCTTTTTTTGCTTGTCCACGTAGGTTGTTACCATAGTCAAAAATAATTGCACCATTTTCTTTGAAATCAAGCATTGCTTTACAGTGTTTTTTCATACTCTGCATTGATTGTTTTATGTATTCTTCGGGTTTATTTTCCCTTAGTTTAATTGCTTCATTTAAGTTACTACCACAGTATCCAGATAGAATATACCCATCTAGTTCATCATGCGCTGAAGTTTGATCTGTTACAACATCTGGCTTAAAACCATCTTTTACTAGTTTTGGTAAAACATCTGCACAGTTACCAAGAAAACCTATTGAAAATGCTTCCCCTTTCTCCTTTTTTTCAACTGCAAGTTTTACTGCTTCATCCAGGTCTTTGAGTTTAACATCACAAAAACCTGCTTTTACTCGTCGATCAATTCTACTTTCTTCACATTCAACAACAAGACATACACCTCCGGCCATTTTTACTGCAAGAGGCTGCGCACCGCCCATGCCGCCCATGCCGCCGGTTAGAACAATTTTACCTTTAAGATCTGCTTTGAAATGTTTTTTTGCTAGTGCTGAAAATGTTTCATAGGTTCCCTGAATTATCCCCTGAGTACCTATATAGCACCATGATCCAGCTGTCATCTGGCCATACATAATTAGACCAAGTTTGTCAAGTTCATGGAATTTCTCCCAATGACTCCAATGAGGCACAATATTGGAATTAGCCATTATAACACGTGGTGAGTTTGTCCATGTTTTAAAAACAGCAACAGGTTTACCAGATTGTATCACCATTGTTTCATCGTCTTCAAGTTTTTTAAGAGTTTCAACGATTTTTTCATAGCATTCCCAGTTTCGTGCTGCTTTACCAGTTCCACCATAAATAATGAGTTCATCAGGTAGTTCTGCGTTTTCCAGGTTGTTTTCAAGCATACGTAGAATTGCTTCTTGCCTCCATCCTTTACAACGGAGTTTTTCACCAGTTGCTGCTTTGACTTTTTTCCCCATGAAAACCAGTTCCAACGTATCATAAGTTACTACTTAAATATTGTTTAAAAAGTACTTTATCAAAAAGGAAGGATTGGCTGGCCTCACTCGGAGGGGATGGGATACACTCTAACAAAAACTACCAGCCCGATTCCTTCCACTATATACAATCGTATACGTATATATATGTTTTTCGCTAAAAGTCTCGTTTATAACAAAGAAATGCTAACTACGTTGTTTCCACGGAGAATTATCTTACCGACACGACGCTTGTTCTCATCTTTAGTTTCTTCAACATCGTCAAGTACCATATTCATGTACTCATCATATCCTGTAAGTTTTCCATCTATAAACCTTCCGTCTTTTAAAAGAAGAGATACTTTCTGATTCAGTGATTTCTCCAGTACATCTAGTGGTAATGCCATGAGGGGGGTAAATCATGTCTCCCTTTTTAAATTATTCCCCCTGTATTAAACCCATTTTATGGGATAAATGATAACAATTATATGGCATATGTAGATTACAGAGTTGCTCTTATATTTTGGGAGGCGAAAAAAAATGGCAGATGGAAATATCGTGCATGTTGTAGGTACAGGTACAATAGGAGAACCACTTATTGGATTGCTCTGTGATGCAAAAGATGATCTTGGCATTGACGAGGTAACTTTTTACAAGCACAGTCCTAAACTTGAGGATCGGCCCAAGGTCAGGGGACTGATCAATAGAGGTGCTAATCTTGCAGTAAAACCAGATAGAACTGGAGAGTTCAAAGATCTAGGCTTAGATGTTGTATATGGCGCAGAGGAAGCAATTAAACGTGCATCTGTCGTGATTGATTGTACACCAAAAAATACCGGTTTGATGAATAAAGAAAAATATTACAATAAATACAAAAACAAGGTAAAGGGATTTATGGCTCAAGGTTCAGAGTTTGGTTTTGGAAAAATGTATGCTGTTGGAATCAATGATGAAACCATATCCCCTAAAGATCAGTTTATACATATCGTTAGTTGCAATACACATAACATAGCAGTTTTAATTAATACAATTGGAATTAAAAATAAAAAGAACCATTTGAAGGAAGGGCGATTTCTTTGTATCAGACGAGCAAATGATATCAGTCAGGTAAAAGGTTTTGTACCATCTCCTGAAGTAGGAAGTCATAAGGATGAAAAAATGGGGACTCATCATGCAGTTGATGTATATCATCTTTATAAAACACTTGGAATTGAACTGAAGGTGTTTAGTAGCGCTCTTAAACTAAATACTCAGTATATGCATTGTATATGGTATGATCTTAAACTGGATTATAAAACAGATAAAGAAGAAGTAATTCAGAAGTTTATAGATAACCCACGTGTTGCTGTCACCCAGAAAAAAGCCGCTAATATGGTGTTTTCGTTTGGACGTGAACATGGACACTATGGACGTATCCTTAATCAGACAGTTGCCGTTCTACCAACAGTACATGTAGTAAATGAAAATGAGGTAATTGGTTTTTGTTTTACACCACAGGATGGTAATTCTATTCTTAGTAGCATTACTGCTGCTGTACGGTTTTTGTACCCTGAGGGTTATGAAGAAAAACTTAGATGTCTGGGAGCGTTTTTACTACAAGAAGTATAAAAAAACTGATAATTTGAGTGGTTCATGTTTAATATTACATACGCAATAGGGAGAGATATCTGATATAATGGAAAATAATGAACATAAAATTATCAGAGATCCAATTCATGGAGATATAAAAGTTGAAGGATTATTTGTTGATTTATTAGAAACACCTGAGCTACAACGATTATATAACATTAAACAGCTTGGTTTTGCACATCTTGTTTTCCCCGGTGCTCATCATACCCGTCTTGAACATTCTCTTGGCACCTATGATATAGCATCAAAAGCAGGTGATCATCTAAAATTTGAGGAGAGTGAAAAAGAGATATTGTCTTGTGCTGCTTTGTTACATGATATTGGTCATGGACCTTTTTCACATACACTTGAGTCCATCTTACGGGAATCACTAAATGTAGATCATATGGATCTCGCAGAGAAAATGATATTTGGAAGTTATGAAATATTTGAAGCAGCTGAAAAAGAAATCATTGATTCTCCAAGTGTGTGTGAAATATTAGACAAATATAGCATTGATAAGAAGATGGTTGCTGACATTATCAAAGGAGATGAGTCAAAGAAACCATATCTTTGTCATCTTTTAAATGGGGTTGTTGATGTTGATCAGTTGGATTATCTCACCCGTGATGCATATTATACAGGTGTTGCTTATGGGATGATAGATACAGAAAGATTTCTTCAGACTTTAACAAAATATGATGATAACATAGCAATTTTACGTAAAGGTGTTGGTGTCGTTGAAAATATTCTCATGGCTCGTGCTTTGATGTATTCCAGTGTTTATTTTCATAAAACAGTTCGTATCGCTGAACTTATGCTTTCTAAGGCTATTGAGACCATACCTGATATTGATCCTTTTGAGTTTTTTAGAATGACAGATGATGAACTTATTACTAGTTCTAAAAAGATGGGTGATTATCAGTTTGAAATTGTTACTCGTTTGAAGTATCGTAAGTTGTTTAAACAGGTTTATTCGAAGTCTGTGACAAGTTTAGATGAAGAACATGTTGAATATGTTAGAAAACTTGAAGATGTGAATCGTAGAAGAGAAAAAGAACGTGAACTTGAGGATCAGGTTGGTATACCCCATGGTCATGTAATTATTGATGTTCCTTATCAAGAGTTGCATTTTTCTGAACCTCGCATTGATCAAACAGATATAATGGTTGTCACTGATGAGGGCGCAAAAAAGTTGGATGATTTTACTCCTGTTGCAAGTGCTATTAGATCCAGACCAGTTCCTGATTGGGTTGTTATGATTATTACTGATGGAAAATATAGAGATGCTGTTTCTAAAAGAGCTGAAGCAATATTATTTGGTTAATAGTTATAAGGAGAGAATGGGGAAGATTGAAGGTGGTGAGGAGAGATTTATAAAAATTGACTCCCCCATTCTTAGAGAGATGTATTGGATGGAAGTATATAAATTTTATTATAGAATTAAAATATGTACTATAAATATGTTATTATAATTTTGTATATGGGTGATATTTTCCATTACAATGAAAAATGTAATCTAATTTTCAAGATTTTTCCAGAAGAAAGTAATTTCGGGATAACACAGAAAAAATCAAATGATAGAAAATTATATATACTAGTTCGCACAAATATAGTAGGGCATAATTTAAAAGGAAAATATTAAACGTAGAATGAAAGGGCATTGGAAGGAAAGGAA
>DAOWIZ010000091.1 GCA_030640585.1 Thermoplasmata archaeon
CCAGTTTCCGTTGTTGTACTCCCATTTATAGTATGTGTTTTCATTTCTTTCACTACTAGTTGGAAGTGTGTCTCCCTTATACATGATGACAGATAGTTTTGATGGTTGTGAATCAATTAATGTGACATTTAGGTAATGCCATAGTCCTGCAACCATTACTGGTTTATCTGATATAGTTCGTTGTTGTTCTCCGGGCATGGTAACTGTGAGAGCTGCCATGTTTGACTGCGCGTTTGTAACTGGAAGTTGACAAAAGGAAAGGATGAGTAAAAACATTATAATTGGTAAATAAACTTTGAGGGACATACTAGCACTCCTAATATTACCTCTCATCTGTCTATTACCTATAAAATTTTCTATTAGTTAAGAAAAACACATAAAAAACGTAATTTATAAAGACGGTGTTTTTACTGTGGTTTTTAATCTTCTATATATATGTCATATGTTATAGTTTTGGTGTATGTGCCAGGATATGTACCATATGGGATGTCACAATGGTAGGTGAGAGCAGTGGTATTTGTGGGGTTATCTACAGGGTGTGTTTCATAGGTGGCTGAAGATCCCCAAATATAGAGTGGATTGGTTCCATCGAAATTTGTTTCGCTTAAATTCCCACCTGCTACACCAACTGTTGTGTTCGCCAGGGTGTTGGCACCTGGACCATCTAAATCCCCAATGACATTTGTTGTTAATGTGAAGTTTCCATTTGCTCTATGTTGTACGTTAACAGCTGAGGCCGTTGCCTTGCTATTAGGGCTACCTGAACAAGTGGGGCTTCCTGTGGTTCCTATCCCTACGTATTGGTATATTCCATATTCACCAATGTAATATGCACGAGTTGAGGCGTCCCCCATGTCAACGGTTATATTAAAGTTCCATGATTCTGCATCATTATAGGTATTTGCTGTAGTATCCCATCCGTCTCCATCACCAGATGAATGACGCACTTGATACAATGGCGTGAATGGGAAGGTGATGTTGTGGGTGGTAGCGTTTACCCGGGTTTCATTGTTAGCGATACTCCAGGAGCCTTTTGTTACTTCATCATCAGGCCAGTGCATAGTATAGCTAGCGGTTTCTGTGGAGTTATCATATTGTAGGAACATGTTGAGATTTCCACCTGAAGTACCGTTATAGGTGCTTGATTCACTCCCCTGATCATACCAAGCGGTTATGTTTATGTATTCAACGGATTCCCAGCCGGATGGTGATGTAACATTTACAATGAGATTATACTCCGTGTTTACGTCAATCAATGTATTAAGTTTTGATGTCGATCCAAGTCTTAGACCAACGAAGTTAACGGTTGGCGTCGCATTTAATACTTCTACGGTGAATGAGCTGTTAGTATCCTGCCAGGTTGTTATATTTCCAGGGTTGGCACCAGCAATTTGTGTGATTTCAACGAAAGGCACCAGAACGATAAATCCGTTCGTGAACAGTGAAAGAAAAAGCGCAATAACTACTATTAATGATAATATCTTTCTTCTTTTCAACATCCTTTTTCCCCTCCTGGTTAGATATAAGAGTGAGCGCAATATTCCCAAACGTATTGCACAAAATGAACTTTCCCGTATTTATATATATCGTTTTCTAAAATCTTAATCTCTAAGGATTATTTTGAGCGCATTATAGGTAAGAAATCTAGAGAGTAAAAAATTGTCAAATTGCGATTTTGTCTAAATTCGCATTTTATCAGATTGGCATTTTTATAAGATAAACTTAAATAACATCACTGATAAAATATAGCACGCCGTACAATAACATGGCACACGCATGGTGTATTCCATGAAACGGAAAAATATATTAACTGATGGAAAACGTTGTATAAGTAGGAGAGTAATTATTCTTTTAATTATAATAATGCCTTTTAGTGTAACTATTGTCTTCGGTTTTTATACAGAAAATGTGTTGGCAGGAGATATCAATCATGCTACAGCCACTTCTAGCATTACTGTAGGCGCAGAGGCTGTTGGATCATCAGGATCACCATCTCCACCAAACAACAATCCCCCTGTAGCTGATGCCAATGGCCCCTATTTAGAATATGTAAATCAAACACTTTTCTTCGATGCATCTAAAAGTTATGATTCTGATGGCACAATAGTTGGATACAGATGGGATTTTACTAATGATGGAACCTATGACACCAGTTGGCTAGAAGAAACGATTACTACGCATATATATGCGGCTACAGGAAATTACACCATTAAACTTCAGGTGATAGACAATGATGAAGCAACAGATACTGATACCACGTACGCCAGTATAAAGAAATTAGGAAAAGATGAGTATCCGCCAGTTGCAGATGCCAATGGACCATATTACATCAGGGTAAACCAAAATGTTACCTTTAACGGCTCAGGAAGTCATGATCCTGATGGAACAATAACAAGCTATGTATGGGATTTCGGCGATAATGGTACTGGGGTAGGAGTCAATCCAATCTATGCATATGCTGCCGCAGGGACATACACTGTTATTCTTATGGTCGTAGATAACGATGGATTAACTCATACAGCAAAAACTACAATCAATGTAATGTCTGAAAACAGGATTATTACCATTAATGATGGAAAACAACATCTTATCGACACAACGGGTGACGGTGAAATGGACAAATTCTACGATGAAATTTATGGGAAAACTACCCTGCTAGGTAATAATCGATCTGATGGTTGCTACTTGATAGATGTGGAAGGAGACGGCACGTGGGATTATATCTATGACCCTATGCAGGGATCATTAACCCCATATGTTCAGGATATCGAAGATAAACAACATAAGAAGGAACTACTGCAGATGTCTACACTGATAGCCATGATTATCGCAGTCACAATCATAGTAATCTACTATAAAAAGAACGTTTCTAAATAATCTACATAAATCAGATTTCAAAAGTGTGTTAGGCCAGGACATATTACCCATGAAGCAATTAGGTCAATTTGCCCCCGGGGCAAGCCCAAACAGTAGGATCAGTTATCCAAACTGTTCACAGGTAGGGAGTGCTTAATAAAATGCTGTCTTAAAATAGAAGAAGGCTTACGGCCTACACCCAGCAGCTTTATCACCAGGAATAGTCATTTATTGGTCAATTATTAGTCAATTGATAGGCAATACCTTTGCCAGCCTTGCCTTTACGGATAAAAACCTCTTTTTTACTAGGTTTGAAAGTTCAATAGTCGCCATCTGTCTTGATATATCGTTAATCTCTCGATACTCTTTATTTGTAATTTTTCCTTTCTTTTTAGCATACATCACTGCTTTAAATATTTGTTTTTCAGCGTCTTCATAATTCAAAAATATATCACCATTTTTTAGTAATCATAAAGACATGTCTGTGTATCAATAGGACCCATAGACACAGTAACACCCTCTTCATATTCATCAGGAAACTCAATGATCCCATATTGACCACCGCCACCAGGATGGATAATTATTTTTCCCTCCCTGAATGCTTGTATAGCATCAGCAATTGCAGGAGCAGTAATCTTTTTTAGATACTCGATATCCACATCAAGCAGTACTCTTATCTCACTGCAGAAGGCAGATACCAGTTCAGTCCAACGTTTGGTAACAGTCTGAGTGAACGGGCTTCTTTGCCCTATTGCTTTTGTAATTATCTCAGCCATCGGGATAAGATAAACATATTGAGGGCGATGATCAGGATGATGCGGAGTTTCAAAAGTTGCCAGTTCATTAATCTGATCTTTCACACCTTTCTTTATTCTTTTTCCACAACTACATTTCCAACGCCTGCGTTGTGCTTCTTCGAGTGTATAATGTGTATAGCAAGATCGGCATGCTGATTCATGATATTTACCCTCCTGTGGTGGAAGACCTACATTAAGAACAGATTTATTACCACCTGTTCGCAGTATTGCTTTTTTAATTTCATCAAAAGTAGCATCTTTTACTTCGAAACGGTTAAACTCACGGGCGAGACGCACTGGATGAGGGCTATGACAATCCGAGTTTGTAAGAAAAGTAAGACGGTGAAGTTCCTGTATTTTATCAGCAAAATCTGAATCAGCACTAAGGCCCAGCTCAACAAAGGAAATATAACTTGATAAATCCCCATAACACTCATCTAATGAGTTATAATGAGCATAAATCGATGTATATGGAGTAAACGCATGAGCAGGACCAATAAGAGCATTGACATCTTTGGCAATACCTGCTAGTTCCTCACCAGTTAAACTCACATTAGGCCGCCCATCTGTCTCAAGATTTTTGGAAAAAGGTTTTATTTGTTCTTTAAAATCCTCAACAGATGAAAGACTTGGGAAAAACAATAAGTGATGTACTCTACGAATGGCTTCAATTTCCGTACTAAGAATAAAACGTGTCTCATTAAGTTCAAATGTACCTTCATCAATTACATTACATCTCTTAATTTCTTCAAGCCATCCACTATGAAGACAGTCACCAGTACCCATAATGTCAACACCTTTCAGAGGTGCTGCCGTAGATATGTTTTCAAGGTTCATCTTTGGACTAGTCGCACCTGAAAAATGGGAATGAATGTGTAAATCCGCAGTAATAATCATATTCTACCTTCAATCAAAAATTTCTTCCACATTATCTTCTTCTTTTGGAATATCCGGTTTCATACCTTTATTTTCCTCAGATTTCTTATATTTTTTATCGTTTTCTTTATCTTTTTTCTTTTTTTGTTTCTTTGGTTTTTCAACTATCTTGGTTCCAAAAAATATTGTTCTTGCAAATATTTCAAGGATGCCTGCAGCTGCCATGATAATGCCTGAGATAACAAAATAATAGCCCCCTTGCCCAAGCCCCCATTGTAGACTCATTTGACCAGTTGCGCCCTGTTCAGATATCAGATAGATTCCTTGACCATTAAAAGGAGAACTTGACATATCATTTAATGCCTGATTTATAATACCCCCCATTGATGCACTACCTGTTTCAGGAATCATCATGCCTATCATCGAAGTTAAAAATATAATAAAAATCCATATCATCAAAACAGGTGAGAAAAATTTTACACTACGCCAGAGGTATTTACATCCAAGTTTTCCACTACGAGATATACCTATAGTTGCTAAAACCATGAGAAATATACCAACACCAATCAATAATGAAAATGGAATATTCAATGTACCCATAGGGGTAGGGCCATTACTACCAGGAATGGTTATCTGAATACCTGTGATTCCATTAACAGTTATAAAACTGGATCCTTCAGTTTCAAAATTTGCAAAGCTACTATCACCAGAAAGCCCATAAGTTACACTATACCATGGGCTAAACAAAGCTAAAACTACGACAATTATACCTACAAAACAAAGAATGTTACCAATACTTTTTAAATTAGGGCCATCAATGTAAAGCATAGATATTATCCTTGGACCAAGACCATATTTTTTGTGCCGTCGATATATATGGAACCCTATCATACACAGTATGATAGCGGTGAAAAGAAAGAATAATTGTACAAAATGATAAACCAACCATTCAAACAAAAATATATTACTACTGGTAGGTAAAAGACTACCACCCCAGCTAGTACTATCCCACATGGTGCCACCTTCCCTATACATTGGACCATTTGGACCAGCACATCCTAAATAATCATCCTCTACATTACTCCATACACCCCATCTACCAGCAAAACTAAGCCAATCCTGGGACTCAAGCGGAACTAATGAATAATCGGCAGGATACAAAATTTTTCCATTCTTTCCAACATAATCATTTGAAATCCCAACTTTTCCAGAATATGATCTCAGATAGTTTGCATGACTACCACGGGCAACATATACCTTTATGTGATCTCCATCTTTTTCAACTTGATCCCATGTTGCCTTTTGGCCACTATGATGCCGACTATAAATAACACTAGTTGGGCTTCCTCCAGATAAAATAATCTGGACCATTTCCCAGTCGCCCTCATGCCGATTCAACTCTCCTTTGTTAAAAGCATAAAACATCCAATATTGAATAACAGTTGATGAACCATCAGTAAAAACATGAGAATAAACAGTGTAACCCAACAATTCCTCCTTGCTTTGATAATCGTTAATAATGTCATCATCATCAATTGAACCTCTCTGATTATCAAGATACAGATATTCATTTGTGGAATTCTGATCAAGACCATCAACCGACGGCGTCTTGGTGATCAATACCACTTCATCCTCAGCAAATTGATACAGATATGAGTTATCAATATGATATGAAACATCAACTGGGTAACAAGTTTCTTCTCCTTCAAAATAAAATATTGGTGCGTATTGTTGAGCTAACTGTGCATCATCTGCACTAACTGAAATACTAGAAAACAATAAAAAAAACAGTAGAAATCCAACAATAATTCCTCCAAATTTTCCTATTTTTTTCCTCGTATCGCTCCCCCGCATAACATACTAAAATGTTATAGCTAGTTGGATATTTAATGTTTTATTAAAAAAATGGAAAAAATTACTAAAAATCTACTGTTTTTCATAGCAACCTTTATTAGTACTTTCTCCATGTAAAAATACTGAAATTAGGACCCTGCGATGGGATGAAAAAATTACTTGGAAAAACTATCCAAATTAGTGTATGTTATAAATCTGATGTGATGAACAATGAGTGAAGAAAAAAACAAACCTGAAAACGGTTATGATACAAGTTCAATTAAGGTTTTAGAAGGGCTTGAAGCTGTAAAACAAAACCCAGCGATGTACATAGGAAGTACAGATGAAAGAGGACTTCATCACCTTGTTTATGAAGTTGTTGATAACTCAATTGATGAAGCACTTGCAGGTTTTGCAACAAAAATTATTGTATCATTAAACAGAGATGGATCAGTAACAGTAATTGACGATGGACGTGGTATACCTGTTGCAATACATAAAAAATATAAGAAATCAGGTGTAGAACTAGTAATGACAACACTTCATGCCGGCGGAAAATTTGATAGTAAGGCATATAAAGTCTCTGGTGGCCTACATGGTGTTGGTGTATCCTGTGTAAACGGTCTTTCTGAATGGCTTGAAGCAAAAGTTAGACGTGATGGTAAAGAATACTATCAGAAATATGACCACGGGGCAGCAATAGAACCATTAAAAGAGATCGGCATTGCAGAAAACAATGGAACAACTATTACATTTCTCCCGGATCCTGAAATTTTTGAAACAACAGACATTAAATACGATACAGTTACTATTAGGCTTAAAGAACTAGCATTTCTAAACGCTGGATTACAAATAGAAATAACCGATGAACGAACTGGTAAAATTGAGACATTCAAATATGATGGTGGAATACGAGAGTTTGTACAACATATAAACCGGAACAAAACATCAATTCACCCCGACCCGATTTATCTTTTTGCAGAAAAAGAAGATTTCGAAGTAGAAATAGCAATACAATACACCGATGGATATACAGAAAATATTCATACCTTTGCAAATAATATTAATACTCATGAAGGTGGAACTCATCTATCTGGTTTCAAAGGCGCTCTCACTCGTGTTTTCAATGATTATGGACGTAAAAACAACCTTTTCGATAAAATAGATTTTAGCCTGAGTGGTGAAGATTGTCGCGAAGGAATAACAACAGTTATATCTGTAAAAGTACGTCATCCTCAGTTTGAGGGACAAACTAAGACAAAACTTGGAAACTCTGAGGTTCGTGGTATTGTTGAAAGTCTTACGAATGAAAAACTCAGTGAGTTTTTCGAAGAAACACCTACGGTTGCAAGACTAATTATTGAAAAAGCAGTAACAGCAAGCCGTGCACGTGATGCTGCTAGAAAAGCACGTGAACTAACACGTCGTAAAGGACTACTTGAATCATCAGCATTACCCGGTAAACTGGCAGATTGTTCTAGTCGTGACCCTAGCAAAACAGAATTGTATATTGTTGAAGGAGATAGCGCAGGCGGCTCAGCTAAACAAGGTCGTGATCGTGGGTTCCAGGCCATTCTTCCACTGCGTGGTAAAATTTTGAATGTTGAGAAAGCCCGTATAGATAAAATCTTGAAAAATACTGAGATTCTAGCGTTGATTACTGCTATTGGTACCGGTATTGACGAAGAATTTGACATCGAAAAAGCAAGATATCATAAGATTATAATTATGACTGATGCTGATGTTGATGGTGAACATATTAGAACACTCCTTCTAACATTTTTCTTCCGTTATATGCGACCTCTTGTTGAAGAAGGATATTTGTATATTGCTCAGCCACCATTGTATAAGTTGAATAAGGGTAAACAAGTTTGTTATGCATATTCTGAACGTGAAAAAATTGAGAAAATCAAAGAACTTGGCGAAACAGGTGTTGGAATTCAACGTTATAAGGGTCTCGGTGAGATGAACCCAAGTCAGCTTTGGGAGACAACTATGGATCCCGAGGTTCGTTTGACTGCAAAGGTAACTGTTGATGATGCTGTTGAAGCAGATGAATTATTTACTATTCTTATGGGTGAAAAAGTTGAGCCACGTCGTGAGTTTATTGAAACTCATGCTCATGAGGTTGTAAACTTGGATATTTGAGGGTGAAATATTATGTCTGATGAGGAACCAGTAAAAAAAGAATATGTCCGAACAATTGAATCTGAGATGAAACGTGCATTCATTGATTATTCTATGAGTGTTATTATGAGCCGTGCCTTACCTGATGTCCGCGATGGCCTTAAACCCGTTCATCGTCGTATTTTATATGCAATGAATGATATGGGTTTAACAAGTCGTAGTTCTTATAAGAAATCTGCCCGTCTAGTGGGGGAAGTGTTGGGTAAATACCATCCACATGGTGATCAGGCAGTATATGACTCAATGGTTCGTATGGCCCAGGATTTCAGCCTTCGTTATCCTCTTGTTGATGGTCAAGGTAATTTTGGTAGTGTCGATGGAGATTCAGCTGCTGCCATGAGATATACTGAATCCCGTATGTCCAAGATTGCTGCTTATATGTTGCAGGATATTGAAAAAGATACTGTTGATTGGGCTGATAATTTTGATGGAAGTCTAAAAGAACCGCTTATGCTTCCTGCTGTTCTTCCAAATCTTTTGATTAATGGTTCATCTGGTATAGCAGTTGGCATGGCTACTAATATGGCCCCTCATAATATTTCTGAGGTGATTGATGGTACTATCCGTGTTATTGATGAGCCCGGCATTTCTACTGTTGATTTGATGAGTATTATCCAGGGTCCTGATTTTCCAACTGGTGGAATAATCTATGGCAAAGGAGGAATATTATCCGCATATACTGAAGGAAAGGGTCTTGTCAGGGTGCGTGCAAAGACACATATCGAAGGTGAGGATCGGAAAAAGATAATCATAACTGAGCTTCCTTATCAGGTCAACAAATCTAATTTGTTGAAAAATATTGCAGGTTTGGTAAAAGATAAAAAAATCGAAGGAATTAGTGATCTACGGGATGAAAGTGACAGAAAGGGTATGCGTGTTGTTATCGAATTAAAACGTGATGCAATAGAAGACGTAGTATTGTCAATGTTGTTTAAACATACTGATATGCAGACAACTTTTGGAGTACTTAACCTTGCAATTGTTGAAGGTGAACCTCGTGTTCTAAACTTGAAAGAAATTATTCTTCATCATATCAACTATCGTGTTGATGTTATTACTCGTCGTACTAATTATAATCTTGAGAAAGCAAAGGAAAAAATGCATATTCTTGAAGGTTTTATGATTGCTTTAAAGAACATTGATGAGGTAATTAAAATCATTCGTGCTAGTAAAACAGTTGAAGACGCAAAAAATGGTCTGATGAGTCGTTTTGAATTTTCTGAGCGGCAGGTAAAAGCAATTCTTGACATGCGCCTACATAAACTAACAGGTATGGAAATTGAAAAAGTACAAGAGGACTACAATGAGACTGAAAAGATCATAGCCGAACTTGAACATCTTCTAAGTGATAAACAAAACATTCTTGATGAAATTAAGAGGGAGCTTTTGGAAATTAAAGAAAAGTTTGGTGATGAGCGTCGTACTGAAATTGTCGAAGGTGAAATTGATATAGACATGGAAGATCTCATCCCCGAGCAAGAAGTTGTCATTACTATTACTGAGACGGGTTATATTAAACGTATTCCAACTGAAACGTATCGTACTCAGCGTCGTGGTGGTAAGGGTCTTGTGGGTATGAAAACCAAGGATGAGGATATCGTTGTTGACTCGTTTATTACTAGTACTCATGATTATATCATGTTTTTCACTAATCATGGTAAATGTTTCTGGCTTAAAGGATATCGTATTCCTGAGGGTAGCCGGCATCATAAAGGAAAAGCAATTATCAATCTGTTACCCCGTCTTGAAGAAGGCGAAGAGGTTGAAACAGCAATACCAATTCATGAGTTTGATGATGAACACTTTCTTGTTTTTGCCACACGTAATGGAATTATTAAAAAAACAGCCCTATCTGCATATGGCAATGTCCGTGTTAATGGAATCAGAGCAATTAATCTAGATGAAGATGATGAACTTATTAGCACAAGACTTTCTGATGGAAATCAGACAATAATGATGGCAACTGCTAATGGTCAGGCTTGCAGGTTTAATGAAAAAGAAACAAGGGCTATGGGCCGAGTTACGCGAGGAGTAATTGGAGTAAGATTAAGAGAAGGCGACAAAGTAGTCTCAATGGCAGTAGTAGGAGAAGAAGGAAACCTACTAACTATTACTGAAAACGGTTTTGGAAAACGATCACCAATAAGTGAATACAGAAAAACACATCGAGGTAGCAAAGGAGTACGTACAATTATTACAAATGAACGTAACGGTAAAGTACTATGGGTAAGAGAAGTAGAAGAAGACAATCAGATAATGCTCACCAGTAAAGACGGTATGATGGTTAGAATACCAGTCAATGGCATCAGAGTACAGGGACGAAGCACTATGGGCGTTACAATAATGAAACTCAATGAGGGAGATAAAGTTGTCAGTGTTGCAATGATAATGGAGACAGATGATGAGGAAGACGAAGAAAACAATAATCCAGAAGAACAAGTTCGACAATCAGAAGAATCATCTGTAGAATTAGATGAAACACCAAACAAAGAACAAACATCTGAACCAGAACCATCTACAGACGACGAAACCCCTTTTGAAGAATAGACATAGGAATTGAACTACACAATTGGCTGCCTTGCAGGATTCCAATCAACGCCAGTTATACAATAAGGAACAGTAAAGACAGGAAGGGCCTGTTTTCCTTTTAACCAACCAAAAATAAGCTTAGGAATTACTCTTGGTCTATTCCAGTAATTATTATTATAATAATTCTTTGTTTTACCAACTGATTGAACCTGGAGTAAGTTCTTCAAAAATGTATTGTTCTCAATATTATTTTCATAAGGCCCCTCAAGTAAAAATAGACCAATATCATTTTTCTCCATTAAATTTTTATAAATCTGATTATTATTTGCTTCAAGAAAAAGTCCAATACCCCAATTATTACCAGTGACATTGTTACCATAGATCATGTTATCACTAGATCCGATCATGACAACTACTCCTGTAATACTGTTTGTAACTTTGTTATATCTCACGATATTATTTTTTGATTTCTGATCAAGACATACGCCATAGATAATGTTATCAACAATATTATTTTGAATTGTACAATTTTCTGAACGCATTGTTATTATTTCACCATAGGTATCTTCAACAGTGTTATTTTCAACTATGCAGTTATTACAATAATTCAACATTATTGGAAAATCACAAAGTGTAAAATATGTATTTTTAATTGTTACATTAGTGCAATTTACTAGGATTACTTGACCTGCATCATCTGGCACGACAAAATCATTTACATTTTTAAAATAATAAAGAGGTTTTCCATTCACGGTGTTATTATACACATTGTGCAAAAAACATTCCAACGTTACATCAAAATTATCCGGAGTGTGTTCATAGTCGCCAAAAATTATGCCATCATCTGAAAAAACATTATCGCAAATTGTTAGATTATACGCAATATTAAGAGCAGAAATGCCTAACCTGTTACCATAAATCAAATTATCCTTTACAACAACATTTGATGAACACACAAACACTCCAGAAGTATCCCATAAAGCATCAGAACCAGTTGCATTCACTATTGAAAAACCTTGAATTGTGACATTTAAAGCATTAATCTTAGTTGTATTTTTAAGTGAGTCTCTGCTGCTAATTATTGTATTATACTTATTTTCTCCGATAAGTGTTAATCCTTCTGTTTCTACTAGAATATTCTCATTATAAACTCCAGATCTAACAAAAATCGTATCTCTCTGGTTTGCGTTGTCTATTCCTTCTTGAATGGTTGGATAATCATCTGGGATAATAATACTTGGACCTAAGGAAACAAGATCTGATTTTTCAATTTCAACAGTTTGAGTATTAATAGCATATCCAACTGAAGATACGGTAATCATTAAGAATACCGCCATCATAGAAAACAAAATCTTTCTCGCAGAAAACATAATTATCACAATTAATTATTAAAATACTATTATTTAACTGTTATGTTGGCATCTCATAAAGAATTTTAATTTTCTTTTCTGAAAAATGTCAATCTTAAGAATCTTTTCCAGTTGCCATATTTTGGAATTAAAGCAGGGACTTTTTTCCTGTACGATTCAAATTCATCTCCAAATCGTCTCTCTAGTTCTTTATCTTCAGCAGGTATGATTATCCAGAATGACAGGAAATGTATTAAACCAACACAAATAGCCAACAAGTTATTTGCTATAACTCCAAAACCTACAGCAATAACCCCACGACCCAGGTATTGAGGATTCCTAATATATCTGTATATTCCATTTGTAATTAATTTACTTTTTTCAGGACATATCAAATGAAGACGATTACCAACTACGTTTTTAGCATATATTACAGAAGGATTAATTATTAGTATTCCAAGAGTTATAAATATAATTCCTAGTGGAATAGCTGCATAAACCAGAAACAAGCTATCTGTTATGAAATGAGAAGGTAAATTAATCAAAGATGGTAAAAAATAATCAGTCTTAAGCAAAAGAGGGAGATATAAACTGGCGGATTGAAGTGGAATAATGTATAGGTGACAATGATACCAGAATGCCTGACCAGCAAGATCATCATACTTCCCAATATATTTCTCTCTGATTTTTTCAGCATTATTTGCCATAAAAATATAAGTTAGAGTTCCAGAAAAAGCTATTATAAATTGTCCAATTAAAGCACCATAATAAATCTGAGAGCTTATCCACCAAAAAAAGATTATTGAACTGATGAATATTATTATTTGGAAGATGTAAGTTAACAACGCTTTGTACCAAATTTGGAGAGCAGGCAGATATTCTAGGAAATTTTCTGTTTCAGTTTTATCTTTCATTTGACTGTCCTTTTATATTTTAGATTTGGGAATAATTTTTTATTGGAAATAGATATCATAAGGGATTAAAGATTTTCCGTTTTATATAGGTTTTTTTATATGACGGCTTAGGTAAAAAATCTATATGCATTAATATTGACCGGAGATTGGTCTAAATTTCATACTTCAAATTCAGTTATGAAGATTGATGGGTTCACACCTAGAGAATTAAAAACAATTCGGAGAAAAGCCCATCTCAGTCTATATTTTGATATTTAGTCTGTTAATAGATAAAACTCATTAAAAACACAGAAAAGGATTAAAAAAATAGAAACTATTAATAACTGTTGGAAAAATAAATAGTGGTTTAAATGAAAATAATGCTTATTCAGCCAAGAGCAAGCATTAAAACAAGTGTAGGCCCGCCGTTAGGATTGGGTTACCTTGCATCATGTGCTGAAAAACAGGGACATAAAGTAAAAATCATAGATGCGACAATCCTAAATCTAAGTTTAAGAAAAATCAAAAAAGAGATAAAACAGTTCGATCCAGATGTAGTTGGCTCTACTGCTATGACTTTAACTATTTTTGATGCTCTGTCAATTTTAAAAGTTGCAAAAGAAAATAACCCAAACTGTTTAACTGTTTTAGGAGGGTCTCATCCAACAGTGATGGCTAAAGTAACTTTAGAGGACAATCCTTTTGTTGATGTAATTGTTCGAGGAGAAGGAGAATTAACATTTATGGAACTACTTGAGAAACAAAGAATGGAAAACTTTGAAAAAATAAAAGGAATTACTTACAGATTTAATGATAAAATCACTGAAAATAATAATAGAAAGCTTATTGAAAATCTAGATAGTGTGCCCTTTCCAGCATACCATTTACTTCCAATGGATAAGTATAGATTAAAATTTTCTGATGTTGGTGCTCTTGGAAATTTTAAAGAAATTGGAAGACCTTATGGTGTTATCATTACATCCAGAGGATGTCCTTTTGACTGTATTTTTTGCTCTTCTCGGAAGCTGTGGGGGCGAAAATGGAGAGCACGTAGTGCTGAGAATATTATAGAAGAACTTAAGATTCTTAGATATAAATATGGTAAAACAAAACTTAGTTTTATGGACGATACATTTACGTTAAACAAAGATCGAGTGATGAAAATCTGTGATTTAATTCGAAAAGAAAACATTGATATCTCATGGATTTGTGTCACACGTGTTGATTTATTTGATGAAGAGATGGCTACTGCCTTGAAAA
Source organism: Thermoplasmata archaeon (assembly GCA_030640585.1). Taxonomy (GTDB): domain Archaea; phylum Thermoplasmatota; class E2; order DHVEG-1; family DHVEG-1; genus DAOWIZ01. The sequence continues at coordinate 14,581 of DAOWIZ010000091.1, forward strand.
AAGCAGGATGTTTTTTAGTGTGGTTTGGTCTTGAATCTGGTGTTCAAAAAACTCTTGATTTTCTTAAAAAAGGTTTCACGGTTGAAAAAGCTGAAATGGCAGTTAAAATTGCAATAGAAGCTAATTTAGATGTATGTGGATTTTTTATTATTGGTGTACCTGGCGAAACAAGAGAAGATATCTTTAAAACCATTAATTTTGCTAGCAATCTTAATCTGACAGCGGCCGAATTTAATTTATTTATTCCTTTTCCAGGGACAAAAATTTATGAAATTGCAGAGGAAAATAATCTTTTAATCACAAAAGATTGGTCTAGGTACAAACCATCCAATTTCAACTTTTCTAATTATTCTGCTTCTCTTATGAAAATTCCCGGTTTTTCAACACGTGAATTAAAAAAACTACGTAGAAAAGCACATTTAAGTTTAAATCTTAGACAATTAAAGAGTTAATAATAACTATTTGATGGTGAAAATTAAA
>DAOWIZ010000075.1 GCA_030640585.1 Thermoplasmata archaeon
CTGGTATATTGCAAAAGATTCCTCTGTTGGAATTGGTAGAAATATTTCTTGATAGTTTGACCATTCTTTATTCCATATTGATGGTTGACTACTGTCAGATAAAACAGATATTGGTAAAATTGAGGAAGATAATAGTACTATAGTAAAGAAAATCATACTTAGTTTTTTAATGTCCATTATTTTCCCCATTCTTTAAATTGTCTTTGTTTATATAAATAGTGTTTTATAATATAATAAGCTTTTCGAAAAAAATATCGTCAAATGCCATAAGAAATTAAGAAACTGCCATAATTATTGACATAATTTTATATAATATTAAATTATATTATGATGTTATTCTGAAATGGTGCAAAAAATGAACAAAAAATTAACAATAATCTCTATAATGATATTTCTAATAGCAGCACTATCAGGATGCATAAGTGAAGAACAAAAAATAGATCCAATAACAATGCAATCATCAGCAATTAAAAACATTCCACCGATACCTATAATATCTGCACCAGAAACCGCATTTTTTGGAGAAACAATTGAATTTGATGCATCACAATCATATGACAAAGATGGAACAATAAAAACATATACTTGGTACTTTGGAGATGAAACATCAAAAAAAGGACAAAAAATAAAGCATATATTTGAAATCCCAAATGATTTTGACTATGAAAAATCTCCATACATCTACTGCGTTCAACTAAACATCATTGATAACAATGGATCATGTATCACACGTCAAAATCCAATAGTTTTATATCCGAAACAATACACCCTGTTTTTAGACTCAGAACATCTTTCAACAGATAAGCCCTTAAAAAACAGTGATAAAATAAAATCATCTGAAGAATTATCATATGATCTAACAGGCAAAATATCATTACAAAAATGTACATGGAAAGCAGAAATTTATCTAGAAAAACCAATTCTAGCATTTGTAAAAGGAGCAACACTAACTCTCTATGATAAAAACGGTGAAGAAATCACTAAAACAGACGAAAACATTGGTTTAATCAGCCTTTGGAAAGAAAAAAAGATAGAGTTTTCTGGAGAGATTACAAGCCCAGAAGAATTCAAATCAATAAAACTAGTCATACATGGTTTCTCACTAAGAAACAAAATTAATATATTATTTGGTGGTGAACAACCTAGTCAGATAATATTTGATTTTACAAACTAAGAAATCTTTTTTAAAACATCAAAATATTATAGATGCTTGCAGGTGAAAAATATATGGATGCAATGGAAGTAATTCTTACAAGAAGAAGCATACGAAAATACATAGATAAGTCCTTAGATGAAAATATAATAAAAAAACTAATTAATGCAAGTGTTAGTGCTCCATCATCTGGAAATCAACAACCATGGCATTTTGTAGTAATTGATGATCAAAATATTTTTGATGAAAATACTCCAGTTTCATCCAAACGCAAAAATGCTTAAACAATGTCAGAAAGCAATATTAAAAAGAAATCTAGACGGCTTCTTCATCTGCGGGTCTTACACTAACGTTTCAGACCACGCAGTATTACCAGCCGATTGGATAAAAAAATATTACTTTTTTTAGATCATTTTTTTCCGTTTGAACATTAAAACAAGTGTTGCTGCCAGAAAAACAATTATGATTTCAAAACCGGGAGAATTATTGTTGTTTTCATTAGAAAAATCATCGTTTATTATATCAATGCTGGGTCCATCCCATTTTTCATTTAGAATATAAGGGTTTGCAAAACCTGTGGATCCTTTTACTGTGTCACCTTTAAAGTTTGCTTGGACAAATGCACTAATGGGAGCATGACCATTTGTCCAGTTGTTATTTGGTATGAGAACCCATGTATATTCAATTGTTGTTCCAGGGTTCAAAACATTATATTTGTACAAACCTGCAACATAGTTACCTTCTTTATCAATTGACAGGCTTTCTTTATGTTTTACTCCGGATATAACATCAAATGCTTTTGTAATACCAGGTTCATATAAATAAAAACTAATAGTGCAGTTTTCATGATTAACAATATTAACTTTACATTTGACAGGTTGCCCAATTTTTAAACTTAAATTGTATAAGACGTCTTCATTTTCTTTGGTACTATTTATCCAGTCATGCCAGGTTCCATCTTCTTGCATCCAGGAAAAAAAGGCAGATGCATCTATTTTTTCATCAGATGAAACTATTGGAAACAAAAGAAGTGTTACTAATGTTATGATACTGAAAATTGTTAATGGTTTTATTTTCATTTTTTTATCCTAATTGAGTATTACTTTGGATATTCATAACATTCATCCATGCCACCGGTTCTATCACCAACACCTGTTTTACCAGGTGGCACAATAATAAAAGTCCCTGTGTTATATCCAAAAGATATCGGTGTGTTATCTCCTATTTTAGTATCATTTATTCCATCGCCATCAAAATCTAGGTATACTTCTGCTCTTTGTCTGAAGTATTCCTGTGCATCATGACCCATTAACGGGTTAACAAGTACTTCATTACGACTATCTACTACTTTAAACTCAGGTATCTCACCTTCTACTTCAATATACCATACATTTATTGTACACCACCAGCCAAATGGTGGAAGAATTGGCAGTCCTGATGGGATGAACTTACTGAGAAGTGTAGTCATTTTTTTCTCAAGGTTTTTCTCAAGTTTTTTACTGAATTTTTCATAAGTAGTTTTTACTTTATCTTCAACTGTTCCAATAGCTTTTGATACTCCTTTGTCATAAGCATTTATTACTTGATGGGTTACTGCTTCTGTTGCAGATTGTATTATATCTTCAGCATCTGCACCATATTTATCTAAAATATTTGCTTTAATCTCATTTTTTAACTGATTGATTATCTCATTTTGTATATTTGTTCCGTTAAGATCATGAATAAATGCAGATGGATTGTCTCCGTATCCATCAATTACGCCCGTGACAATATCTTGTATTTTGTTTTCTGATAGAAGACCCCTATCGTTTAGATAATATCCTTGTTCTTCATATATTGCACTGCTAAGGGAATCTGTTACGGCATCAGAGATACTATTTGTAAGACTTTCAAGATCACTTTCCAACTCAGATCTTATTGTTGCATCCTGAATATTATTTAATTCTTCAAACCCAGTATCAATAGTGCCTAGAATTTGGTCATTTAATGCTTCAAAACCATCCTCAATTAAACCTGTTGCACCAGCTATTGGTGAAAAAATATTAACATTTCGATATTTGAGGTAATTATCAAAACTTTTATCTCCAAAAGGAGAACATTCATAGTATTCCTGGCAAAAAAACGGTGGGTTTTGTTTAATTGCAAAACTAACGGATTCTTCCCAACTGCTATATCTATCACCAGGATGCCTAAGTGTTAATGTTGCGCCCATTGGAATTGTGACATCTCCAAGCATTTCAGCCTGTTTCATATCGTTTTTAATGTCTTTATAGCCTTTATTTACATCATTATCTGTTTCATCAATGGCATCATCTGTTGCATCTTCTACATTACTGCTGCTTTCATCATGTTCACTTTGCAGTCTTTCTCCAACGTTTTCAATATATAACCGTGTGAGATAATAAATTACTTTAGATGCAGTAGATCTATATATGTTTCCTTCACAGCATTTATTTTTAATTTCATTTAACCAATCTGGTTTACAAGCATGATATGCAACTATGAGTTTATCTGTTACATTATCTACCAGTTCATCAGGTAGTGTGCCCTCACCGACTATGCTTGTCGCTGTTACATTAGTTGAAATTTTTGTCTGCATGTTTTCAAGGGCATACATAACTTCAACATCAAGCCAGTCCATATGCAGATTATCATCTGTTTTTGACTCAATTAGCATTCCATCGTTATAACTACCATCAACATATTTTCCATTTTCATCTGTGAAAATTTTCGTTCTAAAAGAAGCACTCCAAGCAATATGATCAACGTTTTGATATATTGTTAATGCTCCATCAAGGTTAGGATCACTTCTTGTTTCTGAGCCGTAGAAATTAATTGTTTCAAATGGCTGTTTGATGTTATTATTTCCAAGATCAACATTTCCATTTGAATAATCATCAGATACAAAATTAATTGTAACATCTTCAACTCTGTTTTGAACTGCATCATGCTGATACATATTTGAGTTTAAAACAACAATAAATACATCGCTATCTGTTTCATTTTCAGCGTGAATCTCCCATGTTGTCTCAACATTCCAATTATAACAGATGCTTCTTTGTTTTATAATATTCCATTTCTCACCATCAAGAACGACGAGATTTGGATCTGAATTGTCAAAAAAACCAGTATCGCCAATGAGATTATATTCTTTTAAATCCCAAGTACCTATATCCTCATTTTCATCATAAAACTTTGAACCAACTAGGTTAACTGATTTAACTACCCATCCATCAGGCAGATCAACATTTTGTTCGGCATCACTACTTCTACTTTCCTCACTGGTTTTTGAATTGGTTTTTTCAATATCTAAATTTCTTAGAATATCTGCTAAATTATCTGCGCTTTCTCTTCTATTAATTAGAATTTGTATAACAGCATTATACAGGTTTTTAATTGCATCAGGTATGGTTTCATCTTTTAACAGATTATTTAACTCTTCTTCACATAAATTATCAGAATCACATTCTAGGGTATACTCAGTTGATATATCATCAAGATCTGCATTGACTGTATCACTCATTTCACTATTTGGAAGCATATCATTGAAGTTTTCTTTGTATACATCATTAAAACCTGTGCTATCAACAGGACTGCTAACCGATTTTTTTAAAGCAGCGAGTTTACCACCAAGATCATAACCTAGTTCATTGGCAATTGTATCAGCAGTCTTATAGCCTACATAGACCATGCCAATTGGATCAGCACTATTAAAAACAAAACTTTCTTCAAGTAATATACCGCCATTTGTTAGAATCTCAAGCCAATCATTGCTAATAATATTGCTTGGAGTGTTTAAGAAAAACTGTGAATAACCGCGTATCCATGTAAGACCCATTGCGCCAGCAAGCACATCAACACCAAGAGCACTTAGAGTCCCTGAAAGACGGTCATCAAAATCACCTGTTATATCTTCTAATAATGGATATCTAGAGTTTATAATGGTTGAAACACTAACTTTCTTAGTCAATAAAACCCCTGATTCATCAACTTTTTTTACCTCTAAAAATAGGGTTGTTGACATAACAGGATACACTTTATACGTAGACCGTGGTGCATCAACAGGTCTATTTAGACTCCGCTCTAAGTTCATTTCAATGATTCTTACATCAATATCTTTCCAGTCAACAATTTTTTCAACAACATTAATTGTATAACCATCAACAGTGTATCTATTATTCATAAAGTTTGTTTTGATGTAATTATTCAAAGAGCTCATTGTCATATGTCTAGCAGCGTTCAAATTGACGTCAATATAATTAATATTACTATTATTATTAGAGTCAAAGTAGTATTCGGTATCTTCGATGCATTCTATAACTGGATTTTTACCAATTTTTTGAAATGCTTTGCAACCTGCATAATTCAAACTACGAGCAAGATCTGCTTCAACATAACGTATTAGGTAGTCTACCTGGTTGAAATCAAGAGTGCTAGATATTTCCAGTGAATTTTCTTGTTCAAGCTGAGTGACATATATTGTTGTAAAACTACTACCAATTATTAAGAAAACACCGATAACTGAGAATGGGATACGAGCATGATCATTAGATAAAAAACCACTTCTAAAATATTTCATTCTCGCGCCTCCCAGATAGTTAGTTTAAATTCCGCTCTTAAAACATTGATTTGTTTATTGTAAAAATCAGAGACACTGGTTTTTATTTCATCTGAATTAACAGATACAAATGAATCATAACTCTGGACAATATTATCAACCGAGTTTTCAATTAAATCATCCAATGCATCATTTAGGGCATTTTTTGCTTGATTTATCACATATTTTTTCAAACCTTGTACTACATCATCAAGATCGACTACGCTATCATTATTGAAATCTTTAATTTCAATACCTGAAAGTCCTTTTATTTTATCTGACAAAACATTGTCAAGTTCAACACCAATATCTGATCCAAATATATCCAGAAACTCGTTAACACTGTTCATTGCATTACCGAAAATATTTGAAAGAGATCCTTGTATCTTTTCAAAAAAATAGTCAAAAGAGGTATTTAGTACACCATTACAGTGTTTACCCTCTATATCGAAGCCATCAAAAATAATACCATTAATGGTACAATTAAATGAGTCGGTAAGAAACTCTTTGAACTCAGATTGATTCCATTTTTTTTGCTCATTTCTTTTTAGATATTTTTCAACATCTTCTATCTGATTATCAATAAATACATCTGTATCATTCAACCACTCTGAAAAAATGGTAACTGGCATTGTTACAAATGATTTTGCTACATATGTATCAGTTTTTGGCGGTTTCGGCCCAATAAATAGTTTTCCTCCAAAAGATATACCATTAACTGGATGCCATTGAACAGATATGTTAAACTTGTATTTATCACCAAGATAACTATTTAGAAGAGTAGATAACCTGTTTTCAAGAGCATTGTCATAATCCTCCGTGAAAATATTAACTCTGCAGTCAAAAATTTTAATCTGAGAAACAAGGTTTTCAACGCACAAATCAGCATAGGTCTTATGAACCTGTTCTTTTCCTAGCATCTGGGTCGTAATTGAGTTATACAAACCATCTTTATCATCAACATCAACTCCTGCAACACTAGCAATACCGTCGATTTGTGAACCTGCAAAGACATATTCAAAATTGTCAATGCGTGATGTCATAAGCATCAGCAGTGCTTCATCAACAATTTCTTCACGATGTTTTTCAACAGATGCATCTACAGCAACATTGCTAGTAAGTGCAGGGATTAAAACAACACCAGAAATTGATACCATTGTAATAAAAAAAACAGCATCATACATTATTGACATTGCAAAACAATTACTTTTAAACCGTCTATATCTCATTTTTAGTCCCTCCACATAATAATCGTTAGTTTTCCAGGCGTTGTCTCAGCATCATTTAAACGAATACCAACATTTCTTGAGACTGCAACACGGTTAAAAACATCGTTTGGCATGTTTTCTGGGAAATCTTCAAAGTTATCATCCCAGCTGATACGTAATATGAAATCTATACCAGACGCAATATATTCTTGTCGTATATTATTGAGTTCTTCGTTACTTGAGTCTGTGTTAAGCATTTGTAGGTCAACTGTTCCACCGAGTTGCATAAAATAACAATCAGGGTTTGTCAGTTTAGTTGCAATAAAATCAGCAGTTTGGTATTTATCGAGTGAATCAACCCGGTTTTCATATGAAATATAAACATTGGCAATTAATGCAAAGAAAAGAGTAAAAGCTATCATTATAACGGCTAAGGCGGGTAAAGATGTAAACTCTTCAGATATTGCTTTTTCATCATTAATAAAAACTTTGAAAGGCATTCCTTTCACCAGTTTTCCCCCTCAAATAATAATTTATGTATTTTAATATAATTTGTTAAATATGTATAACTGTTTAATGTTATAAATATTATTGTAAATAAATGAAAATTTTTTTATTTTTTTAGAAAAAATTTAGAATGCTTTTTTCCTTTACCCACCATTATCAAAAACAGCAGCCACTTTTTTTGCTTTTTTATAGGCATGCATTGGTGGTAACCCTTCTGCAATATATTCTAAAAATAGTTCTCTAATTAACTTTTTATTTTTATCAAAATCTTCTACTTCCACGTCCTGTGATATCTGTTTGACCCATTCAGGATCACTATTGTGATTATCAGTCATAATCTTTGCTGTATTCCTCCATTTTTCCTATACGTTAATATAGAGAAAACAAATTTAACATTAAGAAGTTTTAAGCATCCAATGCAAGTTGTCTGATTCGAGTGTTAACAATGAATATTTCCATTACGGATTTCATTTCGTTAAGTTCTTGCTGGGTTGTTACCTCGCTGACGATTTTCATATTTTTAATCACCACCTTTTCCTATGTTATACTCTGTAATTATTACTATTTAAATATTTCGTGTAATTGTGACAAAATGAAGATAATTACAAACAGGAGAAAAACAATTATAAACTAGACTTCAATTCCAAACCGACAAGAATTATGAAACCAAAAAACTACAACTACATATTTGTTGAGCAGAAATGGCAAGAAAAATGGGTAAAAGAAAAAATCTATGAAACCCAGAAAAACAAGCAAAAAAAATTCTTCATACATTTTGCCTATCCTGGAGTATCAGGATATCTTCATGTTGGACATATGAGAGGATTTACCTATTGTGATATTATCGCCCGATACAAAAGAATGACAGGACATAATATAATGTTCCCAGCAGGATTTCATGCATCAGGTATTCCATCTGTTGGTTTTGCAAAAAAGGTAGAGCGAAAAGACAAAAATACTCTGCAAAACCTCAAAGAATACGGTTGTTCAGATGCTCAAATCAAAAAATTAACCGACCCTGTGGAAGTAGTCAAATATTTTGGAGATGTATATGTAAAAGATTACTGGAAAAAATTTGGTTTCTTAATAGATTATACTCGTAGTATGAGTACGATATCTAATGGATATAAAAAATTTATACAATGGCAGTTTTTCAAACTAAAAGAAAAAAACCTACTTATCCAAAAACCGCATTATGCACCATTCTGTCCTAACTGTGGACCCGTGGCTGTTGATAAGTCAGAAACAGATATATCCAAAGGCGGGTATGCTGAAATCCTTGAATTTACATCTATAAAATTCAAAATGGATGATGGAACAATACTACCAGCGGCAACATTGCGCCCTGAAACAATTTTTGGTGTTACTAACATGTGGGTAAACCCAGATGTAACTTATGTAAAAGTGAAAGTAAACAATGAAACATGGGTATGTTCTAAAGAAGCACTTAACAAACTAACATATCAACTAGATGATGTCAAACCGTTAAATGAAACAATATCTGGTAAAGAACTCATTGGTAAAACCTGTACAATCCCAATGGTCAACCGGAAAGTACCAATCTTATCTGGGCCATTTGCCGATCCAAATGTTGCAACAGGTATTGTAATGTCTGTTCCTGCTCATGCACCATATGACTATATAGCATTAGTGGAATCAAAAGAAAATATTGATCCAATTACAATAATTGATGTGAAAGATTTTGGTACAAACCCTGCTAAACAAGTCTGTGATGAGTTAGGAATAAAAATCCAATCTGAGACAGATAAACTTGATGAGGCGACAGAAATTGTCTACAAAAAAGAATTCCATACAGGTTACCTCAATGATAAATGTGGAAGTTATGCAGGAATAAAAATATCAGATATCAAAGATGATGTAAAAAACAAGTTGATATCTCAAAATCTCGCAGTACCGCTTAGGGAATTTTCTGAAGAAGTAATCTGCAGGTGTAATGAAAAAGTAGTCATTAAACAAATACCTGATCAATGGTTCATCAAATACAGCGATACCGGCTTAACTGATAGATCCAAGAAATATGCTAAATCCATGAATATTTATCCAAGGGAATACAAAGAACAATTACCTCATGTACTTGACTGGTTTGATGATCGAGCATGCATAAGAAAAGGATCCTGGCTTGGAACCGAGTTCCCATTTAAAAAGGACTGGATAATAGAACCAATATCTGATTCAACACTTTATCCATCATATTATATTATTTCTAAATATGTAAATGAAAACAAAATTAAACATGAAGAAATGACTGAAGAATTCTTTGACTATGTATTCCTGGGTAAAGGAAAATCAAAAGATAAGATTTGGGATGAAATCAAAGAAGATTTTGACTATTGGTATCCAGTTGATATTAACCTTGGTGGAAAAGAACATAAAACAGTGCATTTCCCAGTATATCTGATGAATCATGTAGCAATAATGCCAGCGGATAAAAGACCGCTTGGTATCTTTGTTCACTGGTGGATTACTCAAAAAGGAAAAGAAAAAATCAGTAAATCAAAAGGAGGCGCAGAACACATCGCTGAAGCAGCATCAACATATGGTGTTGATGCAATGCGGCTGTATTATGCACATATTGGTTCTCCATTTGTTGATGTTGAATGGGACTCAGAAGCTGTTACAAAATATAAAAACAAAATAGCAAATGTTTACAAACTAATACTTCAGTTGTCTAACCTTGAAAACGTTGAGAATAATAATCTTGATAATTGGTTAAAAACAGTTCTCAATAGGCGTATACAAAAAATAACAGATGCTTTTGAAAACTTTGATCTGCGTGTTGCATCAAATGAGATTTTCTTTGAATGCCAAAAAGATATTCAATGGTATATCAAAAGAGGCGGAGGTAACAAAAAAATACTAGATCAGTTCATAAATACATGGATTAAACTGTTAACACCAGTTGCTCCTCATCTTTCTGAAGAACTATGGCATATAAAAAATGGTAATTTTGTCTCAAATGAGTCTTATCCAAAATTTAACCTAGAGGATATCTCAGAAGAAGATGAAGTTGGGGAATACCTGCTTTCTGAGTTGATTAATGATGCAAATGAAATACTCAAGGTCACCAAGATTAAACCTAAAAAAATCTGCATCTATACATGTCCTGCTTGGAAAAAACAAGTATTTAGAAAAGCAATAACTCTCGAAGAGGATGGTAATCTCAATGTTGGTCTGATGATGAAAGAAATCATGTCTGATCCAGATATGAAATCTATTGCTAAACAGGTCTCCCAATATGTTGGTAAACTACCTGGTGAAGTTAAAAAACTAAATAAAAATGACAAAAAACGATACACTGTCGATATAGATGGTAAAAACTATCTTGTAAATGCATTGGAATATCTCAAGAAAACATTTTCTTGTGAAATCGAAATATATCGTGCTGATGATAAAGACATCTATGACCCTGCTAACAAATCCAGGTTTGCTATTCCAATGAGACCCGCGATTTATGTTGAATAAACAAAAATAAATTGATTTACAGATGATAAATGACAAACAATAATACCAAAAAATCTGAAGAAATATGGAATGCTATAGCTCAGAGTTTTGATGCTACAAGACGTAAACCATGGAAACAGTGCATTGATTTCATAAATTCATTACCAACAGAGTACATTGTTGCTGATATTGCCTGTGGAAATGGGAGACATTTGATACCTTGTGCTAAACATTGTAAAAAAGTAATAGGGGTAGATTTTTCTAAAAATCTTTTAGATATTGTACAAAAAAAACTTGATGAAAACAATATTACAAACGTAGTTCTTCATCATTCAGATGTTACAAATTTATCACTTGAAACAGGTTCAATGGATGCTGTAATGTTTATTGCAGCATTACATAATATACAAGGGCGAGATAATCGTATACAGACCTTGAAAGAAGTTAAACGAGTATTAAAAAAAGATGATGGAATAGCACTTATTAGTGTCTGGTCAAGATGGCAGGATAAATACCGTAAACAGTTTTTTAAAAAATGGTTTACACAACTTGGGCAAGGCGAGTTTGGAGATATTGATATTTATTGGAGGCAGCATGGTCTAGACATACCCAGGTTTTATCATCTCTATAGTAAAAGAGAGTTTATCTCTGATATAAAAAAAGCAGGTTTAAAAATAGAACATGTTGAAGATGTTAAGATGCATTCTAAAAAACATCCTGATAACTATTTTGCTTTGGTAAGATAACTGACGACTATTAGTACAATTATTGCTATTATTATTGCCCATATCGCTGAGAGTAAGCCAAATGTTGGTAAAATATTGTATTGGAAGATAAATACCGAGGTTTCTCCGATAAGAATACTTGCTATGCATCCATATTTAGTTGCTCTTTTCCAATAAAGAGCTGCTATTGTTGTTGGACACAGTACTGCAAGTCCTGAAAATGTTGTTTTTACAAGGGTTCCCATTATTCCTTCACGTGGGTTATAACTAGTAATAACAAACAATATTGCAAACAATGACAGTATTACAATTAGCATTCTTCCTATGTTTATCTCTGATATTTTACGTTTTTTAAATGGTAAATCATGTGAGAGCATAGTAGATAGTGATAATAGCTGGGAATCAGCAGTAGACATCAGTGCTGCTAGTGCTCCTACCATTACAAAAGCATAGACAAAACCTGGTGCATAGTTTGCAACCATCATTGGTAATACCATGTCTTTCTGACCTGATACATCTAATCCTACGCCATGGGCCCATATACCAATAAGAACTGGACAGAGAAACAAAAATGATACAACAATAGGGTAAAGAATCATAGATTGTTTAAGTGATTTTTCATCTTTTGCAGTGTAAAACCTTGAAAAGATCTGGGGAAACATTGGATCGGCAAATATCCACAGTAGCATAAATGAAAACCACATCATTGGCATGAAAAAGTCTCCACCACCGGGTCGAGTAAAAAGTTCAGGACTTGCATTATATGCCATAGTGTTAGCTGCTTCAAATCCTCCAAGATTAATTGCGATAAATACAACTGCTAATGTCAACGCAGAGATCATAAGAACACCCTGGATTACATCTGTCCAACCTGATCCTCTCATACCTCCAAATATTACATATATCATTATCACAAACATGGTAAATATTGCACCGATTTGCCAACCAATAGATGCACCCGTAACACTTTCAATGAGCATCCCTGCTCCAATTGCTTGTGTTGCAAGATATGGAATGGTAAAAACTACCATTACTCCCATAAATAAAAGCCTAAGACTGGTACTGTTGAATCTGTCACCGATAAGTTCAGGTGGCGTAATATATCCTTTTTCTTTTCCAAGTTTCCAAACCTTTCTTCCAATGACATAAAACATTACAGCCATTATTGCTGTTCCAAAAGCCATTATACCATATTGGCCAAAACCACTATCATATGCTTTTCCAGCAAAACCCAGAAACGTAAATGCGGAGAAATTTGTGGCTGCTAGAGTAAAAAACAAGATTACTGGGCCAAAGGTACGGTTTGCAAGAAAATAGTCCTGAGCAGTCTTTTTTGTCCTTTTATGGGCATATATACCCAACAGTATAAGACCTATGAAGTATGCGATAACTAAAAGTATAAACTCAATTATTGTGCATCCCTCCAATAGTATTTAGAAAATAGATAGAAAGCAACTGAAGTAATCAGTGTTAAAATAAGTAAATATACAACCCAAAAAGGTAGACCAAACATTAACGGCTCTGATTGCCTCCACCACCAAAAATCAAGCGATAACAAAAAAAGCCCGATGAAAACTAAATACCAGACAACATTTGTTCTTTTTGGAAACCAAAATGGTAAACTCATAGAATATTTTCCTCCAACGTAATTTTTATCTATTGTTTCCTGGTTTATAACGGCTGGAAACAAATAAAAAAAACAATGCCGCAAATCACTGAATAAAAAACTTGGTAGATAAATTTTACCATTTTTTTTATGATATTGCTATATCTCGTTTTTCAAAAATTATCATTGCTGCTGCAAGACATTGAATAATTATGACAAATAGTACAACTATCCCTACGACATCAACATCACCATTTTTTAAAATATCATAAGGGTTGAAATAATGAGATAGAGAAATATATCCTAGTGACTTGTAATCAGGGATCATCAAACTTATAGATTGAAAAACAAACATTCCAACTA
>DAOWIZ010000061.1 GCA_030640585.1 Thermoplasmata archaeon
AACAATATGAAATGCTCAGACTCATGCTATTGTTTTCTGATAAAATACTTGATGCAACGAGTAAAAACGTTCATATGGATGATATAATTAAAATGAAAACTCGTGAAAGCCTGGCAAGAATAGGAACAGTTCCAAATAAAACTTTTGAGAATAAATTTGCAGAAATTGAAAAAGAGCTTGATAAAGAAATTAGTACTTTAATTAAGGAGGTTAAATAATGAGTAATAAAGACATTGAATACACAACTGTATCTGAAGTAGCTGGTCCTTTGATAATTGTTGAAGGAATCAAAGACGTAGCCTACAACGAAGTTGTAAAAATTAAAACAGCCTCTGGTGAACAAAGAACTGGTCAAGTTCTAGAAGCATTCATGGACAAAGCAATTATTCAAGTTTTTGAGGGGACAAAGGGTCTTGATACTGATAAAACCTCAGCTCGTTTCATTGGAGAAACCATGAAACTTGGTGTAGCTAAAGACATGCTTGGTCGTGTTTTTGATGGAACCGGTAACCCAATTGATGATGCTCCAGCGATTATTCCAGAGGAGAGAAGAGATGTCAATGGTAACCCTATAAATCCTTATGCTAGGGAGTATCCACGTGAGTTTATTCAAACAGGTATTTCCACGATTGATGGGCTTAATACTCTTGTTCGTGGTCAGAAGCTACCAATTTTTTCAGGAGCCGGGTTGCCTCATAATGAGATTGCTGCACAGATTGCTAGACAGGCAAAGGTTCTTGGTAAAGAGGAAAAATTTGCTGTGGTTTTCTGTGCTATGGGTATAACTTCTGAAGAGGCTAATCTTTTCATTCGTGATTTTGAAAATACTGGTGCTCTTGAGAGAACTGTTATGTTTCTGAATCTTGCAGATGATCCTACTATTGAACGGGTAATTCTTCCACGTATGGCGCTTACCTGTGCAGAGTATCTTGCTTTTGATCTTGACATGCAGGTTCTTGTTATTCTAACTGATCTTACTAATTATGCTGAGGCTCTTCGTGAAATAGCAGCAGCACGTGAAGAAGTACCTAGTCGTCGAGGCTATCCTGGTTATATGTATACTGATCTTGCAATGATCTATGAACGAGCAGGACGTATCAAAGGCAAAAAAGGAAGTATTACTCAGATTCCTATGCTTACAATGCCTGATGATGATATAACCCATCCAATTCCTGATCTTACCGGTTATATTACTGAGGGTCAAATTGTTCTTGAACGCAGTCTTCATAAAAAAGATATTTATCCGCCGATAGCAGTATTACCGTGTCTGTCACGCCTGATGGACCGCGGTATTGGTGAAGGACGTACCCGTATTGATCATGCCGGTGTTTCAAATCAGTTGTATGCAGGTTATGCTGAGGGTTGTGACCTTCGTGATCTAGTGTCAATTGTTGGAGAAGATGCACTTTCTGAACGTGACCGGTATTATCTAAAGTTTGCAGATGAATTTGAAAAACAGTTTGTAGCACAAAAAAAGCATGAGGATAGAACTATAGAACAGACGCTATCAATTGCATGGGACCTGTTTTCAATTCTGCCAAAATCTGAGCTTAAAAAAATAGATGAAAAACATATTGAAAGATATCTCCCAAAGATATCTGAAAAAACAAAAGAAAAATAAGGAAAATATATGGTTGAGCAAATACTTGAGGGTGCAAGCCCTACAAGAATGGAATTACTTGAAATACGTAAGAAACTTATACTAGCTGAAAAAGGACATAAACTCCTTGAGGAAAAACGAGATGCGCTGGTGGAAAGATTCTTTGGAATAATTGAACAGCGAAACAATCTCCTTAAAGAACTTGATGAGGAATTCAAAAATGCTTTTTTATGTCTTATTCAGGCTCAGATGATAATGGGTGAAAAAAAAGTTGAAGATATATCATATTTAACAGAAGATATTGGAGATGTATCTTTTGAAAATGATAACATTATGGGTGTAAAGATCCCTAAAATGAATGCTGATAATCTAAAAACAGAGTTGAAACCACAATATGGTTTCTTTGAAACATGTTCTAAATTAGACGACTCGCAGAAAAAATTTAACAATCTTATCTTGAAATTAATTAGACTGGCAGATTTAGACGGTGAGATTAAATCACTAGCAATAGAAATCGAAAAAACCAAACGACGAGTGAATGTTCTAGAGAATAATCTTATTCCTAAACTTTATGCTACACGTAAATATATTGAGATGCAACTAGAAGAAATAGAACGTGAAGATTTTTTCAGAAGGAAAAGAATAAAAGCCATAATGGAAGCAAAAAAAGAAAAGGAAACATGACCAGAATTGAAGATGACCCAATAGTTGGTAGGTTTTTTGATACACCTGAGAAAAAAGCTAAATGGATGGTAAGGGTAAAAATAGGTTACATTCTTTGGATATTTTTTGTAATTATTGGCATTATTTTCCTTCTACTACGGTACCTTATTAAATAAAAGAAAAGTTGATATATAGCTCCTTTATACAACACTATACTTTAAAAAATGATAAATATGTTTACAGATGAATCAAAAAAAGAGGATGTTACTTCAGATAATGATATAAAAAAAGAGATACCTCCTGTTGATGAGTGGATAAAAACTCAGAAATTTAAAACAACAGAAGAAATTAAAGTTCCTGATCTTTTGCTTGATCAGGTTATTGGTCAAAATAAATCTGTTAATATTGTCAGGAAAGCTGCTGAACAGAAACGTCATGTTATGCTTATAGGTGATCCTGGTACTGGTAAATCTATGGTTGCTCATGCAATGACTGCTTTTTTACCTAAAGGTGAACTTGAAGATATTATTGCTTATCCTAATCATGATGATTCAAATACACCACATATCAGGGTTGTTCCGGGTGGAAAAGCAAATGAGATAGTAAAAGCACAAAGAACGGAGGCAAAGAAGAAAAAAGAACAGCAAAGTAGTGCTATAATTATGTTTGCTGTTATAATTGTAACTTTTTCAATTCTTTTTGCTTTTTATCCAACGCTGATGGGAATACCTGGTGAAAATCATCCGGAATATATCCTTTTTGGAGTCATTGCTGCGTTTTTTATTTATATAATTTTTTCCCGTGGCGGTCTTAACCAACGAAAAGAGATGCAGCATGTTCCAAAAATTCTGGTATCTCATGAAAAAAAGGATAAACCACCATTTATTGATGCAACAGCTGCACATAGTGGTGCATTGCTTGGTGATGTACGTCATGATCCATTTCAATCAGCTGGATTGGAAACACCACCTCATCAGTTAGTTGAGGCTGGAGCTATTCATCGTGCACATAAAGGTGTACTTTATATTGATGAAATTAACACGCTTAATCTACCATCTCAACAGCATCTTCTTACTGCCATCCAAGAAAAAAAGTTTCAGATAACGGGGCAGTCAGAGCGTAGTTTTGGCGCTATGGTAAAAACAGAGGCAGTACCATGTGATTTCATTCTTGTTTCTGCTGGTAACCTTGATGCTCTTAGAGGTATGCATCCTGCTCTTCGTAGTCGTATCCGTGGTTATGGTTATGAGATTTATTTGAATAGTAATATGGATGATAGTTTTGAGAACCGTGAGAAACTTGTTCGTTTTGTCGCCCAAGAAATTTCTAAAGATGGTAAAATACCTCATTTTAACCGTGATGCAGTTGGTGAAATTATTCATGAGGCTCAACGTCGTGCTGGTCGAAGGGGTAAGCTTTCTCTTCGTCTTCGTGAATTGGGTGGGCTGATTAGAAGTGCTGGTGATTTAGCCGTTGAAAATGGTGATAAACTTGTTACACAGGATTATGTGTTAGATGCTAAAAAAATAGCTAAATCCTTGGAGCAACAGGTTGTAGATCGTGCTATTGAGCAACGTAAAGATTATAAGGCATTTAAAACAACTGGTAGTGAGATAGGAGTGGTTAATGGCTTAGCGGTTCATACAGCTGATCCATCTATGAGTGAGTTCAGTGGTCTTGTATTGCCTATTGTCGCAGAGGTTACACCTGCTGGCTCACAATCTGAGGGAAAGATTATTGCTACTGGTAAACTTGGTGAAATAGCAAAAGAATCTGTTCTTAATATTTCTGCGGTTGTTAAAAAATATATGGGTCGTGATATTTCAAAGCATGATATTCATATACAGTTTATTGGTACCTATGAAGGATTAGAGGGGGATTCTGCTAGTATTTCTGTTATAACCGCGGTTATTTCTGCGATGGAAAATGTACCAGTACGCCAAGATGTTGCTATGACTGGGAGTCTTAGCATTCGGGGTAATGTTCTTCCTATTGGCGGTGCAACTGCAAAAATTGAAGCAGCAGCAAAAGAAGGGATTAAAAAAGTCATTGTACCTAAGTCAAACATGAATGATGTTTTTATTGAGGATAAATTCAAAGATCGGATAGAAATTATTCCTGTTGAAACAATTACAGAGGTTATAGATAATGCTCTTATAGGGCCGGGTAAAGATGCTCTTCTTAGGAAACTACAGAATCTTAAACCACCAAAAGTATCTGGTAAGATCGAACTTGAGTCTGAGAAAAAACTTACATCTTCGCCTAGACTATCTGGGAGTAAGGAAAAAAATTAGTTTATTGTTTGGTGCAATTAAAGTAATTGTTTTATAAGACTAATCTTATATTCTTTTTTAAAGTATGAAATCTTTATTTATCGGCCGGTTTCAACCATTCCACAAGGGACATCTACAAATTATTCATAATGCCTCTATTGAATATGATAAAATCATCATAGGTATTGGTTCTTCACAGTACAATTATACTTTTGATAACCCTTTTAGTTCAGAAGAACGAAAGCAGATGATAGAACAATCTCTGAAACAGATAAATGTGGAAAACTATGAGCTAGTGCTAGTACCAGATATCCATAATTATCCAAAATGGGTGGTGCATGTAGCATCCATTATTTCAAATTTTGATATTGTTTTAACAAATAGTTCGCTTACTAAAAGTTTGTTTGAAGAGCAAGGATATGCTATTAGAAAAACACCTCTTTTTGATCGTAATAAATATTCAGGTAAAGAAATACGCAGAAGAATGATAAACGACGAGGAATGGAAAAATCTTGTCCCTGAACCAGCATGTAAAATAATAAAAGAAATAGATGGTGTAAAAAGACTTAAAGAACTCTCTGAAAAACATAGTTGAAAACTATTATTTTTTAAAATGAAGTTCTTTAAGAAATTCTTTATGTTTCAAACGATCTAAAATACCTGCAACCATTGCAACTAAAGATGCGAATATACAAATGTAAAAACCAATGCCTAAACCCCAAGATGTTGACATAAACACTGTTTCCCCATTAGGAAATATAGCATCAATCATTCCTTCGCCTTGTAGACTTCCAAGACTAATTTTACAAATCTGTGACATCCCAAAACAAAAAGCAAAAGCAACTAAGATAAGAAACAAAATACTAGCATAAATAAGCACTCTTGAAAACCTTCTTTTCATAAGAATATTGGGTATAAAACTTACACCCAACAAAGTCACTCCTGCAAAAACAACAAGCAAAAGTACGCCTAAAAAACCTGTGAAAACATCAGGTATAGTAGCCAATTCCAATAAGGTTTCTCCTTTGATGGTAAAAGTATCTATCATTGTCTGAGGGATAACAAACATCTCACTTTGTTTTTCTGCAATAGGATTATTGCTTACAGCATGTAAAACCCACCATGGTTGAAACACAGAAACAAGTATCAAAGAAATTGCTACTAGTTTCAAAAAAGTATTAATAGATATTTTCTTAAAAGCAAGTAAAACAAGGAGTTGAATGATAAAAACAATGATAACTCCCGTTACAATTGTTGGAATAACTGTTTTTATAGATGTAACAATTTTTGCAGTCTTATCATTTTTTAATTCTATTATTTTTGACCCAACCAAATCTCTGTCTGAATAGACATTAACTGTATATTTTCCTGGTGGAAGAGAAATAGTCTTATCAGATTGAATAGAACTAATAACTTTTTTGTTATTGCGGATAACTTCTATTTTTTTACCATTTCTTAGAAGATTGCCACGTAAGTCATATATCTCGACATCTAAATCATAACTAGCAGCAAAATCAACAGATTCAGTAAGATCATTTCCTGATATATGTATTGTTTTACTATTTGTATAATCGGCATATGAAATCTGTAAATTATATGTTGCAGATGGTAGATTTTTAAAAAGATATGTGCCTGATCCCATATTTTCTGGTTCTAAGTTAATTTGTTTGGTCATCTCAGAGCTGGTTAAAAAAGGTTTAACATCTACCCATGGTGACATGCCTAATGTGTCTGTAACTTGTACTATTAAGCCATAAAGATCAATATTTACAACAGGTTTTTTTTCTAAAGATTTAATTTTTTTATCAGATATAAGAAATCCTTTATAGAATGCTTTCAGATGATATGGTTTATATAAATTGAAAGGAACACCTAGTTCTAATGTATTTTCTCCATCTGTGATATTGCTGCATATGATAGTATCATCATCTTTTAAAATAAGTATTTTAACATCTTTGACATGTTCTTTATATTGATCAACGATATCTATTTTCAGATTTTTCTCCCATGTACAATAAATATGTGTAGTTTCATCCTGTTCAATCATAACAGATTTAACTCCAATAAATTTTTTTGAAAAATTCCCATTTTTCCTATACACTTTGATAATATAATCACCTTTCTCAATGTTGACAAAGGTCATTTTAGGGCTTTTCAGAAATGTTTTGTACACAGGCCCTGATGCAATACATGTTTCATTTTGATAAAGTTCAACCCATGTGACTGGAAAATTTATTTTTTTGATATTTGACAATAATGGATATGAAAAAAGTCTACCTGTGAACTCTGGAATAACAGTTAAAGTATAGACGTTTGTATCTCCTTTAAATGAGTCGTCTATTCCATTAAGACGATGCTTTGCAAGTGGTTGAAAGAACTCTGCTTCTTTTTGTACATCCAAATATCCTCCGTTTTCTGAGTAAAAAAACTCAGAATAAAATTCTACAACAAGATCTTTTGGTATGTCTAGATCATGGTTTTTTCCTTTTTCATATGAATTACGGCCGAAGTTAATTGAAGCAAAATCAATCTGTGTTCCAATGATGTTTAAATATTGCCTCTCTACTAATTTTATCTGAATCCCGTCTCTTTCCTCTCGTCCTTGTTTAACGATATTTTCATTAGATGATAAAAGTATTGCAAATGCCTTTCCATTTTCGCCTTCATCACTGGATATCCATGCATCTGACCCAAGGTCGCAATCTTCAGTATAAGATATGATCCAATCATTTTCATTTCTATCTGGATCTAAATCCATGAGGTATTCTTTTATATTGTTGTCTTCCCCATAAACATGCAAATATGGTAATATGCCTCCAAAACGCATTTGTGGAATACGTTCACTACTGGATTTAAGTGTAAAAAGTGAACCATAATTTCCATCTGAGTTGATGTTACCTTTTACTTCAACATTTTTTAAAACTTCATGTTTGCTATGGACACAAATTCTTTTTGTATCTGTTGGGCAATAATAATATTTGTAAATATTTGTAGTACGTATTTCTTCTCCAAATGACTCAGTGACAATGCCAAATTCAACCATTAGGTTTCCATCAACTGTTATTTTTTTAGAGATTAGTTCTTGATCGGAAGACACATAATCTCCATCTTTTGTACCTGTCTGATATGAAAATGAATATACTGCTATTTGTCCAATATTTGTTATATCAAAACTTTTTGTTTTTTGCTCGTTTTTAATTATTGCTTGTGATAAACGCCGGTTTAATACATTTCCATTTTGTCCAATTCCATAAATCAAGAAATCATTTTCAATTATGCTATAATACCAGAGCTCCGCAGATATCCCGGGTATAGGTTCATAATAGTAATAGGAATCTTCGATATTTACATGATCTATGTAGTTAGGCATAGGTTTTTCACTGTTATCATAATATACAAAATATCGTTCTTTCCCATCTGCTATTTCTGGTACAAGAAAAACAAGGTTGCATTTATCAATATGATTTGAATCTGTGAATTCTAAATCATATATCTGTGATTCAAGTTCGTGCCAAATATTTCCATCCCAGCAAACAATTCGTATTGAATGTTCTTGTTCGTTTTTAGCCCAACAACTATGATCAAAGTTTATCTGTGTATCTATTGGCTGGTATATTGCAAAAGATTCCTCTGTTGGAATTGGTAGAAATATTTCTTGATAGTTTGACCATTCTTTATTCCATATTGATGGTTGACTACTGTCAGATAAAACAGATATTGGTAAAATTGAGGAAGATAATAGTACTAT
>DAOWIZ010000043.1 GCA_030640585.1 Thermoplasmata archaeon
CTGCTTCAAGAGATCCGTGATTATGAGGTAGATAAAAAAGTGGAGAGAAATACAGTTGTCGCACTTGGACAAAGGAAAGCCGTCTGGATCGTTTTCGTCATATACTTGGTAATATTTCTTAGCACATTGATTCTTTTGGTGACATATCAGTTATTCAATGTTGGCATTTCTTTGTTTTATTTAGTAATACTCTTTTTATGTATAACATACAGTCCTACATTCTACAAACTTCTAACTGCAGCAGATAATAGAGAGGTAATAGAAGGATTATGGATGGGTCAAGGGAGAACCAACCGTTGGATGGGTATTCGCTACGCAGGATCCTTCAGTCTGTATTTTTGTATTGTCTTTTTCCTTTTAATATAAAAGCATGAAACTTAGCTTCAGACGGGATTTACAGAGTGTAAGTCGTATTACGTTTGATGTATTGTAAGGTATTACTTTCCAAAGCTCAGAATATCTCTGCTATAATTTTACAATTCAAGTTTACAGGAGAAGACGTTGATTTTTTACCGGTAAATACAGGTTAATATCTCCCCCTCAGCGTACTATTCTCTCTGTGATTGCTAAAACCCCACAATCCAAATCCCTATCTTCTTAAATGGAATAGATTAGCATTCCAAAAAAATAAAGAAAAAAAGAGAAAACGTTTTAGTGAAGAAGACCTAGTGAATTAAGCTCTTCTGTCAATTTCTTCACTGCTTTTGATACATCTTCTATATTTTTTGCACCAGCGCAAACTATTTTACCAGAGGAAAAGAGCAACATTGCTACCTTAGGTTCTTTTATCCGGTAAACAAGCCCCGGGAATTGTTCTGGTTCATATTCAATATTTTCCAAACCTAAACCTGTAGCTACTTCAGTGAGATTCATCTCTCCACCAACATCAGCCGTAGCTACTATATTCTGAACGACTATCTTAAGATCTTTATATACGTCTACACCAAGCTTTTTGAGTTTATCTGCTATGATATCAACCGTTTTACGAACATCTTCAAGATTCTTTGCACCCGTACAATTGGCCTTACCGCTCGTAAAAAGAAGTGTCGCAGTCTTTGGGTCTTTTATCCGGTAGACAAGCCCAGGGAACTGTTCAGGCTCGTATTCAGCTTCTTCCAATGATTGCGCTATCATATCTAAATCTAACTTCTCTGCAAACACTGTAGATGCTACAATGTTTTGTACTGCTACATCTGTCATATATTCTCACATCTCAACGAATTACTGTTTTATGTTTTAAGGGATAAGTTGAACGGGTATATAATACCATACTAATATCATTTCTTCTAAGTTAACCCACTCAGATTGACATCTATAAATTAATAAATCAATATTCCTTTTTCGTTTTTCCCTCATAAATAGTTTAATAGAACGGTAAGTTTTTGAAACACCTTTTGTTTAATGATAATAGGTATTAATATGAAGATAGACCCATGGAGTTCAACAACATATCAAGACTATACACGTCTTCGTGATGAGTTTGGAATAGAAGAATTCTCAGAAGAACTGTGGAAAGATTTACCAAATCCTCATAAACTTTTACGACGTGGGGTAGTATTTGGACACCGCGGTTTTCAATTAATAAAAAACTCAGTAGAGAAAAAGAAACCATGGGCAATTCTAACAGGTCTTATGCCCTCTGGAAAAATGCATCTAGGGCACAAAATGGTCATAGATGAAGTAATCTATTATCAGAGTATAGGAGCAGATATTTTTATTGCAGTAGCAGACATAGAAGCATTCGCAACAAGAGGATACACACTTGAAGAAACAAAACATTTTGCATTAACTGAGTACATACCAAATTATATCGCAATGGGTTTAAAACCAGAGAAATGTCATATTTATTTCCAATCAAAACATCAGGAGGTAAAAGATCTAGCATATATTCTTGGGAAAAAAATCAACTGGTCACAGATGACTGCTACATATGGTTTCAATGGTTCTAGTAATATGACACATATATTCTCACCACTTGTACAAGCAGGAGATATACTACATGTTCAACTTGAAAAATTTGGTGGGGTAAGACCAACACTTGTGCCAGTTGGCGTTGATCAAGATCCGCATATACGGCTTAGCAGAGACATAGCACAGGCACATCGTTTGTACAATGTAACTGTTACAAAAGATGATAAAATAGGTGTTTTTGTAAAAGTCGATGAAAATGTTGAAAAATTGTTAGATGGGGCTGAAAAAACTTTATATTCTCTTGGTTTCAAAAAACTAAAACGTATCACTGAATACAAAGCGGTATACATAAAGGATGCAACAGAAGAAGATATACCACTAATAGATGAAACATTTGCAAAAAACGAGCCAAAACAAGGAGGCTATGGGTTTATTCAACCATCAGCAACATTCCATCGGTTTATAACAGGACTTACTGGAGAAAAAATGTCATCTTCAAAACCAGAAAGTGCCATCTTCTTAAGTGATATGCCCAAAGATGCTAGTAAAAAAATTATGAATGCAAAAACAGGTGGAGCGGTAACTCTTGAAGAACAAAAAAAGAATGGCGGTAAACCAAATGAATGCGTGGTCTATGAACTCTTTTTATACCATCTGATAGAGGATGATAAAGAACTACAGGAAATATATCAATCCTGTGTTAATGGTAAACGGATGTGCGGGCATTGTAAAAAACATGCAGCGGAACTCATGGGAAAAATGCTTATGGGTCTACAAGAGAAAAGAAAGAATGCTAAGAATAAAATAGAACAATACCTATCTTAATCATATGATTTGTAAAGACCATCATCTTCTGCTATTTCTTCAAATTTGTTATCAATTTTTTTCTGTTTAGATGATAGTTCATTATTAATATTTTTATAAACATCCTCAGATGATGATGCATGACCACGTACAGGCATTCTAATTCCATAGTCTTTTTTTCCTTTTACTGCCGAGTCAAACATTTTCTTTGCATCAATACCTTTTTCAAGATTTTTTAGAATTTTCTTGAAATCACCTTGTATTATTCCAAAATCATTAGAAAACCTTGACAGTTCATTTTCAATGTTTTCATCGACATAACGAGCAATTTTACCACCAACTCCTCGTATTTCAAAAGGGTTTTTCTGATATTCCTTTAACAAATAAATACCAATATTAGGGTTGAAAACATAGTAATCCCGTGACATTCGTTTTTTATCTTCACCAAAAACTGCCTTCCAACCCTTAGGATATTTCTTACCATCACGTATTACATTATTTAAAACTTCATATCTAGTTTTGATTTTGACCATGTTTTTCTATTTTTTGTTATAAAACGTTTGATATTTAAGTATAAAGGTTGATAACAAGATTTGTATGCTAGTAAAAAATATAACTAGGGTCTAATTTTTATATATTAACCCAGACTATAGTTATTTCTTGTGGTATTAACTTGTTTTTCTTTTTATTTATTTTTTCTTCACTCATGTTTTTACATCCTCTTTTATTTGTGATGCAAGTAATCTAGCTCTGTTTCCAACAACAAGGCATTTTGCTACGAATTCCATTTCTTTGGCTTCTTGGGGGCTTGAGATTTGTCCGACGATTTTCATATTTTATCACTCCTCAATTGTTGTTTTGTAAAAAGGGTTTAAAAGGCATTGTTGTACAACTATTACCCAGGTTCTTTACAGTTCTAGCCTAATAAAAATTAATCATGAATTTTGGTCTTGAAAAAACAGGCTTAGAAAATGATTATTTTTTTACTCACCAAATATATTTTCAATCATCCATTGTGCATCAAATGGCACTTGGTCTTCATACCCCTGCCCCATACCAATGAATAAAAGTGGTTTACCAATAGTATAAGCAACAGAAAGTGCGCTGCCACCCTTAGCATCAGTATCAACCTTTGTGAGGATAACACCATCTATGCCAACTATTTCATTAAACCTTTTAGCTTGCTCAACAGCATCATTACCAGAAAGTGCATCACCAACAAAAATAATAAGATCTGGTTTTGCAACTCGTTTTATTTTTGCCATTTCATCCATGAGGTTAATATTTGTTTGAACACGACCCGCTGTATCAAGCAGTACAACATCTTTATGTTTTGCCTTGGCATGATCAATTGCATCAAAAGCAACAGCAGCAGGATCAGCACCTGGCCCATGTTTAATGATTTTTACACCTATATTCTCTGCATGGATGCTTAACTGTTCAATGGCACCAGCACGGAATGTATCACCAGCAGCCATAATACAAGACATCTTTTTCTTTTTTAGAAGAGCAGCCATCTTGGCAATAGATAGTGTTTTTCCACTACCATTAACCCCTACAAACATTATCACAATAGGTTTATCAGTGTTTTCCAGAAAATCATCGAAATCAAGTTCATTTGATTTTAAGACATGAATGATGGCATTACGAAGAACGTTTTCAACTATTTCACCTATTTTTGATCTATCAAGTGAAGCATGTCTTAGTTCTTCTTTAATATCCCTCTTAATTGACTCTATAACTGAGTATGCTACGTCTGACTCCAGTAGACCTATTTCAAGTTCCCAAAGCAGATCATCTAGTTTTTCTTCGCTAATACTAATAGCGGGTTTCTTTTCTGTTTTTACAACTTGTTCAATGCTTTTTCTAGTTCTGAGCGTGTGTTTCAGTTCTGTTTCTATGCTTTTTTCAATTTGTTTGTCTATTTCTTTTTCTCTTTTTCGCCTATCTTGTTCAATTCGTTCTCTACGGGTCGTTTCAGAGGTTTTTTCTGTTTTTTTAAGGAGTTCATCTATTTTTTTATCAACTGAAACCTCGGGTTTTAGTGGTTTTTCTCTTTTTGGTGGTTCCATTGGTTTTATAGTTTCCTTTGGTTTTTCAATAGGCTTTTCAACTTTTTTAGGTGGTTCCACTGGTTTTTCTATTTCTACTGGTTTTGCCTCTACAGGTTTTTCTTGAACCGGTGGTTTTGGCTCAGGTTCAACCTCAACTTTTGTTTCAGATTTTTTTTCTTCTTTTTCTAGCTCTGCTTGTATTTCAGCCTCTAGTTCATCTTCGAATTTTTTTATTTTTTTCTTTAAGAATTTAAACATAGTTTATTACCATCGAAAAAACTTATTGTCCCCCCATAGATATAAGACTCTGAGCTTTCATAGACA
Source organism: Thermoplasmata archaeon (assembly GCA_030640585.1). Classification (GTDB taxonomy): domain Archaea; phylum Thermoplasmatota; class E2; order DHVEG-1; family DHVEG-1; genus DAOWIZ01. The sequence continues at coordinate 5,094 of DAOWIZ010000043.1, forward strand.
TATCAGTTGCTTCATTTTGTAACTGCTGCATCATAGTTGACATTTTCTCCATGGTTTTTTGTAAATCCTCTATACGTTCATCTATTTTTTTTATTGCATCTTGAAATGTTTTTTCAGCCACAAATCCTGAGCCTATGTCAAACAGTACCTTAGAAGGATCCTTTGCAGATGCATAAATAAAAGTACTTCCACCTATTGGAAGTAATATCTCATCGCCCTTGTTGACTTTACCTAGTTGCTCTAATGTCATCTTAGCCTTATTGTAATCATTAATTGCTGCCTGTACATAACCGGATTGCATCTCCAAAGCATTCATTTGTTCCTTATATTGTTCGATTAACGTCATGTATCTTGTCAGTTCTTCCTCTTTAGTCATCTTGTTATTCCCCATAAATAAAGTTCTTTTTTCAGGCATCCTTATTAAAAAGGTATTATTAATGTATTTCTTTTAATTATATCTCGTCTGTTTTTTAGAAAAATTGTTTAATATAAGTAAAGCATTCATTGTTTTGAAGGTGAAGAGGAAATATCAATGGATAGACCTCGATGCAAAACAGGCATTGAAGAACTAGATGCAGAGTTGAATGGAGGCTTGCCTCTTGGTAGTTCTGTTTTAATATCTGGCCCTAGTGGTACTGGTAAAACTACTTTATGTATGCAGTTTTTGGTAAATGGAACTAAAATGGATGAAAAAGGGGTTTTTTTTACCTCATCAGAACCAGTTGCTAAACTTAAGAAACATCAAAGTGGTTTTGATTTTTTCAAAGAAGACCTGCTTAAATCTAATAAACTTAGCATCATTGACATATGGAGCATAAGTGATCGTCTTGGTCTTAGTCCTGAACGATATACTGCTGATGAGGCAAATACTTTATTTGAAGTAATCAGAGATATTACAAAAGAACTTGGCGCAAAACGGCTTGTGTTAGACTCAATTACTTCTTTGTGTTACCGGTTGGAGACAAAAGAAATGATTAGGGATTTTGTTTTTAAAATAGGTGCATCACTTGCTGCCATGAGATGCACGACTTTTTTGACATCTGAAATACCACCGAGGAGTTTTAAATATTCAATACATAATGTTGAAGAGTTCATCTCAGATGGAATATTTTTCCTGTCAGATGTTGAGAGAAAAGGAGATCTTATACGTACTTTTCGGGTGATTAAAATGAGAGGTATTGCTCATGCTCGTACAAAATTTGCACTTAACATGTCCTCAAAGAAAGGAATTGAGCTTGCTCCACTGCTGAAATCAAACATGTAAAAAAGAAGTTTAATTTTGGTTTATTATTTCCTCTGCCATTTTCTTATAAGTAAGAGCTATTTCTTCGGCTCTACTTTTATCTTTTGACTCAGCATATACTCTAAATATTGGTTCTGTACCAGATGGCCTCATTAAGACCCATCCATCATTTAAATAGAGTTTGACGCCGTCTGTTTCATCAACTTCTAGTACACTAGAGTCATCTTTGGTTTGCTCTGCTAGTGTTTCCATAACTATTTCTTTTTTATCATTTGGACATGGCATCTTGGTTTTATGGACCTCGTATTTAGGTATTGTATCTATTAATTCAGATAGTGTTTTGTTGTTTTTAGCCATGATTTCCATTATTTTTGCAATGCTCATCGCTGAATCGCGACAATACTGCATCTCTGGGAAGATGAGCCCACCATTTTCCTCACCACCAAAAACTGAGTTTTTATCTATCATTACACGTGCAACAATTGGTGAACCAACCATAGTATGAATAACTTCACCACCGTTTTTAAGTACTACATCATCAAAACAACTACTTGTTGTAACAGGAGTTACTGCTATACCACCATTTTTTTGTATTACAGCAAACTTAGCACATAATGCAAGTGATTTATCACCCCAGATATAGTTACCTTTCTCATCGACAAAAATAGCACGATCTGCATCACCATCCTGAGCGGCACCTAGATCAGCACTGACTTCTGGTACTTTTTTTATGAGATCCGCTAGGTTTTCAGGTAATGGTTCTGAGTTATGTCCGGGAAATGTTCCATCTGGTTCGCAGTATAGTTTTGTGATTTTACAACCAAGTTTTTCTAATAGGATTGGTGTTACAGGACATCCTGCACCATTTCCACAGTCAAGAACAACATGGTATTGTTTCTCTTTAATAAGTTCAACATCAACCGCGTTAAGAATACCATTAATGTAGAGATCAATTGCACCATCCCATGTTGAAAAACTACCTACGTCTTTCCAACCTGCTAACACATAACTTTGTTCAAAATAAATTTTTTCAATTTCTTCCTCAATATCCTTTGAAAACTCTGTACCATCTGCTGCAATTCCTTTGATGCCATTGAACTCAGGCGGGTTATGTGAAGAAGTTATTATAACACCAGATTCAAAATCTTTTTCTTTAACAACATATTGTAAAGTAGGTGTCGGAACCATGCCAACGTCAACAACATCACAACCTGTTGCTAGAAGGCCTGCAGAGATAGCATTTTTAAGCATATGATTTGAAAGACGTGCATCTGTACCAATGGCAACCTTTGGTCTATTATTTGTTTTTTTTAGATATGTACCCCAGGCTTTTCCAATTCCAAGAGCCAAATCACAGTTCATCTCCTCGTTTACAATGCCTCTTATACCATTTGTACCAAATAATTTAGTCATTCTATAGCACCTAATACTTGTCCTTATTTAAATGAGCGTTAACTAAAAATGTAATAAATAGGTTTTCATCTAGTTTTTTTGAGTTTATTTATTTATCAATTGGATTGCCGATTTGTTTATTGGGATACCCCTCAGGTTTTGGCTGAGTCCAAACAGCCTTATTGTCAAGAATAGTTTTCTCAGAAATACTTTCTTTATCACCAATGACTGCGTTTTTAAGATTTGAAAAACTACCTATATTGCAGTTTTCTCCAACAACACAGTTGTATAAAACAGCGCTGTCCTCAATTCTAGCATTATCATAAATTATACATTTTTCAAGTTCTGAATTCCTTCCAATGCAAACATTATTTCCAAGGCTGCAATGTTTTAACTCCCCATTTATCTGACAGTTCCCCCCAACAAAGTTATCTATTTTTTGTTTTTCCAGGAGAAAACTATGAACTTCCAAATAACTACTAATGCGACCTATATCCATCCAATAGCCATCAAACTTATAACCATAAAAACGCCCAGTGTCCTTGATTATTTGTGGAAATATTTCTTTTTCCATTGAAACCAGACGCCCTGTATCTATATAATCAAGTATTTCTGGCTCAAGACAATATGCACCTGCGTTGATTAGATCAGATGGTGCATCTTCTGGTCGTGGTTTTTCTACAAAACCAATAACGTTACAATCTGGTTTTATATCTACCACTCCAAACTCTGAAACATTTTTTACAGGCCACAATGAAATAGTAGACACAGCATTATTTTTTTGATGGAAATCTATCATAGTTTTTAGATTTAGCGAACAAATTACATCACTATTAAGTACTAAAAAACGCCCGGTA
>DAOWIZ010000047.1 GCA_030640585.1 Thermoplasmata archaeon
CTCATACCTGCAAATATGCCTTCTTTTGCTGCAAGTTGCCTGGTCATCTCAAAAGCATCCTCCGTTTCAACCATGATTTCATCATCGATTTTTGATGGATCATATATCGAGGGAATTATCGCCTCTTCCAGGTTTTTAAGACCCTGGATATAATGACCTTTTACAGGATGAGCACATACAATTTTTACATTTGGATTACGTGATTTAAGATGTAGCCCAACACCCATAATGGTACCAGAAGTACCTATTGCTGAGACAAAATAATCTATGTTTCCATTTGTTTGCCTCCATATTTCTTTTGCTGTTGTTTCATAATGAGCAATTTTGTTATATTTATTTGTAAATTGATCAGTGCAAAAATATTTATCAGGATATCTTTCCAATAACTCTCTTACTTTCATAATAGCTCCATCAGTACCTAGTTCTGCATCTGTTAAAGTTATTTTTGCCCCAAATGCTTTAATTGTTTTCCTTCTTTCAAGGGATACAGCGCTGCTCATTACAATCTCTACATCATAGCCTTTTATAGTTCCAATCATGGCCAAGGCAATTCCTGTGTTACCTGAGGTTGCTTCAATAATTGTTTTACCTTTTGAGAGGGCGCCTTCTATTTCTGCTTGTTCAATCATTTTCCGTGCAATCCTATCTTTGATACTCCCACCTGGGTTATTTCCCTCAAGTTTAGCATAAATAGTCACATTTGGGTTGGGATTAAGATGATTAATTCTAACAAGTGGTGTGTTACCTATGAGGTCAAGAATATTTTCACCAACGTTTTCTTTACCAGTCATTCTCATATTCCTCTGTCTAACTTATCTCATATATCTCACTTATTTAAAAGTTCTTCAATTTCTTTTTTTATTTTACCAACAGATTTCACACCAGTCATGCTAGATACTTTTTCTCCATATTTGAAGAACATAAAATGAGGTATCCCCATTATTTTGTATTGTTTTGCAATGTTTTGATTTTTTTGTGTGTCAAGTTTCCCAAATGCTACTTTACCTTTATAAATACTTGATAATCTCCTCATCCTTGGTGCCATTGTTTTACAGGGTGCACACCATGGGGCCCAGAAATCTACTACAGACAATGGATATTTTTGTATAAACTCATCAAAGTTATTTCCATCAAGGGTTACAACGTGATCGGGCCATTTGTTAACCAGAGAGTCTTCCCGGTTTATTTCCGATTCATTTTTCTTTTTTTTAAAAATTCCAAAATCTAGCATGCTATCCGTTCATTTTATAAGGTATCAAACAGATAAATTTCAATATTTCTTTTCCAGTGTTCACAAATTGATGCCATTCCATAGGTGGAATAAAAAATATATCTCCTTGTTTAAAAGATTCTTGTTTTTCTCTATCTCTGGCAACCCCGTTTCCTTCTAAGACAAATACTTCATGTTCCCAGTCATGTTGATGAAGTGGAGTGTGTCCTCCTGGTTGTATTTCAAAAATACGCATAGCAAAATTTTTGGCACCATCATCTTTTGAAATCAACCATCTTACCTTTGTGTCTTTTATTCCTTCTTCAGATGGTTCTTCTAACTCTACCTTTGTATAATGTACATGTTTCACAATTCTTCACCTATTTTTTCAGATAGTTGCATCTTTCATATATTTTTTACAATTTCCGATTATATGTATATTAAATAGGTTTTATAAAGATGAGAAATATTTACAAAACTAATAAAGGAGTCAATAGGTGCATTGATATATACGGCATACAGTAAGTAAAAAATCAAATTTCCATTGGGCTTGAATTTGAAATAATTTGGATGTAATGATTATGAAAGAATCACTCGATTTTATATATAAAGAACAAAAAGAACTGTCAACATTTGGGGGAATTGCAGCACTTCTTGGTTGGGATCAGATGACCTATATGCCGCAGATGGGTACAACAGAACGATCAGAACAAAACACTCTTATCTCACGTCTCGCGCATCAGAAATTTACATCAGATAAACTATGGGATCATGTACAAAAACTGGTAGATCCTAGCAATCTGGAAAAACTAGAAGAAAAAGACAAAGCAGTTGTTATAAGACTTGAAAAAGACATTGAAAAATCACGGAAGGTGCCTTCGGAGTTTGTTGAAAAAATATCAAAGACAACAACTCTTGCATATCCTGCTTGGCAAGAAGCAAGAGAAAAAAACAATTTTTCGTTGTTTTCTCCTTATCTTAAAAAAATCGTTGAACTTGAAAAAGAATACTGCGGATATATCAATTTACCAGGGCCTGAATACAATAGTCTTCTTGACGATTATGAAGAAGGTATGACTGTTGAAAAGTTAAAACAAGAATTCAACTATCTTAAACCACAACTTATCGAAATTCTAGAAACAATAAAATCTAGCACTATTTACCAGAGACAAGAAGATATTAACATAAAATTTGATATTGATAAACAAAAAAAGATCTGTGACGTTATAATTAAAAAAATGAATCTACCATGTGAAAGTTCACGTCTTGATGTATCTGCTCACCCGTTTACAACATCTATGGGGTATGATGATGTACGAATTACAACAAATTTTGATCATGAAAATCCACTTTTTTCGTTTTTTTCAACGGTTCATGAGGCAGGGCATGCACTTTATGAGATCAGTATGCCAAAAAATGAATACAAATATACAGTGATTTCTGATTCCCCATCGCTAGGATTGCATGAGTCTCAATCTCGTTTCTGGGAAAACATGATTGCGAGAAACAAGCATTTCTGGAACTATTTCTATCCCATATTCAAAAAACTCTCACCAGAACAATTTAACGAGATGAACCTTGATGAATGGTACAGACAAGTAAATCAGGTAAAACCATCACTTATTCGTGTTGAAGCAGATGAACTAACATATTGTCTGCATGTTATTTTACGTTTTGAAATTGAATTAGCATTAA
>DAOWIZ010000066.1 GCA_030640585.1 Thermoplasmata archaeon
ACGGGTATGGTTAAAAACCTACGTAGCACTGTAAAGATTCGTTCAAAGAGTAACAAAACTTTTCATACAATTGCTGGTAACGAAGACATGTCAAAGGAACACATCACAGATAACATAGATGCAATTATAAAAAGATTAGAAAGCGCACTTGAACGTGGGAAAATGAACATAGGCTCAGTATATATTAAGACAACTATGGGGCCATCAGAGAGAGTTATTTAGAAGGGGGAACTGTTTGTGGCACATATAGCAGAATGGAAATATGGCGAGGTAAAAGAGCTCACCGCTCTTCTCACTGATAAAAAAATAATAGGTATCATTGGAATGGGTGGTATTCCTGCCCCTCAGATGCAACAGATGAGAAGCGGTCTTCATGAAAATGCAATTGTTCGTTCTGCAAAAAACAAACTTATTTTCAGAGCACTAGATGAAGCAGGAAAAAACGTTAAAGGATTGAATGCTCTGAAAGAATCTGTTAATGGTCAATCAGCAATAATTGCAACTGATATGAATCCCTTCAAACTTTTTGCTCAGATTAAATCAACTCGTACTATGGCACCAGCAAGAGGTGGAGAAACTGCAACTCATGATATAATGGTTAGAGCAGGAGATACACCATTTAAACCTGGTCCAGTTGTCGGTGAACTACAAAAGGTAGGTATTCCAGCAGCTATACAAGAAGGAAAGGTTGTAATAAAAACTGATAAAGTTATTGTACCTGAGGGTAAAAAAATACCAACCGATGTTGCACAAATGCTTGCACGTCTTGAAATATTCCCTGTTGAGATAGGTATGACACTTCACGCTGTTTTTGAAGACGGTGATATCTTCAAAGCAGATGTCCTTGATATCGACATAGATGAATTCATGGGAAGAATGAAACAAGCATCTTCTAATGCATTTAATCTTGCAATAGAAACAGGATGGATTAATGAACTTACAATTCAGCCATTGCTCATGAAAGCATACAATAATGCTTTCACACTTGCTTGTGAACAAGGTATAGTTAATAAGGAGACAATTAAACATTTAGTTTCAAAAGCAAATGCAAATATGCTTGCTTTAAAAAATAAAACAAACCAATAAGGAGGAAAAATAATATGGAATACATATATAGCGCAATGCTTCTTCATTCAGCAGGCCAAAAAGTCACAGATGCAAACGTGAAAAAAGTGTTAACAGCCGCTGGTGTAAAAGCTGATGATGCAAGAATTAAAGCACTCACAGCAAGCCTAGAAGGTGTAGATATCAAAGAAGCAATAAAAAATGCTGCAGCAGTTCCAGTAGCAGCAGCTGCACCAGCAGCCGCAGCCGGCGGAGCAGAAACATCTTCTAAAGAAAAGAAAGAAGACAAAAAGAAGAAAGAAGAAAAAGAAGAAGTTTCAGAAGAAGAAGCAGCCGCAGGACTTGGTGCATTATTCGGATAAATCAACTAATTACTTGTTGTTTCAACAATAAAGGCAACACTGGTTCCCTTTTATGGGAGCTAAATTGTTACTTCTTTTTTTATTGTTGAGACAATTAAAGTTTTTTTCTTTTTTTAAAAAATCTATATTTAAACTATTTATAAATTAGTTTGAAAAGCAATATTTTTTTACATCAAAAAATAACCTTTGTTAGAAGTGGGGGACGGGATGCATTGATAGGAGGAATGCGCCTCTAAGCGGAAAGCAGGTACAGTTATACCTCCCCATTTAAATGTTTCTAGGTCCCCCATTTATAAATAAACTATTTGGATAAATAGTTTTCTCTTAGACACTTCCCTGTTATTCTCCTTGTAAGATTTTTTGCGGATATCCACCAACCATAAGACTTGGGTCCCCTAAGAGTATGAATTCTTCAATGGTGAAGAAATCTTCTCCGACATTGTTAATATAGTCATTTTTTGCTTGTACCAGCATTTCTCCAAGAGTTATTCCTTCTTCATATGCTTTGAAAAAGTGCACGTCTAAGTATCCAGCTCCTGCATGTACACCGTTATTATCTACCCATGTATATGCAGATCTTGTAGCACCAATTGTTGCTATTGCACCACCATTGTCTTTCTTTACAAAAGCCCATGCAAGAACTGGCAGCATCATATCTTTTTCAATATTTGGTAATTTGGTGAGTATCTCCAGAAAGCTCCATGCTTTATAGTGTATTAAATCTCCAAAGGTGAAATCAAGTTTAGCTGTGAGGCATGCGTCAAAGAAGATTATTGGTAGTTTGTTTTGATTTCGTAATAATTTTATATATGGTGTATAGTAGGTAGGTTGTGTTATATCCATTTTGTTTCTTATAGAATTTGGACGATATGTGCCCCATCCGTGTTCAAATCCATGACCTGCGTAACTGACAAAACCTGCTCCTTTGTTTATTGCTCTATTAAAAGTTACAGCGTTTAAGTTATATTTCGATGTCCATAGTTTTTTATGGTTGAAATCAGGTAGTTGTTGTGCAACTTTAGTATTTGTTATTTCTCCTTCATAAATAAAAGGTAATCCTATCCCATCTTTTAGAGGAATTAGACCTACAGGAAAAGTGTCTCCGCCAGCAAGTACTATGTTTTTAAACCATATGCTATCATATGTTGTTTTTTCATAGGTTATGATCTTGTTAACGACAATGTCTACTTCTTGATAGTTTGAACAGGGGAGTCGACCGATACATATGTCAGGATAAAGATCCACCTTGTCGATATTGTCTATTGAGATATTATAAAGTCTATTGCCATATTCTACCTCTCCAAATATATCGTTTTCATTTGCATCCCAATTACAAAAACTATAGTTCTCATCATAAATATCTGCATAGTACAGATCTGACAGAATATGTCCCTCCCAATCAGACCAGAAATGAGAATGTGCTTCTCTTATTGGTAATTTGTTTATATCCCCGATTAGTAGTACGTATTTGATGTCCCATTGTTCAACTGCGTCTTTTATGAAGCATTTTATTTTTTCAGGTTCATCTCGACCGGGATAAGATGTATAAATGGTGTTTAAACAGGTAACATTTGTTTTGATGCCGCATCTGTTTTTATGGGTAATAAGAGGTTGTAAATTGTAGCAAAATTCTGCTGGCGTGATTATGACAAGGTCATACTGGTCGATGGTTGTCTTAACATTGACTGAAGGTGTTTCTTTGTAACTGATGATTACTTCTGCATCGCTGATATATTCAACTATGTTTGTATTTGGCCTGTATCTAACAGGGTTTATATTTATGGTTAAATATAGTACACGTTCTTTGTTTTTGTTCAGCCCAACGCCTTTTCTGTAACTAAATTGTTTACCAGGATATAGATTATTGCTATCATATATTGTTTGGCTTTCTTCTCTTTCAGTTAAAATGATTTTGTTATTCGATGGTTGAATTGTTGCTACTGGTTCTATTTTCTTTGAAACCTTGATTGTTTCGATATCTGAGAATGTATATTCAATGTTTGTTATTTTTGTTCCAAAAGGTAATTCATATGTTTTTGTAAAAACAGGTAGTTTAGGTCCCCCCTGGTTTGTTGTATATGACTCTGCCTCTTTTACTACTAGGTTTATGTATTGTTCGTTTTCTTCTATTATGGGATTTGAGAATTTTTGGTATAGCGTTATTTGGTTTGTTTGTTCTTCTTTGTATGTTGCTTCTGTTACTCCTGGTATAAAAGATAGTCCTATGAAGAGTACAATTATTGTTAAGGTTATTTTTTTATTATATTTGCTCATTTTTTTCTCCCCCTTATTAAATAAATCCAGGATTAGTAATCTATTGTTATTATTTAAATGTGTTATTTTAACCAAACAAATGATACTTATTTTAGTAACATTTATGTTCTGTCAATAGATAACGCATCTACATGCTATCGGGAGTCGAAAGAGAATATATAGTGGACCCAAAAACATTTGAAAACCGACATAAAGACAGCTATGTTAGAAAGGTACGAACTGGTATAAGAAAAAAGGTAGGAATCTCCATAGAAGAAATAGCAAGAATAATTCAATTCTCAGAAACTGAATTTGACAAAGACAACTCGAACAGGGGCCGAAGTAGAAAAAGTGTTGTACCAGATGGGTCCATAGATGTACTGCGCAATTCTTTAAAATGGTTAGATGTAACTTCCTCAGAACGTAACAAAATCGAAAAATTATTAGATGAAGGCATACAGATCACAATACGTTCAATATTTGAGGATACAAAAATTGGTAAAGAGTTGTATAAAAAGTAAAAATGATCCTTTTTATCCATAATTTTCAACGATTTTGACAAAAGTTATTTATAAGATAACTATACATATATGTATATTGGTAACGTGCTACATAGTAGCATAATATATGGATGGGGCGAAAAAATGAAACCTGAGAAAGGAGAAAATGAAAAGAAAATCCCTGATGATATACTCATATTCTGGGTAAATATCATCTAGATACTCTTTTTTTCAAAAATGCCTACATCCAAGCATCAAGACCTGTTTGTTCTGTGGCCTGCACGCCAGAAAGACCAAAAGCACCCTGGATATAATTTTCAATCATCTTTTTATACCAACCAAGATCAATCTGATCATTATCTTTTAAAAACTCCAAAGGATACATAAAATCAATAGGTTTAACACCACTTTTAGAAGGCCTGGTAACACCTGGAAGTGGTCTTTTAGTCACAACAAACTTAATTTTCATGCGACTCTTAATAGGATAACCAAGCACCTTTTCAAGAGCAACAACACGCTTACCAAAAGTAGACATCGAACCATCCTGGTTAGGCTTATAACGCTTAGCAGGTTGAACCGACTGGATGAGAGTTAAATCCTCTAAATCAACCTTAGTTAAATCTAAACCAGAAACAATTTCTTTAGTCTTTTCAACAATACAATTCTTAACAGACTTCCTAGCCTCTTCCTCATCATCCCACGATGGATTATCTTTCAGAACCCCAAACATAATCTGCTCAAGAACCTTACGAGCAATATTTGCCTTGTCAGAGCCTTTAAAATTATTTCCTTTAGCAGTCATATTAAAGTTACCATTTTTAGTATCAAATATAAGATAATTCTTATGTTTAACAAAAATCATACCATCATGAATCTCAGGCTCCAACTCAAAATCAGAATATTTCAAAGCCTTCTGCCACCTGCTGTTACATTCCTTAATGGACTCCAATGCAGCATCAGGTTTTGTAAGCCATGTATCTTCCTCATCTGCAATTGAAATACCTAGAGATTTTGAAAACTCTGGAACACTGCCAACAGAACGAGAACAACCCATATAGATACCATCAGTATTATGTGCAGGAATTAAACCATTTGCACATACAAAATTATTATTATCCTGAACACAAACATCATAAACATATCCATCTTTTGGTTTAACTTCTCTAACAATTTTTGGTATTAGACCAGTAAGGCCATGATATTTTTTAGACTGCAAATTATACTGTACAAACCTTAGATGATAAGCTGACTTTTCTTTTCTATAATATACCGAAGGAAAACCATATTGTATATTTAGGCCGATGAGAGAAAGCCCTTCAACAAGTTTTCTACTTTTCGTATGCATTCCCAATAAAGGATTAACTCGCCGTTTTGTTTCATAATATCCATCACCTTTGATATATTCATCCATGAATGCTTTTTGAACACTTTTATACGAGGAAAGAATGTATGGGCTAACTTTTTTACCTTGACAGCCTTGACCACAATCAAGTACAAATTTGAAAAGATATGCTGTGGAAGAATTCCCTTGAATCCTAAAATTTTCTCCATTTTTATCAAAACCACCACTGGCGACATTAAAACTTTTATTAAACTTTTCATCCAAAATTCTTTTCAACTCATCTAATGACTGAAAATTATGGCCACATACAAAAATATGCGCTCCTTCTTTTGTCATCCCTTTCCTTCTTCTAATATAAAGTGATCCCTCTGCAACATAGGCACCTAAAACCCTTGCAAAATCTTCATCCAGATCATAAATAACAGGTATTTTACCCTTACCGTTATATGAAGAAATAAATGATTTTTCAATATCCTTATCTTTTATAACTCCCTTCTTATACAGAACAATTGCATCAGATATCTTCATTCTTATAAATTTACCAGGAGTTACTTTACCTTTAGAATTATTTCTTGGTTGATGATACTTTAAAAGTCTTTCAGTAGAATGGTTTATTGGAATATTTAACCAAATATTCAATTCATCATTAAACTTCAATAACGGCCGTAGGGCATTTATTTTTATTTTAATACCGTCATTATCATA
>DAOWIZ010000063.1 GCA_030640585.1 Thermoplasmata archaeon
ATTATATTACTGGCTTTTGCACTGGGTATTGGATCTCTAATGGATGCTGTTTGGATTGGTATACGAATCATGGTTTTCTTCCTAATATTCTTACTCCTTGGTTTAAAAGTTATTGATAAAATACTTGACCTTGGTGAAAAAATTCACCTGCCGAAAGCGTTTCTCAGCATTTCACTTGCTATTCTTTTAATATATTCATTTTTTGCTGATAAAGCAGGTATTTCTGGTATCATCGGGGCGTTTGTTGCAGGTATACTCATAGGGCAGAATGTAAAATCAAGAAAAATCATTGAAGAAATTAAAACCATTGGATATGGTTTTTTTATCCCTATTTTCTTTGTATGGGTTGGCTTTAGCCTTTGGAACGGACTAGGTATAGATCAAACGATACTGGTTAGCACTGTTATAATGTCAATTGTAATTATCACAGTTAGCATTGTTGGAAAAATAGTTGGATGTGGAATAGGAGCAAAACTAGCAGGAATGACCGGGCGAGAGGCTCTACAGGTTGGAGTAGGTATGATACCACGTATGGAACTAGCACTCATTATTGTCGCTGCTGCCATATCACGTGGTCTTTTAACTGGTAATGTTGCACACCAAATACTAATTGTTACAATTTTGTTAACAATAGTTACAACACTTATTGCACCTGTTTTAATCAAAGCGTCATTTAAAACTCGTTAACAAGGAAACATTTTTCAACATCTTTTTATCCTATAGTTTTTCAATTTTTTTTATAAAGCAACATATTTCCCTTCGAGAGAATAAGGAGTAATAACGTATTAAAAGGGTGTTTGTGTGTTGTTACTCTAGTGTTTAGATGGAAAAAAGGGTTATAAAGCATTACTTGTTATGAAGTTGTAGATTAAGGAGATGGGATGGTAAAATATTGCGATAACTGTGGACGTTTAAATCCAAGTGATTCAAGGTTTTGTGCATACTGTAATAAAAAAATAGAAGAAGTTGAGGAAAAAGTTATTGATAAGAAGCAAATAAAAAATTTAGACTTGTTTGTAAGAATACCCGCCGTAGTTATCGGTATAATGTTTATCGATAGCCTGATAAGGACATTTTTAATTTGTTCAAATTGTGGATTGGATTTTAGTATTGATCTTATCTTTTATGGGTTACCATTTCTGGCAACATGTTTTGTTATTTTTATTTTAATCCAAAGAACCCATCTTGCAAAATTCATCAACAGCAAAAACGTCAATATTTTTTGTGTTATATTAGGAATAATACTAGCTGCAATTGTCATGCCACAAAGCATAAACAATTATTATGACACAGTCCCACCAAAAGAAGTGACAAATTATTGGTTAGTTAATGAAGGTCAAGATATACAAAATCATATGGCAGGGATGGAAATAATATATGATACAACATACGCTACAAAGACAGGTTGTTTTACTGTAGAAACCAATAATATGTATCAAAGTAATGTTATGGAAGGGACTAATTTTGTTTGGTCATATGATGAATCTACAAAGGCAATAACTTTAACTGAACAGGATACAATGTGGTCAAAAAAGACTGATGGGTGGACATTAACGTTGAGATTAGATATTAATAAATCAGAAGAACCGCATTATACCATGACTACCTATTATGTGAGTAATACTAACTTCACATTTTTCAACACTACACTTTTAGATGGTGCAACTTGGACAGGAGCATCTGATTACAACGACCAAGGGAGATGAAGATTAGCATTATAAACCACCAGTTGTAAATCGCCATTTTTCGGTTCCATCTGGGTTTAATGCATAAAAATATTTTTTATCGTATTGAATGTCGCCCTTCCACGACATGAATGTCGTGGCTTTCCCTCAAGGGAAAAAAACACCTGACGGCGTTTTAACTCGATAAGTTCCACGTGATTCATCCCACAAACTAAAGTTTGGGGATTTCTCACTTGGGTTTATGGCAACGAAAAAATTGGTATTGGCCCAGAATTAATTGAAGAATGTTTAAAAAACACTAGAATATTACCTGCAGATTGTTTATGAGATATTTATTTGAACTTTCCAAAGAACATAATACACTGCCTACTTCTGAGGTTATCTCTTGTTTAAAAGCAGGGAAAATAAAATTTGAAACCATTGTGTCAAATGAAGATGTACTCATTGTTGAAACAAATAGTGGAAATGATGAAATTAAAAGATTAACGGATAGGCTTTCTTTTACTTTTTATATTGATGAGTTTTTATTCTCATCTAGCCCATCAATAGAAGAAATCAAAGAAAAAGCAAACAAAATATGTATATCTCGTAATGGATCAATTGCGGTAAAATACAAAAACCGTTCAGAAGCAATTAACTCACAGGCAGTTGTAAAAATACTTGCTGAAGTTTTTTCAAAAAACAGAACGGTAATTCTTAATCATCCTGATATTGAAATAAGATGTTTTATTACTGATACCGGAATATATGTTGGTATTAAAATCGGTGAAATAAACAGAAGCAGATTTGAAGAGAGGAAAGTGCAACACCGGCCATTTTTTTCACCAATATCACTTCATCCAAAATTAGCACGTGCACTGGTAAATCTATCAGGCATTAGAAAAAATGAGACACTTCTGGATCCTTTCTGCGGTACTGGCGGCATATTACTTGAGGCAGGGCTGATTGGTGTAAACATTGTTGGTAGTGATGTTGAAAATAGAATGATAGAGGGCTGTAGAAAAACACTTGATTTTTACAAGATTAAAAACTATGATCTTTTCTGTTCAGATATTAGTGAAATAAAAAATCATATAAAAAATGTTGATGCTGTCGTAACTGATCTACCATATGGAAAATCAACAACTACAAAAGGCGAAAATATTGATAGTTTATATCTAAGAAGTTTTGAAGATATATCAAATATTTTAAAAGATAACGGTAAAGCAGTAATTGGATTAGCAAACAAAAAATCTGTATCCATTGGTGAAAAATATTTTACTTTAGTTGAGATACATGGGTTTAAAGTACATAAAAGCCTAACTCGTTATTTTGCAGTATATGAAAAACAATGATAAACAATCAAAACGTTTTTACAATAAACTATCATCTACGGAATGTAAAATGTCTCAACTAAGCATATTATTCCTAGGAACTGGCGGTAGCTGGCCAACAGTGAAACGAAACGTGACATCCATAGCGTTAAAAAGAGCAGGTGAAATTATACTCTTTGACTGCGGGGAAGGAACACAAAGACAATTTCAGAAATCTAAACTTAGCTACATGCAAATATCAAAAATTTTTATCACACATTTTCATGGGGATCATTTTCTAGGCATACCTGGCCTTATTCAAACAATGCAACTCAACGATAGGGACAAACCATTACATGTTTATGGTCCAAAAGGAATGAATCAACTATTACAACAACTTCTTTCACTTGGTTACTTTAGACCCAATTACAGAATAATAGCCCACGAAGTAGATGATGGTGAAACTCTTGATTTTGCAGATTATACAATAAACGTTATGGGTGTTAAACATGGTATCCCGGCATTTGCATATTCTCTTATAGAAAAAATGCGTCCAGGTAAATTTGATAAGCCCAAAGCACTCAAATTAGGTATACCTGAGGGACCCCTTTTTAGTAAACTTCAACATGGTGAAACTATAACGCTCAAAGATGGATGCAAGATAACGCCAGATATGGTATTAGGACCCCCGCGCAAGGGTAGAAAAATCGTGATCTCTGGTGATACAATACCTGTTGATGAAATGATAAGTTTTGCAAAAGATGCAGATATGTTGATTCATGAGGCAACATTTGATTCAAGTCTTGAAGATGTTGCCGGCGAATATGGGCATACTACTGCATCTCAGGCAGCCAACATTGCAAAAAAAGCAGGTGTAGATAAATTATATTTAACTCATATCAGTCCTAGATACTTGGATTATCGTATATTGGAAAACGAGGCACGTCAAGTGTTTAAAAAAAGTTTTGTGCCAAAAGATTTTCAAGAAATAGAAATAAAGTTGAAAAAATAAAAAAATATCGTTTTATTAGTCGTTTTCCTCTTTTTTTAACACTGATCTTAGGCAATTACCCATGCTTTTATGAGCTTCCATTTCAAAAACAACAGGTGCATCAGATGCCCATCCGCCAAAGGCTTCAACCAATTCTTTTATATCTGAGTCTCCCGACACAATCCAGTTTTCTTTTTCCATTTGTTCATTATCAATGAAGGCGAAAACTTCATCTTTTTCTAGTTCATGGGTTTTTGGTTTTATAAAAATATTAAAAGTACTTTGTTTGCCATCATCATCCTGTTTGTAAAAAACACAGCTTTTAGAAGTTGACTGGTAAATTCCATATTTATTCGCCATTTTTAAACGCCTCCATTTTTTTAGTAAAATATTGTACTATATATATGTCACTTATACCTTATTAATATTATCTACTAAATGACACTAACTCTTGTAAATTAAAAGCATTAAAAA
Source organism: Thermoplasmata archaeon (assembly GCA_030640585.1). Lineage (GTDB taxonomy): Archaea > Thermoplasmatota > E2 > DHVEG-1 > DHVEG-1 > DAOWIZ01. The sequence continues at coordinate 4,443 of DAOWIZ010000063.1, forward strand.
TCATAATTATATTAAACACATTGCACTATTCTCTTTTTGGTTATTATGGGAGAGCGACCAAGTTATGATGAATACTTTATGGAAATGGCACATATAGTCTCGAAAAGAAGTACATGTACGAGGCGAAAGGTAGGTGCCATTCTTGTAAAAGACAAACATATACTGAGCACAGGATATAATGGTGCTCCTAAAGGTCTTAAACATTGTGAAGAGGTAGGCTGTATTAGAGAACAAATGAATATTCCATCGGGTCAAAGGCATGAAATATGCCGAGGGTTACATGCTGAACAAAATGCGATTATACAAGCATCTGTTTTTGGCACCTCAATTAAAGACTCAGTTTTATATTGTACTAATACTCCATGTGTTGTTTGTGCTAAAATGTTGATTAATGCAGGTGTTAAAGAAATTGTTTATTCAGGTGATTACCCTGATGATCTTGCAAAAGAAATGTTGAGGGAAAGTAAAATTAAAATAAGAAATTTCAATAATAAATAATGTATCTGGAATTGAAAAAATGAGAAAAATATATATACTCACGAATGATTTACAATAGTGAGGAGAATATGAAGC
>DAOWIZ010000086.1 GCA_030640585.1 Thermoplasmata archaeon
CAACGTTTCGTACACGTGAGCGTGCCCTGACCCCATAACGGGATCCATAACGCCCTGCACTTCCTACTTTCTTTGTTCTTTTTGCCATATTTATTTACCCACGCTTTTATATAATTGTTCTCGGATTTTCTTGCCGTTATCAATAGAGGTATTAATAACTTTTTTTATCTCATCGACAGTGAAACTACCATTTAAACCCTTTTGCATAGCACGAATATCGCCATTTTGGTCTGTTGCAACAGTAAGACGGGCTTCGGCTGTTTCTTCCTCGTCAAGACTTGGATCTATTACTACATTGCCATTGAATTTAACAGATGTACATGATACCGGTGGTTCTTTTATTGGTAATGGATAGTCATCTCCTACTTCAAAATTATTTGCAGGAACAGTTGTTGTCATAAGAGCTGCAAGAGCTGCTAGGCTAGCAGCATCAAACAAGTTACCATCATAATCAATGATATGTATATCGATGAAAACAACCCAGACTTTTTCTTTTGGTTCAATGCATAGTTTATCAAGTTCAATTACTTCTGATTCGCGAATTCCACGGTCTACTACACGGGATAGTTCAATTGCTTTTTCTCTTGGTGGACCTGCTTCAAAATCAGGTGATGCAAGTGGTATGAGTTCTGCAGCGGTTACCATAACACCGCTTTCTGGTGAATCTGAATATGGCTCACCAACAGACATTTTAATACCTGCGACAACTTGCGTGTTTCCTATTTTAACTCTTGCAGATCCTTCTGCTTTTGAAATAACATTTGTCTCAATTGTAATAGGTCTGAATTCATCAAAACCCCTGTCATCTTCTCTTTTACCTTGTCCTGCTAGTTTTGCAAGATATTCACGTTTAATTGAAGGTGTAATTGTCATATTTTAGTCCCCCTCTGTTTTTTGATATTTTTCTGTTATTGCTTTTTTCTGAATTTCAGAAACAGTATGACAACCCTTTATTGCCATGTCAAGTGCTGTGTTGAATTCATCTCCTGTCATATGTCCATCCATCTGCAATAGTAGTATTTCCCCGGTACGTGGTGAAATAGCAATAGGGAGATCAGCTGATCCAAAGTTATCTTCTTCTTTACCAAGATCCAGCACAACTTGCCCCTCTATTTTACCAGCTGCACATGCAACGGGTATATCTCTCATTGGAATACCTGCATCAACAAGAGCAACACCTGCGGCGGTAAGACCAGCGCATCTGGTTCCTGCTTCTGCTTCTAAAACCTCAATGTTTACATCGATACTAGCACGAGGAAATCGTTCTAAAAATATAGCATGCCCCAGAGCTTCGGATATAACCTTTGATATTTCACGACTACGACGATCTGGTCCTGGTCTTTTTCTGTCATCTACACTAAATGCAGCCATATTATATCTAGCATTTACAATAGCTCTTAATGGATTCTGAGTATGCCTTGGAATGGCTTCTCGTGGGCCATATACAGCAACTATTACTTTGTTGCCACCCCATTCAAGATAACATGAACCTTCTGCTCGGTGAAGTACACCTGTTTCAATTTTAATATTTCTTAACTCATCAGGTTTACGTCCATCAAGTCGTTTTCCATTTTCAAATAATTTAATATCTGATTTCATTTTTATTACACGTCCTTAAATTCTTTCTTCAACATTTCTTCTATTTTACTTGTAAGCCCATAAGATAGGGATTCTCTTTCAATTTGTTTAATTGTATCAATTACTTTTTTTATACCTTGCTCGTCACCATCAATCCAAACTCTACCGTTTTGACCAACAAATATACGACATTTGGTATATTGTTTCAGAAGGGATATCATGGATCCCTTTTTACCAATAATTCTTGGTACTTTGGAGGGTTCAACATCTATGAGAAGGCCTCCTTTGATTTTATACAAGTTACGATCATTAAGTGTAATCTGAAGTTTTTTCTCCTGATCAACTTGTAGAACTTTTGCCATTATGCAATCGCCGTTGTTTAAATATTTTTCGGTCTCACCAAATTCGACATCCCATGGTACTTCATTTACATGTAAAAGAGCAGGATAAGGTGCGTTGATATCTACAAGCCAGCTGGATGACATTGGTATATCAACTATGCCTATTACGAAATCTCTTTCAGAGGGTTCATAACGACCTTTCAAAGGTACAACGTTGATAAATTGTTGTCTAATGTTTAAAACACCAAGAAGACTCGAGTATATCTTTCCATCTTCTACAAAAGTTCCATCGCCGGCTCTTTTATCTTTGGTTTCTCCAAGAAGCTGACTGGGGATAACTATTTCTCGTTTTTCATCTGTCATAAAATAAATACCTCAAATCTAAACACTTACTTTAAAATTTTCGTAGAAACATTACCTTTAGTTACATCATTCATTTTATCATAAAAATCAGTTTGCATACCAGCAGGAATCCGTATTATGCCAACCCAACTTCCATCAGACTGCCAATCCTCTCTTTCAAGGGCACCATAATTTCTGGCAACACCATAAGCTTTACCAATATGATCTGCTGAAATTTTAACAGATATTCGTATATGCTCCATTGAAATAGGAATAATTGGACGTAATTGTTCAATTATTGTTTTAACCTGTTCACTAACTGGTTTAAACGGGTCAACATGTATGCCTAATTCATCCATAGCTAATTCAATTCTTTGCCTTGGATGAGGGGCTTTGGTTTTTGGATCCATAGCATTACGTGAAATTGTTTCAACAATACGATTTTTCTTATTACGTTGCATTTTACGACGCTGCTCAGTTGTCAGCTGAATATCTCCTTTGATAATTATCTGTCTGGCTATTTCTGCAATATCTGTTGTTTCAAAACTTTTCTTAAGTGATTCTTCACTTGCATGTTTACCTTTTTTTGAATCTTCAAAAACAGCATCAATTGCCAGGTTTTGAATAATATCTATTTCTTTACCATCAATAAGATCAGCTGCTGCATAAGGATCAACAAGAATCTCAAAATGTTCTTCTCCTTTTTTTAACCGGGCAATAACAGTGTCATCAAGACTTACCAATTCTATTTTCCTCCGATTGCTTTCTGTACATATTCCTTTGATTTATCCTGTGATAAAATATGGAATTCGGTATCTTTATCAACAACACCAATTTCTGTTGTATCTGGGTTAAGTTTTCCTTCTGTGCCTTTATGAAGTGCTTTTATTGCCATATCAATTGCTTCATCCATTGAAAGATCTTCTCTGTAATTACTTTCAAAAAAACTCATAGCACCAGCACGGCCGGATCCTTCGCTACTTGCTTTGTATTCCATTAGTGCACCAGATGGATCAGTTGAAAACAAACGCGGACCTGTATCATCAACACCAGCGATAAGAAGAGCTGTACCAAAAGGCCGTACACCACCATATTGAGTATAGGTTTGTTTAAAATCACAAATACGTTTAACCAAAGTACGTACATGTATTTTCTCACCATATGTTATCTCATTAATTTGAGCATCCACACGAGCTCTATCAATAAGTGCTCTGGCATCAGCAACAAGACCTGATGTAGCACAACCAATGTGTTTATCAATTTCAAATATTTTCTCAATTGACTCAGGTTCTATTAGTTTAGAAGTTATACGTTTATCAACGATTAGCACTGCACCGGTTTTATATTTAAGTCCAACAGTTGTAGTACCTCTTTTAACTGCCTCTCGAGCATACTCTACCTGAAAAAGCCTTCCATCTGGGGAAAAGACAGTAATTGCTCGGTCATATGCCATATTTGCTGGTTGCATCTTCTATTTTCACCTCAATTTCATTTTTCCTAATTTTTTTTATTAAATAATTATTGTTATAAATATTACAATTTTTTAACTCAGAATAAGCTTATTATCTATATAGTTTGTGTTAGCCTACTCATAAATATTATCTTAAACTCCTTTTTTATCACCCCATATTATTTTATGAACCTGTAATCCTAGTTTAACATGTAAACCATCTCTAAGTATCCAATCAGCAATATTGTTTAAATTGCTTCCCCATACAGGTTGAAAGAAAACAATACAAATAGGCTGATATTTTTCTACTATGTTTTTTGCGTAATCGTAATCCTTTTTATCTTTTATGATGAACTTAATTTGATCTCTAACTCCTAGATTTGAAATATTTTCCAATACCATTTCTTTATCCATGTTTGATGATGGACATTTAACATCCATTGATATTAAAAGATCTTTTTTATTGGCAATATCTTCAATGTTCTTGCTGCCATTTGTCTCAAGGCAAGCCATGTATTTTTTTTCAATAAGTGTTTCTATCAATTCCAAAGTTTCATTCTGTTCTAATGGTTCTCCACCCGTGATACAGACATATTTGCAGGGAAATTTTTGAATATGCTCTATTATTTCATTTATGCTCATTTCACGTCCATCAGAATAAGCATATTTTGTATCACAAAAACTACAGCGAAGATTACAGCCAGTAGTTCTTATGAAAATATTTGGAAGCCCAGTCCATTTACCTTCGCCTTGAATGGAGTAAAATATTTCATTTATCTTCATTTGATCTGAGTATATCAAAACATTTTAACTTAAAACATTTGCTGTTCAATCAAAAAACATGGTTTTTAAGTGGGCCTGCTGAGGGGTAAACATTTTAACAGGAGAAAATTAGGGTAAAACATTATAGATTTTATACGGTTTTGATGGTTTTTTGATTACAATATTCTTTTTGATTAACTCATCGAGTTCTTCTTGCATTTGACCTTTTATATGACTTGGAAATCCTCCAACTAGATTGTCTATTAGCATATGTCCTTTTCCAAAACATCTATTTCTCCATAGTTTGAATAATAGATCTAGTTGCACATCTGTAAAACTCATACCTGATTTTCGATATGATTAATTGTGTTATATGTATTATGTAAATTTTTTTTACATAATTGTTAAAAAAGTTTATATACTTTAGATGACATATATAGATGTAGGTGTATTAAATGTTCAAAGATATCTTTGGAAATAGCCCGCAAACAAAAATACTTGATTTCCTTGCAGATCATCCAAATTATGATTATAATGTTTCAGATATCTCTAAACATTCAGAGGTAAGCCGTCCGACCGTATACAAAATTATTGAGATACTTCTTAAAAAGAAACTAATAGTAAAAACGAGGGAATCTGGTAATTCGTCTCTTTATCAATTAAATATGGAAAATAAACTTGTCAAGGTTTTATTAAAATTTGATTTTGAACTAGCAAGCCAAATTGCTGAGATGGAATCAAAAGTTGATGTTAAAAAATATGAACCTATTCTTACTTCCTCTAAACCAAAAGCAGTTACAATATAGATTTTTTCGTTTTGTAGTAATTTCAAAGTTATGTCGATTTTTTACTGAGATATTGTTGAATTTCTTTTTAGTTTTTATAACATATGGGCCTGCTGAGATTCGAACTCAAGTCTGTAACCCCCGAAGCTACAAGGATACCAAGCTACCCCACAGGCCCTTAGAATCTATTATTCAAAATAGAGAACTATGTAAAAATTGTTTTTGGTAAAAAAATAAAAGAAAAAAAATTGTGAAGGTTTATTTTAGTTTTTTAAGTTGTTTACCCAGTTCTGCATATTTACCTTCAAGGATTTTTACAGATTCTATTAATGCGTCTTTTGCACTGAGTGATCCATCTGTTTCAAAGCTAAATATTATGTTTGTCGGATCTCTATCTATTGTAATGTAATCAACTTTGTATTTATCCATATATGACTCAAAAACAGGCATTTTTTTAATATCTATGATTTCAAGTTTATTATTTTTGAGTTCAACAATCCCCTTTGGCAGTTCTTTTATGAATTCCTGTACTTCCTTAACTCTTTTTTTATCAAAACTAATTGTTGGTA
>DAOWIZ010000031.1 GCA_030640585.1 Thermoplasmata archaeon
ATGCAGGATCTGAATATTCAGAATCTATTAAAACAGAAATCAATAGAGAAACAGGAAAAATTTTAGAAGAAAAACTTGGTAAAGAGGTAGATTTTGAAAACCCTACAATTATGACCGTAGTTGATACCGCATTTGATGTTGTCTCCTTGCAAATTGTTCCTCTTTTTGTCTATGGTAGGTATAAAAAATTTAAACGTGATATCCCACAGACTCGTTGGTTCTGTAGGATTTGCCGTGGTAAAGGTTGTAAAAAATGTGACTATACTGGTCAGATGTATGAGACAAGTGTGGAACAGTTGGTTTCTAAAAGGTTTTTAGAAGCAACTTATAGTAAAGATGAATCTTTTCATGGTGCCGGTCGAGAAGATATTGATGTTTTAATGCTTGGAACCGGTCGTCCTTTTGTTTTAGAGATTAAAAACCCACATGTTAGAAACATTGACTTATCAAAAATTGAAACAGAAATCAACAAAGACAACAAAGATATTATTGAGATATGTAACCTTCGTTTTTCAGATAGAAAAGAAATAGCGAGAATTAAGAATTCTAAGTTTAAAAAAATATATCATGTTACATTCCAGTGTGAAAAGCCTATAAATAGCGAAAAGCTTAAAAAGGCAGTTCTATCATTACGAGATGCAAAGATAGGCCAGTTTACGCCATCTAGAGTGGCTCACAGACGAGCTGATATGCTTAGAGAAAAGTATATATATAACTGTAAAGTAGATCAAGTAGATGGTGCTATGGCTACATTAACATTAGAAACAGAATCCGGAACGTACATTAAGGAACTGGTTTCTGGCGACAATGGAAGAACGAAACCGAGTATAAGTGAAATGATCGGTGTTCCCTGCAAAGTAACAGAACTTGACGTAATCGAAATTAAGGGGGAATGAAACAATGGTAAAACGATCTAAAGGAATAAGAAGTAAAAGCAGAAACATATTAAGGAAAAAACCAAGGCAAAGAGGCATTAAGTCTATTACAAGAGCCTTACAGCAGTTTGAAGAAGGAGAATCTGTAAACATAGTTATTGACTCATCTGTTCACAAAGGTATGCCAGATATACGTTTCCATGGATATACTGGGAAAGTAGAGGGTATGCAAGGCAAGTCATACCTAGTGGGTATTAATGATGGTAAAAAACATAAAATCTTAATTATTAGATCAGAGCATCTTAGGAGAGTACATTAAAATGACAGAAGATGAAAACCAGTCAAGGCCAGTTACACTTTCTGAAGTGAAAAGTATTCTAACTAAGGTTAGTAAAGACAGAGAACAAATGCTATATGAACAAAAAATTGCTCTTGAACATGCTCAGAAATTTGTAAAAGTACCACTTGGTAAAACAAAAGACATGATAAAAGAACTTTCTGGTCTTGATTTCATTCAAGAAATTCATGCTTATAAAATAGCTGATCTGCTTCCAACAACAGCAGATGATGTTAAAACAATCTTTGCAAAAGAGAGAATCACAATAGGAGATAATGAAAGTAAAAAAATATTGGAGATAGTAAATAAATACTATATAGAATAAAGAAATAACTCCAGGGGTTGTAGAATTATGGAAGATTATGTATATGTACTAGACCATTTAGCAAAAGGTAGAGGAGATGTACCCCATCATAAGAGGCACCCTGTAGTGTATGGTATCGGTGAAAACCAGTTTACACTATTGGAGCTGGTTCCAAAAGACGATGCAATGTTCAACATCGGTGAAAAAATATATGTTGGTAAAGATCCTGATAAAAGAAAAAAAATTGCAAAAATCAAAGGAAGAATTAACTATGAGGATCTTACATCAACTGCACATGGTGAAATGCCATATGTACTTCTTGACATGGTGCAGAAAACAAAGGAACGATTTATCAAATTCTATAATAATTCACCGGCAATATCAACACGTTTCCATGTACTAGAACTGTTACCAGGTCTTGGTAAAAAAATGATGCATGATATACTTGATGAACGTAAGAAAAAACCATTTACTGACTTTGGAGAAATGTGTGACAGAATAGATTTTTTACGTGCCCCTGATAAGCTTATTGCTAAACGTATCGAACTTGAGCTTACTGACCCTGATCAGAAATATCGATTATTTACCCGTCCACCTATTACCAAGGGACATTACTAAAGTTTGAGTATGGCAACAAAACTCGGTCAAAATTTTTTAATCAATACAAGAGTTGCAGAGCGAGAAGTAAATCATGCCAATATATCTAGTGATGATGTTGTCTTGGAAATTGGCCCTGGGCAAGGTATTCTTACAAAGATTCTTGCAAGAAAAGCAAAAAAAGTAATAGCAATAGAGATAGACAGTCAGTTAGTTCAAAAACTAAGAGAGATTTTACCAGGAAACGTAGAGTTAATCCATAAGGATGTTTTAGATGTTGATTTTGAAAAGTTGCCAAGGTTCAATAAAATAGTTTCAAATCTACCTTTTCAAATATCTTCACCAGTAACATTCAAACTACTAAAACATAGTTTTGATCTGGCTGTTTTAATTTATCAAAAGGAATTTGCACAACGAATGATAGCAAAATCCGGTAATAAACATTACTCACGTCTGTCTGTTGGTGTTTATTACAAGGCAGATTGTGAGATAGTTGAAACAGTTCCAAAGACCTGTTTTAAACCTCAGCCAAAGATTGATTCTTGCGTAATTAGGATGGTTCCTAAACAATTGCCTCCATTTCATGTTAATGATGAAAAACATTTTTTTAATCTGACAAAGGAGTTGTTTAACCACAGGCGAAAAAAAATAAAAAACACCATTAGTAAGATGTATAAAAACATAGATTTTGAAGAAATTCCTTTTGTTGATAGACGTGTTGAGGAGATTTCACCTGAACAAATTGGTAAACTAAGTGATGTTTTGATTAATATGTTTGATAAATAGAATTTATAAAGCAATAGATAATACTTAGATGCTGTGAGAATGAGATAAAAAAACAACTTTTGATCATTGGGATGTTCATTATGCTTGTTACTGTTGGACTTAGTGGATGATCTGTTTTTTTAGTATAAAAACAAATGATATGTACGCTAGAATTCCAATACTATCATTTTTTCATATTGTCATTTTTTCTCAATAGTTTTATATACTAGATGTTGACAAAGTATAACATGTTACTATTAAATTATTAAATATCGGTTGAGATGAAAATAGAATGGAAAAAAAACTGATGGTAGTAGATGATGACCCGGATATTTTGATAACTATTAGATCCATTTTTGAAAAAGAAGGATATGAAGTATTCACGGTTGATAGCGGTAAGGACTGTTTAAAAGAACTGAAACGAGGTTTCAAAGGCATAATACTCATAGATATCATGATGCCTTTTATGGATGGGTGGGATACCATTCGTGAGATAGTTGACTCTGGTTTATCAAAAAATGTAACAATTTCAATAGTAACAGCTAAAGGGACATATGATCATGAAAAAATGAAAGGACTTGAAGCATGTGTTCATGATTATATTGTAAAACCGTTTAACATTCAAGAACTAATTTCAAATGTAAACGATATGGCTACATCATAAAAAAACAATGGTAAAGTAATCTTAACAGAGTTCTTATATAATAAGATTTTATTACAAACATTGTTGGGTTCAAAGTGGATGTCATTAAAACAAAAGATTTAACAAAGTATTATGGAAAAATCAAAGGTATAGAAAATCTGTCGTTCTCTGTTAAAAAAGGAGAAATATTTGGTTTTCTAGGCCCAAATGGCGCAGGGAAAACAACAACAATTAGAACACTTCTAGGTTTATTAATACCAACAAATGGACAGGCATATATTTTTGGAAAAAACATAAGAGATAACATCGTTGAAATAAAGAAAAACGTTGGATATATTCCTGGGGAGTTAAATCTATATAATCATTTAACAGGTAAACAATTCCTGGAATATTTCGCATCGTTAAGAACCTCTGAAATGACTCTTCTTGATGAATTATTGGAAGTATTTGAAGTTCCGCTTGAACGTAAAATCAAAGGATATTCAAAAGGAATGAGGCAAAAACTAGGAATCATCCAGGCTTTCATGGATGACCCTGAGCTTGTTATCATGGATGAACCAACATCTGGACTTGATCCATTATTTCAACAGAAATTCTATGATTTTTTAAATGAACAAAAAAAGAAAGGAAAAACAATGTTTTTCAGCTCACATATTCTTAGTGAAATTGATAAAATCTGTGACCGTGTAGGAATAATAAAAGAAGGAGAACTAGTAGCTCTTGAAAACGTTGATAAATTAAAAAACAAAAAAGGAAAAATAATACGGTTCAGAATAAAAGAAAAACCAGAACGGTTCAAAGGCCCAAAAGATATGAAAATAAAAAATGGATGGATTGAATTTGTCACATCTGACAATATTGATTTTTGGATAAAAAAACTAGCAAAATTTACAGTATTAGACCTTGAAATCAACGAATTTAGCGTGGAAGATATTTTTATCCATTATTATAAAGAGGATGAGGCATGAATTTCAAAGAATTGTTACGTTTCAGAATTGCTTTTCAAACGATGAAAGATAACTGGAAGATAACAATTATTCTGACATTGCTTTTTATGGGAATGGCTGTAATGTTTGCTGGTATGTACCCTGCCTTTAAAGAGGTCTTGGCAGATATGGCTCCTGCTTATATGGAGTCAATGAATTTTATTCCAGGTATAGAAGATATGGCTTCTTATGTTGGATTTTTAAATGCTGAAATGTATCAGATGTTCTGGATGTTGATTCTTGGAATCATAATTGGTTTTATTGCAGCTTCAATAATTTCAAAAGAAATTGAAGGAAAAACAATTGATATTTTCATGTCAAATCCAGTTTCACGTAAACAGGTTGTTTTTGAGAAATATCTGGGATTAATTCCTATGTTTTTATTAATCAATTTTGCGACAATGTTTACTATTATGGGAGTTACCCTTGCAATCAATGAAGAGCTGAACTTTATGCATCTTTTTATGACACATATTGTTTCAATTCCTTATTTTCTAGCAATTTTGGGCATAGGTTTACTGATTTCGGTTATTATTGATGAAAAAATGAAGGCAAGTATCATAATGATAGCAATTATAGTTGGAATGTTTGTTTTTCAATCTATAAGTTTGATGATCCCTGATTACAAGTCACTAGGATATATTTCTCTATCTCATTATTTCAACCCTTATGATATTTTAAAAAATGGTGATGTTGATGTCGTAGGGATAG
>DAOWIZ010000004.1 GCA_030640585.1 Thermoplasmata archaeon
ATGTATTCTTGATCCTGACTTGAAAACGGGAAATCTTCTGTGATATCTATCATTAATTCCATTGCAGGGTTATCTTCAGGTAGGAAATCTTCCATGTCAAAACCAGTTTGAATATTTAACGCTCCACTGATCATTATGATAGTAATAATAGATGCAACGATTATAAGGGTCCTAGGGTGTTTGTATACTATATTTGCTGTTTTTTTCATTGTTTTTCCATTGGGGTCCCTATTTGACCTTGTTTTGCCAGATACTTTTTTTCTCCTATCTAAAATATATCTTACAGAGGCCTGTAGTGTTATAGTTATTACAAAAATGTATATGATTCCAATTGCACATAAAATACCCATATCTCTAATAGGAGGAACACTAGCCGTAAGAAAAGATAAAAATGCTATAACCGTAGTAACTGCAGCAAGAAACATAGCTGTACCAACATCTTGTATTGCTGCTATCATTGCCTCTCCTGATGTTTTTCCTTTTTCAAGCTCTGCCCGGTAGTTATGAAACAGGTGAACTGAGTAATCCACACCGAGTCCCATAAGGAGAGGGGCAATTGCAACAGACATTGCACTGAACTTGATGCCAAGAAGTGCCATTGTCCCAAAAACCCAAACCATGGATATAACTAAACCAACCATTGGGAGAATCACATAGGATGGTTTTCTAAAATTCAAAAATAATATCAGACATATTGCAATAAATATTGCTGGAGCAATTATCTTGTTCGATTCTACTGATAATTCATCTATCTGATATGACATTACACCGTCACCAGTGGCTTTCATCATAACATAATTTTTCTTTGAATCCTGCTCATTGAGTATTTGAACAACAAACTTGCTTATTTTACCCGTACCCATAGGACCACTGGTTTCATCTATCCCAATCATCATCAATGTGGCACTTGGGCCAGATGTTTCGTCGTAATCTTTTGATAAAAATATTCTGGCTGCATTTCCCATCTCTTTCATAAAAAACGGTTTTATGAAAAAAGTATTATCTGCTTCAGATGATTCATCTAGTATTACCCATCCATTTTCCATATCTTTAAGAGATATAGTTTCAACTGCAAAATCACCCTCATTCATCATAGCAAACATTTCATCAAAATCTTCCCAAGAAAAATCATCAAATTTACTTGTAAGTTTTGTAAAAATGTTATTTAACATTGGTTTGTTCTGAATTTTCCCAAATAGTTCTTGTATAAATTCAATGTTGACAGTTACTCTTGACCATGGAAGTTTTAAACCAGGTATTTGGTAAAACCTTGTACCTGTTTTTAAGTTTCCAAGTCTTGTAGGTAGCCCCATACCATACATTTCAGGTACAATACCATATTTTCCAAGTTCTTCTTTTTCAACTTCTATTTCCACCCTGTTTTCTACTGTATTAAAAGTAACATTGCCTGTCTCTAATGGTATTGGAAAAGACATATCTTGACCCGGTGGGCTTATCCAAAGATATACTTCTTTTTTGTATGATTTAAACAACTCACGGTTTTTGATATTATAGAGTATATTTTTTATGTTTCCTGGTAGTCCTTTTCCTATTTCCCATAACTCATTTGTTGGTTCAATACGGGCTGTAATTTTATAATTTATATCTAACATCTCATCAGGTATTATGAGATTTTTAAAATCTATGTACCATTCAATTACATTCATCGCCTTATTTGGTGGCATTAATTCAGACTCAAAATGAGAAAGATCATAAACCTCAATTGAAAAATATATTTTTTCTTCATCTTCGTTCATGTAATAGTTTTTTACATCCATGCTGTCTATTGTTTTTCCTTTTGAAATTTTTGGATGTAGGTTATAATCTATTTCTTCATTTGGATCATCTATGCTTATCATCTGTATCTCGTCAGTGATTGGTTCTGACATCAAATCTTGGAATGCAACACTGATTTCATCATTGGAGCAATTCAAAAGTGATTTACCAAATTCAATCTGACATGTAATATCTACAAGACCTGCTACACTGATACTCATCCCTGTTTCATCGAGTTTTTCTAACTCTTTTAAAACAAGATATTCTTCTTTCAATGCTTCAGGGGTAACAGCGTTTTTTGCGTTTTGCTTTTCAGCATAGATCATCAGCATTTCTTCTCTGCCGCCAAAATATTCAGGGATGCGTTGAGCTGCTTGGATGATTTCATCATCTGGTGTGAAATCATCCATTGATGTTCCCATTTCTACAAATGGTATCATTGTTCCAAAACCTATGGTTATCAAAAATATTATTCCTACGACCAGCCATGGTTTTTTTTCTATAAGAGTTCCTAATCGTTTCAACATGGTTATTAAGTCTCATTTTTGATGATTGGGTTTACATTCCAAATTAGGCGCAATTGTGCAACGCTATTTAATATATAATTGTTTTTATAATATATATTTGTGTCTTTACAAATGATGCCTAAATTTTTACAAAATTAAATGAATACAATAAGTGCCTATCATAAAACATAATAATTAAATAAGGATTATTGCTTTCACCGATGCAGGGTGAGAGGTTATTATGGATATATCATTAATTATACCAATAGGTGGAGTAGTATCTTTGCTTTTTGCAGTATATTTATTTTTTAATGTCAAAAAGCAGAGTGCTGGAAATGAAAAAATGCAAGAACTCAGTGGTGCCATACGCGAGGGGGCGATGGCATTTTTGAAAAGTGAATATAAAGTCCTTGTTGTGTTTGTTGCAGTTGTTGCAGGGCTTCTCTTTGCAGCATCGTTTGTAGAGGAAAGCATGCACTGGGGTTTATCACTAGCATTTGTTGTAGGGGCGATATTTTCTGCAGTTGCTGGAAACATTGGAATGCGTATGGCGACAATGGCAAATGCAAGAACAGCAGAAGGAACAAAAAAGAGTCTAAGCAAAGGACTTTCA
>DAOWIZ010000049.1 GCA_030640585.1 Thermoplasmata archaeon
ATAATTAGTTCTATTTCTCCTTTATATGTTTGATTTAAAACTGTTTTAATTGAATTCATTAGAACTTCTGTCCTGTTATATGTTGGTATAATCACTGAGACTGTTTTTGCCATAGTTCATGCCTGTTTTTCTTTTTCTTTTTTTATTTTTTCATTAACCTTACGAACTGCTTTTAAAAGTATCGGGTCCAAATTATTGTCTTCAAAGGCTTTTACTAAGGCTTTTGTATCCTTCGGGAAACAGAATCCTCCAAATGGTTCTCCCATCATAGCTGTTCCATATTTGCTAATTCTTCTATCCAGGCATGCTGCGTTTGCTACCATTTGCGGGTTTACTTTGAGTTTATCACATATTTTTTTGATTTCATTCCAATATGAAATGGTCATAGCAAGCCAACAATTTGATGCATATTTGATTAATTCAGATGTGGTAGTGTCTGTGTATATTATGTCTATTGTCTCACTTTCAAAGACTTTTGAAAGGGCTTTTTTGATTTTTTCGTCTGCTGTTCCGATTACAATTCTGTCTTTGTCAAACATGTCGGATATGGCTGTTTTTTGTTTTAAAAATTCGGGGACATGTGCTAGATGTTTTATTTTATATTTTTTCCCGAGTTCTTTGGTTGATCCTGGCGGCATTGTACTCCTTATGACAACGATTGGGTTTTTTACCGCCTTAGTTAGTTCTTGTATGACTTTTTCTGTGTCCCATTCTGCTGTGCATATCCAGTAAATGTCTGCTTTGATATCTTTAAGGTTTGAGGTTACTTTGTGTCCTTTGTTTTGCAGTTTTTTGAGCGCTTCTGGTTTAATGTCACAAAATATTACTTCTTGGCAATTTGCATGGAGCCATATGCCTGTTGCAGTTCCTATTACGCCTGCGCCTACTATTATATGTCTCATTACTGCACCTTTCTATTTAAGACTTATTATAATATTATTACCATAATATATAAATCTTAGTAATAAAATATAAAGAATATACGTTAAGTCTCCTTTCCAAGGTTCAATTATTTCGTTTTTATATCCAAAGAGCCAGTTCATCGTGCATCTACCTCTTCTCACTTATTCATGCTATTATCTAGCACGTTATTGTCTATCATTAACTGTATATAAAGTTAACCTGTTAAAACGTCAAAATGAAAAAATATGCAAACAAGAATCTCTTCTGTAAATCAATAAAAAAGTCTAAAAAAATTATCCTAGGGTGGTTTTATCTGATAATTAAGATTTCTCCAAATCTATTTCATCTTTTAAAGAAGGCATAATATCATAGATAAAATCAATCATAGATGAATAACGAATATCATCATAATCAAGTAGAGGAGTTGTCTTGTCCTTCTCATACAACTCATTTAACTTTTTATTAAAAAAGGCATGCAATTCTTCATAATCCACCTTCTGATTATTTGTACCAAATAACTCATCTATAGTTTTATTCTCCATTAACTTCTCCTCCACATAACACATAGTCATGTCCTATCAATTCACCGTTGTATTATAATCCCCATTTAATTATTAAACTGCAATATTTAATTGCTTATAAACTTATTCATATATCTTAGTTTTCCTTCAGGAACATCGGATAAAAATAACATTTTTATTTATGTTTTTCTGCTTGTTTAAACTCTTCCCAGGCTTTATCAAACTCTTCAAGAGTTGACACAGTACTTTTATGATACGGCATCTGTTTAAGAATCTTATAAGGAATTGTCACAACATGAGCATTAGTTGTAATAATTTCAGCGACATCATCAGGACTGCGGATACTACCAACAATAATTTTAGTCTTATAGCCGCCTTCATCAATTGCTTCTTTCACCTGTTTAGTTATTTGTACTGGGTCATCACCAGAGTCACGTATACGGTTGAAAAACAAACTAGCATAGGTTGCACCAGCCATTACTGCAAGAAAAGCCTGGTTAAGATTCATCATCGCTGTAACATTTGTTTTTATACCCTCACTTGATAAGATTTTTACTGCTTTAAGCCCATCGCCATCTGGTAGCATTGGTACTTTTATTACAACGTTTTTACCCCACTTATTGTACTCATGGGCACTGTCAAGTAGTTCATCAAGATTATTTGGTCCTTCAAGACTTACCGGGAGGGGTTCAACTATTTTAAGGATTTTTTTTGCCTGTTGCTCAAAGTTACAGCCTTTTTCTTTCAAAAAAATCTTTTGATTAGTTGTAACACCTTTTATTATTCCCCATTTTAGTATTTCACTTATATCATCGATATTTGCTGTATCTAGGAATATTTCCATCTCAGACCTCCAATCTGTTCTCTTTTTCCAATAATCAAAAAACACCTTATTATAGATTTGGTAATATTTTAACAAGTAGTAAATTTGTTTTTTTATGGTTTTACCATCTCAAATCTATTGAACCTAAATTTCCTATCTCCTTTCTTTCTTTCTGCTTTGTAAACATAATGCTCTAATTTCTTTTTTCTCATCTCTTTGCTAAGTTTTTCATCGTCCGTTAGGAGTGTATCAAACGTTGCTGAATCTGTGGTATCTTTTTTAAAGTATTCTTCAACTTTTTTGGTATATTCTTCATATCCCATACAGCTATTGATAACCCAGGGATACAAAAACCAATATCTGAACAAAGTAGTACTATCAATAGATTTAAGTTTTAGAGGTGATTCAAAGTTCCAAACTGTTACATTTTTTGAAAGAAGTTTATGTTCAACACAATAATCATAGATCTGTGTACCTTTCACAGGACATAAAAAAGTAGGTCGTATAATTCTAGGTCTAATTATTGCTAGAAACTTCATGGTTTCCATAATGTCTTTTTCAGTTTCAGTTGGTATACCTATCATCATATAGACATATGTATTAATATCGTATTTTTTACAGATGTCAAATGCTTTTTTTATTTTTTCATTGGTGATACCTTTATTTAAAAATTTTAGTAACCGTGGGCTACACGTCTCAACTCCAAACTGTATCTCCAGACAGCCGCATTCTTTGAGAAGTTTTGCTGTTTTATCATTTATTGTGTCAACCCGTGCTTCTATCACAAAATGAATATCATGTTTATCAAGTATTTCTGCTTTGTATTTTTTAAGAAACTCAGAAACCCATTTATGATTAAGTGTAAATTCATCATCAGCAAAATTTACAACTTTTACATCAAATTTTGAAATAATATATTTCAATTCTTCTATACATTTATCAACATTTCTTTTACGAACATATGGCTCTCCTTTGATTTTTTTAAGCAGAGCATTAGCACAAAAAGCACAGTCAAATGGACACCCCCTTGAAAATGCTATATCCAGCCAGTTGCCTTTGCTTTTGATTATTCTTGCACTATCCATTATATCCCAGTCATTAAACGGTAGGACATCCAGATCTTCTTCCATCTCTCCATGTATGATACCTTTGGGTTTAATTTCTCCATTGGCAATCGAAACCATTGCTTTTTCTCCCTCGCCAACAACCCAACAATCAAAATTAGAACCTTTAAAATCCTCAGGTGAAATTGTAGCATGAATCCCACCAAGGATAACAGGTGTTTTTACTTCTTTTTTAATGGCTCCTGCGAGTTCTTCAACCCTTTCATATTCAAAAGAAGTAGATGTAAAACCGATTATGTCAGGTTTGATTTTTTTAATTTCTTTTATTATTGTCTCTTCATCATTAGGTATCAAGTTTTTATGGATATGTAATAAACTAACGCTGTGTCCTGCTCCCTTGAGAACAGCTGATAAAATTTGAACTGCTGGTGAAAACGAAAGTGGTGTGAAAATGTTTGGAAACATTAAAAGAACATGCATATTTTTGCTCCTATCTCTCCTATAATTAAAATATTTTTTTAACGAATGCCTGGTCCTTTAACTCCCTCTTCATCCTTTTTATTGCCTTTGAGATGACCCATTACATAACCAATGAAACCAAATCCTAGGCGTATCAGATTATTCATTTTAAATCCATGCTCATGTTTGTTTTTAATTTCTGGGATGAATTTTTCCAATTCAAAACGTCCATATCCATTTTTAATTGCTTTTGAAATCCACTGTTTCTTTGTAGGTCTCTCATAATGAAATGCAACCATTTTTGGGTTATATGTAATCTTATAACCTTTTTTTGTGCAACGATAATTAAACTCACAGTCCTCAGCATAAGTCATATCGTCTCTAAGAAAGCCTACATCATCAAAAACATGTTTTTTATATGCAATATTACATTGAGGATACGTTATATCTTGCCCGTTTATAACAATTGGAACCCTTGAAAGATGTTTACCATTTGGATCTGGTGCATACCCTGCGGCAATATCTGAATATTTCATCGTGGAAACTAACTCCGGGAACCATTCATCAGTAACCTCAGTATCGGCGTCAAGCATAGCGATAATATCATATTTTGCATTTTTTACTCCAATGTTACGTCCACCACCAGCTGTGCATTCCTCTGAGATAAACTTTACATATGGTCGACTTTTCGCAATCTTTGGCGTATCATCAGTTGACCGTGAGTCAACTACAATTACTTCAATACTTTTTGAAAATTTATCTAAACTATCCAGCAGTCTTTTAAGATCCTCTTCTGCATTTTTTGTAGTGATAACAACTGAAACATTCATTTTTTCCTCTCCGTAAATTCCATATTATTTTATAAATCGTCCAAATTTTTTAATATCTCATTTGTGAAATAATCCTGCAGTACATCAAGTGAGAAACTCTTTGAGTTTTTATTAGCTTCATCTTTTAAGAAATTTATTTTATCAACGTTTTCAATATAGTTTGCAAGTTGTTTTTCCATATCCTCAGAATTGTTATATTGCATTGTTGAACTTTTTAAATTTCCAGTTATTTTAAAATCATTAGGAGCAATAAAAGGTTTAGAATACTGAATTGCTTCAAAGACCGCAGCGCTACCCTTTGATGTGCCATAGAACTCAGGTATAAGTCCCAGACCACGTGATTTAACTTTAATAGGTAAAATTATGAAATCAACGTTTTTCATAGCCTCATTGTACGAGTCTTCTGGTACAAAACTCTCGAAATATTCTATGTGATATCCCATATCCTGTAGTTTTTTACATCTTTTAATAATGCGATTCCCATATGTACCAACAGGATAACCTAAAAAACATAGTTCAATGCTTTTGTTGTGTTTTTCAAAAAGTTTTTCAAATGCATCTAAAACAACATCATAATCTCTTCTATGCTCCTCAATTTGACCAGGTACAACAAACTTTATTTTTTTATCATGTTGGATTTTTTTCACAACTTGTTTCTCAAAAAAATTAAAAGGCAAAGTAAATACTTTTTTATCATAGTTTGTTTCTCTTAGAATATAATCTTTAATGGGTGGGTAAATAACACTTACCGCATCAAATTTTGGTAGAATAATCTTATTTGCAATAAAAACACTTAGGTTAGTATCAATTGTTCTAACTAGTTTTTTAATGTTAAACACGGGTTTTGGTTTCAACCATGCATTAACTGTATGCAGTGTAATTATTGTTTTACATTTTGGCCGGAATCCAAAAAAACGCGGGATATAAAAAACACTTAGTGGAAATGTGTTTATGAAAAGCAGATCAATTTTTTCATTACAGATTTTTTTCACTCTTTTCAAAAACGTGTTAATACATTCATTTTCTTTTTTTAACACAATATTGTAGTTTGATGTATCTGTCAGATATGTTTCAAGTTTTGAAAGAACATCTTCTGTTGTAAAAATAGTAACACGTGTATCTTTTGTTTTACAAATCTTTGCAATGGTATAAAGATATTTTATATGGAACTTCAACTCTAGTATTCCTATCTCTTTCAAAGTACTTCTCCCTCAATATATTAATAGGTTTATAATTTGTTATGCTAAAAGTGTTATAAACATTTTCCTTTTAGTCAGACTACCTGCTCTGAATTATTTTAGATGCCTCATATAGCGTTGGTGTGATGTGATCAGGTTCTGCGTTTTCTTCTGCCATCTTTTGGCATAGATCACATTTCATACGCCCTATCATAATTGTTTTGCATCCTGCTTTTTTACCTGCTTGTATGTCTGTAATACCATCTCCTATCATCCATGAATTTGAAAGATCAATGTTATGTTTTTCAGCAGCTTTCAGTATCATACCTGGCTCAGGTTTTCTACAATTACATTTTTTGGTATATTCTTCTATTTTACCATATGGGTGATGAATACAGTAATATTCATCATCAACAACTGCTCCTTGTTTTTTAAGTTCATCTCGAACTTTTTCTTTCATTTTTGAAAATTCTTCTTCTGAGAAACGATTCTTTGCAATTCCTGGTTGATTTGAAACAATAATGGTTTTATAGCCCATTTTTTTCAGTTCAGAAATGGCTTTTCCTACATCTGGTAAAAGTTTTATCTGACCAGCATTAAATGGGGAGTCTAAAATACCCATCTCTTTATGATAAATAATTTCGTTAATCACGCCATCTCGGTCGATAAAAACTGCTTTATTCTTCATTTCAACCCGTTCTATTTATAATCTATTATTTTCTCTTTTAGTCTAGATGCTATTAGATGTTGAAGTACGACATGAAAAGATTCAACATGTGGTGTTGCATCAAATGGGACAACAATGCATGCTGTTGCAATATCTTTCATTGCTCCACCATCAAATCCTGCAAAGCCTATTGTCTTTCCACCGTTTTTATTTACATAGTCCATTGCTTTAAGAAGGTTTTGTGACCATGCACCTGCTTTGTCTTTACCACTTCCACCATGTACACTTAGACAGAGGAGAACATCACCCGTTCTATAGAGATTTTTAAGTTGTTCAATATATAAGTTATCCCAGCCATCATCATTAATAAGCGCGGTCATCAGAGGAATATTGTCGTTTAGGCAGAATGCTTTGAAACGTTTTTTACCTTCAACAATTGTCACTTTGAAAAGATCACACATGAAATGAGTAGCAGTTCCTGCACTTCCACCATTTCCACAGAAAAACACTTGATTGTTGTTTTTCCATGCATCAAACAGGATTTCTATTGCTTTGTCAATGTCTTCATTTGAAATATTATCACAGATGTCTTTTATCTCACTTAGGTATTGTTTGATTTCTTTTTTGTTTTTCATAACCTTTTTCCCCTTAGAGTCTTTTCATATTAAGTAATATTTTTGCTCCTTCAAAATCAAAATTAAAACGCAACTTGTTGAGTCCTTGTTTTGCAAGAATTTTAGTAAATTTTGTTTTTTCCTTATTGTTTCCGTTATGGTAAAACATAAAAAATCCACCGCCACCGGCACCCATTATTTTACCGCCTATTGCACCATTTTTCATAGCAAGGTTATAGAAATTATCTATGAACTTGTTTGTTATACCTTTAGATAATTGTTTTTTAGTCTCCCAATGAACGTCGAAATATTCACCGAGTTTATCTGCGTCTCCTTTTTCTAACGCTTTTTTTGTATTTAGACCTATTTTTTTTATTTCATTTAGTGTATCTATTATATTGGGATCGTCTTTTTTACTTTTCTCATTTTGTTCTTTAAGTATGTTTGATGCATAGCGAGTTATACCTGTATAAAAAAGCATTAAGTTGTTTTCCATTTCATCTCGTGTTCCTTCACTTATTTTCACAGGTTTTACTGTTACTGTTCCATCTTTGGCAAATTGTAAGTGTGTTATTCCACCAAAGGCTGCCATATATTGATCTTGTTTACCAATGGATTCTTTGAGTATGTCTATTTCTATCTTACATGCTTCTTCTGCCAGCTGTTTTTGTGATACAAATTCTTTTTTATAAGCATGAAGTGCGTTTAAGAGGCAGACTGTAAAACTACCGCTTGTACCCATTCCCGATCGTCCAATTATGTCGCTAAGGCTGTTGAGTTCTACACCTGGTCCGATCTTTAATAATTTTAATGCTTCTCTGAAAATATTATGTTTAATATCACTTACTTTTTCTACTAACTCGAGTTCAGAATAGTTAAGCTGAATGTCTTTTGTAAATCTTGGATGGGCCATTACAAATGTATATTTATCAATTGCTGCGGCGATGAGTGCTCCTTCATATTTTGAGTAATATGATGCTAGGTCTGTTCCTCCGCCTCCGAGTGTGATTCGGACAGGTGCTCTTGAAATTATCATAATCTTCTTTTTTTCTCCCAGAACTGTTTATTGTTCATCAAGTACTTCTTTTATAGATTTACGGACAGCCTCATCAGAGGTATAATTTTCTTTCCATCCAAGTTTTTTAATCTTTGCTGCATCAAGTTGGAAACGAGGTACATCTCCTTTCCAACCACGAGACCCACCAGTATATTTAAACTCAACATCAGAAAGTCCCATTTCTTCTACAATCATCTCAGCTATATGAGTAACAGTTGTATTACTATCCGGTCCTAGGTTAAACAGATTAATTTGTTCATTTGAATGTTGAAAACCATGTAAAATCCCATTGACTATATCGCTGACATGCAAATAGGGTTTCTGCTGTTTACCATCGCCCAATATTTCTAATTCATTTGGGTTTTTATGTAGTTTATCAATGAAATCAACAATTATGCCATGTGTGCCACGGCTGCCAACTACATTTGCAAAACGATATATCCATGTTTGAAAATCAAATGTCCCACAGAAAGCACTGATAAGTCCTTCTGCTCCTAGTTTACCAGCGCCATAAAGTGATATAGGTAAAGTGGGGCCATACGTTTCTGGAAGTGCAATTGGTGGTGTCTCAGCATATACCACGCTACTAGATGAGAAAACAATTTTTTTAATACCATGAATTCTCATAGACTCAAGAATGTTATATGTTACAACGGGTCCTTGTTCAAGATCAAGCCTAGTCTGTTCCTCACCTAATCTAACAAATGGATTTGCAGATATATGAAAAACAACATCATGGTCTTTTATAGATTTTTTAACCAGTTCAAGATCTAAAAGATCACCTTCAATAAAATTGAAATCATCATTGTCAAAATGGTGTTGCATGTATTTCTTTTCACCACTGCTAAGATTATCAAAAACAGTAACCCTGTATCCTTTATCTATGAGTTTATCTACTAGATGGCTTCCTATGAACCCTGCGCCGCCAGTTACAAAAGCTTTCATAGTTTTCTTCCTCTAGATTCGGTTTATAAAGCAGTTATTTAAGTATTTTTCCTGCAAATTGTGTTTAGATTTAAGCATTTCTTTTATATACACAGATAACTATGCCTATAACGGGTTGAGATGGAATCAGGGATTCACAGAGAAAGATTTATGTTCAATTGGATTACTAAAAACCATGAGATAGTGTTTGGTTTTAAACGCTTTTATCGTGGTAAATGTAGTGTATGTGGTAAAGTAATACCTTCCGGTAATACAATTTGTGATGAATGTTTCAAAAAAGATAAAGAAATCAGTAAAAAATAATTTTGCTATGTAAATAGATTGTTTTCCATCTATTTTCGCCTTCATTGAGTATCCTGAAAGGTCATGAGTGTTTTTTTTCTATTTAACTAACAAATCCCATAGGTCATGATGCCAGGATCTTCCCTGATAAATATCAACTTGTTTGAAATAATCTTTCCAGTAGATTTTTTCTGTTTTCATTTTTGGAATGAGTACATATATAAAGATAAATGTAAACAATAATGAAAACATTGCACTAACAAGTTCTATTATTCCTATCATCCCTCAAAATAACTGTATAAATTACACTTTTAAAAACCGTTCTATATATTTCTTGATAAAAAAGGAGAGGGGATTTTTTTTCTTAGTTTTTTCCCCTGCTAGATAAACTAGCTAAAAAAGAAAGAGATAAATTGTTATAAATATTCTATTAAGCCTTATAAGGTGTTATAGGATAATTTTACAATTTTTTGATGTTTACAGCCTTAAGGCCTCTTTCTGAGTCTTCTGTTTCATATTCTACTTTATCGCCTTCATTTATGAAGACACCTTCAGGTAGGGATGTTTTGTGGACGAAGATATCTTTTCCATCTTCACCCTCAATAAATCCGTACCCTTTTCTTGTGTTGTACCATTTTATTGTTCCTTTCATTTTTATTTATTCCTCCTAAATTGTTTTTGGAGTCGTTTTTTACAAAAAAAGGTCTTAAATTTCGAGAAAAAACGAAACCTATAGATCTTGTTGTTTTCCTTCTTTTGTATTTTGCTAGTATTAACCTGCATTATATAATGGTTTCTATGGGTGAATTAGTAGTTTTTGAGGTTATTTCATAAATATTAATAACTGGGACAATATAGGGTAACATGTGTCTCTTGAAATACAGCAGGTGTTAATTCAGATATTATGGATCTTCATCCTAGCGGTTTATGCCTTTATTGTTATATATTCTACAAAAAAGACTTATGAATGGATGATGCGTAAAGGCATTAATAAAAAAGAGGCTATTTATTACAATAGAAAAATCATTCATATCTTTGCAGGTGGAGTTATTGCATTGCTTGTTCCAGTTGTGTTCATTTCTCCTTGGTGTCCATTGTTTTGTGGTCTTGGTTTAACTGTATTTACTTTTTTTTCGCATAAAGGCGGAGAAAAACTTTATTGGTTTCAAACAAAAAAAGATTTGAATGATGTCAATTTTTGTATTATGTGGGGTTTGAGTATTTTTATTTTATGGATATTTTTTGATATGCAGGGAATTAATAACCCTGCATGGATAGCTATTATTCCTGCTACTTTCATGGCACTTGGCGATGGTATAACAGGGATTGTAAGAAACATAGCATTCAAAGAACGATCAAAACATCCCATTGGCAACATATACATGGCTTTTCTATGCATCCCTTTTGGCTATTATCTAGGTGGTTTTGGTGGAATAGCGCTTGCAGGGGTCATAGCTGCAATTGTAGCATCAGTTGTAGAAAGATATGAAATAGGACTACTTGATGATAATATTTTGATAACAATTAGTTCTTCTATTGTTTTACTTGTTGGTAGTTATGTCACTCCACTTTTTTAGAATTTAAAAATATTAAAATGTAAGGGTAAATATTGCTATATTATAGAAGCATGAAAATGCTGGATTTGGGGCTGTTTAGTATCTGTTGAAGTGAACCCACTAGGTATGACAATTAAAACCTTTTTATATTAACAGTAACATATATATTGCAGATTCTTTATTTCATATTGGGGAAAACGACTTGAAAAAAACGACTGTCGCAATAATTGCAATAATAATGCTTTCAACTTGTACCTTTTCAATAACCAAAGCAGAAGCAAGTATGGAAAAAACCAGTCTTCCATCATCATTTACTTGGTGTAATGTAAATGGAACTGATTATGTCGGACCAATCAAAGATCAATCACCAGCGCCAACATGTGAAACATATGCTTTATGTGCGTCACTTGAAACAATAATGCAATACCAAAAACAAGAAACCTACAACCCTGATCTCTCAGAAACACATCTTTATTTCTATGCAGGTGGAACATTTGAGGCAGGATATGTAAATTTGATAGATGCAGCAGACTATCTGGTAGAAATTGGAGTTCCAGATGAAGGATGCTACCCGGATCCGCATAGGGCATATGATTACCCGTTTATAAGCCTAGATGGGTGGGAAAACAGAACAGTAAAGATAAATGAATGGGGCTGGGTCAATAACACAGAAGAAGAAATTAAAGCAGCGTTAGTAGAATATGGCCCACTCGTATTTTGTGCATATTTCTGGAAAGATTTCTTTTATTATAACAAAGGAGTATATCAACATAAATGGGGACCAATTGCTGGAGGACATGTAATGACAATTGTTGGGTACAATGACAGTGAACAATGCTGGATCGTAAAAAACAGTTGGGGAACAAAATGGGGGCTAGACGGCTGGCTTAAAATGGCATATGATGCAAATATGATAACAGGTACATGGTATCAACGCTACGATGAAAACTGCACAGGAATCATATACATTGATGGAGTATACGGAAACCTGCAACCAGATGTGCCAAAAGTACATATCCAAACTCCGGAAATTAAAAAAACATATCTATTCGGAAAAGAAATCACAACAATACTCAAAGATCTAAAACTATTTACATCAGCAACACCAAGAATTATTGGAGATATACAAATAAATGTGACTGCTGAAAACACTGATCGAGTAGAATTTTACATAGATGGCGTAAAAACCCATATCGATTACGAACCACCATATACATGGAATCTAGAAACAATACGCGGTCGACATACTTTAAAAGTAAAAGCAATAAATGAGCAAAACGCATCAATAGACATTAGAGATTTTTACAAGATTATCTAAAAAGCATGCTAGATGTGACAATTGAAACCATATATTTTACGGACCTGGCGGGATTCGAACCCGCGATCTATAGCTTAGGAGGCTATCGCCCTATCCAGTCTAGGCTACAGGCCCATGATATAAAAACGACATAGATGCAGGTTTTTTAAAACTTGGCAGGAATTTATAACTCTTTATGTCCTGTTGTGAATGAAGCTGTTGAAGAATCCGATATCGTTGTGTTTTGATTTCTTAGTTCGCTTAACCTTATACTTTCAAATTCAACTTTTTTTGATTTTAATAACTCTGAAATACCTGATATGTGTCCATCACCCATTACTGCAATGACTTTTTCGTGTTGTTCATTTGCTTCTATTAACTTATTTAACATATATTCATTTCTCTCGTCAATTAATACTTTTTTGATGGTTGGAAATTTTCCTCCTATTTGCTCAATATATGAATCAAAATCACCTTCAAAGTTTTTTAATTCTTTTTCAACTTGTTTTTTACTGATAAATAATCCCGCAAATCCTGTTAGAAATAGTTTGAATTTCTCTGAAAATGACATGGATTTTAGCATTCTTGCAAACATTTTCTGGGCGTTCATATCTATGAATGCTAGTGGTAGTTGATGGCTTTGTGTGTAGTTTATTGCTGTGAGCATTTCTTGGCCGGCTGTTACTCCATATTTTTCTGCCATTCCTTCCTGGAATCTGGCGAGAAGTTTGTAGATTATTGGGACGTTTTTTTGCGTGTTTTTGTATGCCTTGGGATCTGCTTGTTTCATCATCATTGCGTTGTATCTTTGCTGGTCTAGTTCTATGCATATTATGTTTGGTTGTTTTTCATCAAATATATTGAGTAGTGGTTGTGCTAGGTTGAATACATGTCCTGTTCCTATTAGCGTTATCATTTTATTTTATGTCCGTTTTTTGGTTTTTGTATAGTTATAGTTTACTTAAATTGAACTATGCTTAAATCAAAACATCTGATATACGTTAATAGCCGATAAAAATATCGTATTACGTGTAATGCAATAAATGATTATGAAAAACATGAGCTATCCAAAGAATGGATATCAATATCAATACAAAAAGAAATAGGACTCTTTTACCAAATGCGTTAAATTACCCTAATATCTATAATGCTCTGGTTTATACGGTCCCTCAACCTTGACACCAATATACTCTGCCTGCTCTGGTGAAAGTTTAGTAAGTTTAACGCCAAGTTTTTCCAGATGTAAACGAGCGACTTCTTCATCAAGTATTTTAGGGAGCATATAGACACCAATATCATACTTCTTAGTCCAAAGTTCAATCTGGGCAAGACACTGATTAGTAAAACTATTACTCATCACAAAACTTGGATGACCTGTAGCACAACCAAGGTTTACAAGACGACCTTCAGCAAGCATAAATATCTCATGGCCATCTGGGAAAATGTATTTGTCAACCTGGGGTTTAATGTTCAATTTCTCAATACCCTGAATATTTTCAAGATCACTTACTTGTATCTCATTATCAAAATGACCAATGTTACAAACAATGGCCTGATCCTTCATCTTTTTCATATGCTCAGCAGTAATAATATCTTTATTGCCAGTAGATGTAACAAAAATATTACCTTCATCCAGTGCGTCTTCAATAGGTTTAACCTCATAGCCCTCCATCACAGCTTGAAGAGCACAAATCGGATCAATCTCATTTACAATAACTCTTGCACCAAAACCTTTCATACTCTGTGCACAACCCTTACCTACATCACCATATCCACATACAACAACGGTTTTACCAGCAACCATCACATCAGTTGCACGTTTTATTCCGTCAGCAAGACTCTCACGACATCCATAAAGATTATCAAACTTTGATTTTGTAACAGAGTCATTAACATTGAACGCAGGGAATAAAAGTGTGTTGTTTTCCATCATCTGATAAAGACGATGAACACCAGTCGTTGTTTCTTCAGAGGTACCTTTAATTTCCTTAGACATCCTTGTCCAACGTGTCGGGTCCTGGGCATATATCTCTTTAAGGCATGCCATTAATTCTACGAAATCCTCACCCTCATTGCTATAATCCTTCTCGAGAAGAGATGGGTTGTTTTCAACTTCTACACCCTTATGAACCATTAGTGTTGCATCACCACCGTCATCAACGAGAAGATGTGGTCCTTTGCCATCACCAAAATCAAGGGCTTTTTGTGCACACCACCAATATTCCTTAAGGCTTTCTCCTTTCCATGCAAAAACAGGAACACCTATCTTAGCAATAGCTGCTGCTGCATGGTCCTGCGTACTAAAAATATTACAACTCGCCCAACGAACATCAGCACCAAGTTCAACAAAGGTCTCAATGAGAACCGCGGTCTGAATGGTCATATGAAGGCTACCCATTACACGTGCACCTTTCAATGGTTTATTGGGGCCATATTTTTCACGTACGGCCATGAGACCGGGCATTTCTTTTTCAGCAATGTCAAGTTCTTTCCTACCAAAATCTGCAAGACCTAAATCTTTAATTTTATATTTTTCTGTTTCTGCTGCCATCATCAACAACACCTATTTTTTTTATTTTAATATTAGTTTAGCGTCAACGACACATAAGTCATCCCCGTATACAAACACGGGGTTTAAATCCATTTGGTCAATATGATCTATAAGTTCTTCTCCAATTTTAGAAACCTTCAGCAAGAGATCTATTACTAGTTTTTTATTTGCAGGTATGTTTCTAAAACCCTCAAGTAGTTTTTTACCTTTAATTTCTTCAACCATCTCTTCAGCATCATACTTTTCAATAGGAACCACGCGAAATGTTACATCTTTATACAACTCTGTATATATTCCACCTATTCCACACATTACAGTTAGTCCAAAAGTTGGATCCTGTACAAGGCCAATGATTATTTCAACACCTTTTTCTTCCATTTGGTCAACGAGAAAGTCTTCTTTTGGAAATTTTTCTTTAAACCCTTTAAAAATTGTTTTTAGTTCATTCATATCTTTAATTCCTAGTTTTACTCCACCAACATCTGTTTTATGCAGTATTTTGTTAGAACATACTTTTAGTGCAACTGGAAATTTAAGCCCTAAATCATCTAGGTCTCCTAATTTATTTACAACTTTGTATTGTGTTGTTCGAATGCCATATGCTTTCATCAAATCTTTTACTTCGTTTTCAGCAAGAGGTCCTTTTCTCTCAACGAGTTTTTTTATATCTTGGTTCATAATCATTCCTTTTTCCTTTCATCCACAACACGTTTAGCTTTTAACCCTGCTTGTGGAATGCCGTTAGGTGGTAAAACTGTTACCCCTGGTGTAAATACAATAACTGATTTAATACCAGCCTGCAACGTCTTTTCAAGATCCTTTGACTCAATCTGACTCAGATGTTCTTTACTTTCCACTTCAACAGTTAGTTGGTCAACACCATTTTCATCTGTTGAAAGAACCATCCTCCAGTTACCTCCAACACTTGGGTTTTTCATCAAGACAGACTCAATTTGACCCGGATAAATGTTTGTACCACGGATAATAATCATATCATCGCTTCTACCCTTGATCGTGGTATGTTTAACATGTGTACGGCCACATTCACAAACTTCTTGGTCATATATTTTAGCAATATCTCGTGTCCTATAACGTAGGAGCGGCATACCCTCTTTTGTAATTGTTGTAAGAACAATTTCACCTTCTTCCTCAGGTTCCACAGGTTCAAGAGTTATCGGGTCAAGAATTTCTATTAGAAAATGGTCCTCCCACAGGTGTAATCCATCATGCTGATCACAATCAGTAGAGACACCAGGGCCACACATCTCAGTAAGCCCATAAATATCATGCACATCCATGTCCCAGGCATCCATAATACGTTTCTTCAAACCAGGAGTAAACATCTCAGCACCAAACAAACCATTACGAACCTTGAGTTTCTTAAGATCGATGCCGATATCCTGGGCTACCTGAGAAAGACGCATAGCATAAGATGCAACACCAGAAATAAATGTGGCACCATAATACTCCATAAGTTTCAACTGCCGTTCAGACTGCCCCATACCAGATGGTACAACCATTGCACCAACACGTTGTGCACCATAATGAAAACCAAAAGCACCAGTGAACGTACCATAAGGAATTGGATTTTGAAAAACATCTTTTTTTGTAAGACCTGACATTGAAAGACAACGAGCCATAACTTCCGCCCAAACCTCAATATCATTTGGTGTGTAACATACAGTGACAGGAATGCCCGTAGTACCAGATGATGCATGCAATTCAGTACAATTTTTCAATGAAGTTGCCATCATGCCAAAAGGAGAATTATCGCGCAAATCATTTTTGGTGGTAAACGGAAGTTTACGAACATCATCAAGAGTTTTAATATCATCAGGAGTAATTTTCAACTCCTTGAATTTCCTCTGATAAAAAGGAACATTCTCATATACTAAATGCACTGTTTCTCTCAAGCGCTTAACTTGCAGTTCTCTGATTTTCTTACGAGGCAATGTCTCCATTTTCTTGTTAAATATATGATCCATAAGGTATTTCTCCAGGCGGTAAATAAAAAATGTCTATTAAAATAGTTTGGTGACAAAACCTTTAAATAAAGAATCTCCTTCCTATGCCTCTACCAACCCTATAGGACTGGTGTATAAATTATGGTAAAAAACATGTATGATTATGTCGGAGAACAATGGAAAAAACCCGATACTTCGTTTAAATCACCGCAGCAACAGCGAGTTATACAATGGAGAAAAGAAGAAAATTATACAAGAGTTGAAAAACCCCTTAGAATAGACAGGGCACGGTCACTTGGATACAAGGCAAAACAAGGATACATTGTTGTTCGTGCACATGTTAGACGTGGAAGCATGCGTAAACCGACGATTAGAGCCGGTCGTAAACCATCTGCAAAAGGTATTTCAAAAATTACTGCTGGAAAAAGTATTCAGCGTATAGCCGAAGAGCGTACTGCTAAACGTTTTCCAAATATGGAAGTACTTAACTCATACTGGGTTGGAGATGATGGAAAACATCACTATTACGAAGTGATCCTTGTAGATCCTGTACATCCAGCAATTCTTAAGGATCCTAAAATCAACTGGATTTCAAATGCGTCCAATACACGACGTGTACTAAGAGGAAAAACTAGTGCTGGTCAGAAAGGCCGAGGTTTAATGTATAAAGGCCGTGGCGCTGAAAAAGTACGACCTAGTATCCGTGCAAAGATGGGTCGTGGAAAATAAGATTTTTTTTATTTTCTTCGTTTGTTTTTTTAAGTAAAGCAATACCTTGCTCCATCTTGGTCATTGTTGAACTTGATTCGTCTATACCTTTTTTTCGTCTTCATTATTTGTCCTTTTAGTGCTGCAAGTAATGAAGAGATAATGGATCAATTTACTGATGATGAAGGGTGTTTTTCGATTTGCTTATGCCAAGTATCTCAGCGACTTCTACGCCATGTGCACCAATTCTCCTTGAAATACCTGATACGCCGCCTATACTTAATCCTGCAGATACGGATAAAGCCATAATAAAAAATGGGTAAACAAAACCAATTGCAGCAAGTGCATCGATACCAAGACATGAAACCCAAAATAGCATCAAAAAGATTATACAATACCTGGACAAGCATTGCCATCATTAGTGGTAATGCTAGTTTGATAATAGCCTTTTTAGGATTTCCTAAAAGAGTTTCAACTCCTTTAGTCCGTTCAGTTGACGATGTTGCAGATGCATCTTCTTTTAACATACCCCTCATATAAGAATATAAAAGAGGTATAAAATCTATTTCAAATTTATTATATATTTAATGTTTTGGAATTCAGTACCACGGGAAATACTGTTCAACTACAAGTCATATTTCTACAGATGGCAGCAAGCAGAAGGTTAATGCTACAAATAAAAGGATCCTTACAAAAGGGGAATTGGAATTTTTGTTGAGATTTGTTGATGAGGAACTTGAAGAATGGGCAAAGCAAGAATCTATTCTACCTCTTTTACATCATGCTCATCTGATATATCCCCAAAAATCTCCTCAATCAGATCCTCCATACTAACCAACCCCAGCGTCTTTTCCTTTTTATCTTGAAGCAGCGCAAGGTGTGTTTTATGCTGTTTCATCTCCCTAAAAACATCATCTACCTTCATACGTGCATTAATCTTTAAAATCTTTCTCATAATATTTTTCACAGAAAGAGACTCATCCTCAATAATCAATGTATCCTTCACATGAACCATGCCGACAATATCATCTAGATTCTTCCGATATACGGGAAAACGAGAAAAACCTGTCTTAATGGATTTCTCAACAAGCGTCTGTACTGATGCATCCTCTGAAATAAACTCAATCTGACTCTTTGGCGTATACACCTCATGAACCCGGGTTTCATCAAACTCAAACACCTCATCAACCATCTCCCGTTCATCCTTCTCAATAGTTCCTTCTTCTTCCCCCAGCCGCATCATCGCCATAATCTCATCTTCGGTGACAGACATCTTTTTCTTCTCCCGGCCACCAAGAAGAGAGATCAAACCATTAGAAATTGAATTTAACAAAATCACAAATGGATAAAACAGCTTTGTGACAAACAAAAGCGGTCTGGCCACCCTCAAAACAAGCCCCTCATTTTTTATCCCAAACGCTTTAGGGGTCGCCTCACTAAAAACGATGATTAATAGAAACATAACAGCAGTTGCAACACCAATACCAATGCTTCCAAAAAACCCTGTGGCGACAAAACCAGCGAGAATTGAAGCAAAAATATTGACAAGATTATTCCCTATAACAATAGCACTAATCACATTATCATAATTTTTATACAAGCCTTCAAGAATCTTTGCTTTTTTATCACCATTTCTTGCTTTATCAATAATAACTGCTTTATTAACAGAAATAAAAGCCATTTCTGAACTTGAAAAAAACGCAGAAACAAAAATAAGAAAAATAATTGCCAAAACACTAATGATCATCCATAACATAATTTATGTTCGTCTCGCATGAAGTCTTGACAGTGCAATACAAATAATACTTCTTATAGTTAACTATCAGAACAGATGAAAAAATGAATACAGAGAAGGGGAAAGAAATTTACAAATTAAGAGCCATAACAGTAGAACCAGTATTTGGATATCTTATATCTAATCCAGTAGAGTTAGATGAAAAACATGGTATGAAGGATTTCAGTAAGCGATTTAATCCTTTGAACTATTACACTCCAAAACAATACCTTGTTCCATCTTGGTCATTGTTGTATTCATAGCATTCATTGTTGAACTTAATTCGTCTATACCTTTTTTTCGTCTCTTTTTATTATTTTTTGTAAAGTGTCAAAGTTGAATTGTGTTTCTGAACAGCCGTTTTTTATCAATGGTACGCCTTGTGCTGATATGTTGAATTGCTCTAGCATATCCATTGCTAACTTTAGTTCATCTGTACAGGCCACTCCTATAACACCATCATATTCATTTTTCTGAAAAATCTTTCTAATACATGAAGCACCTGGTAATATATATACATCGTAATTTTCTTTTTTTGCAAGTTTTGTAGATTGATTTACTATACAATCTTTGGAACAATGATTGCATAGATATGATGATGTTTCTAAATCAAAAGATGCTTTACACCTTGCATCCATATATTTTCTGCAGCAATGTGGGAGAAACAATGCTCTTTTATTTGTTTTTAGAAAATGTTCTTCAGATAAACTGTTTTTTAAATATATGCCAATAATATCTTCTATGATCGTTACTGAATCGCCAACTGGTAGCCCAGTAATTTCGTTTACATTGAACTTTTCTATCAGAGTTCTTGCTAAGTTCCCTATCTTTTTTGGAACTTTTCTCTTTTCAGAAAACTTTGCAATGTCTTTGAATAATGCCTGTGACAACTTTGATAAATCAAATGTAAAGTTATATGCCAATTGTACCATCTCTTAAATAATTCTTGTTCTAACAGATTTTTTTTTGGGTATGTCGTCCCCAAATTTGAGTTTTTCATATGGTGTAGTTTGATTTAAGTTTTTTTCCTGTAATATTTTGTTGTGATATCTACTGTATCGGGCCAAAAACCCATAAATACTTGGTAATATTGCAACTTTAAAACAAATAAGCCTTACCGTGCCAGAAAATTGCTTAATGCATCAAAAGAATTTTTTCTTTATCTTACTACCATTACAGGTTTAGCTGCATACTGAACGACCTTGTTAGCAACACTACCAATAAGATATTGTCCTAACTCACTTTGTCCTTTACTACCAAGAACGATAAGATCAACATTTTCTCTGCTTGCAATATCAATGATGATGCTAGCAGGATCACCCTCTTCAACTATTCCTGTGACATTATATTCATGTTGCCCAATATCCGTTATTAAATTATCAACAAGGTTCTTTGCTTTCCTCTTGAGATTCTGATACATATCTTCGTCAACAAAAGTTTTTTCATCAGGGCTTGGAACAACAGCAAGAATAATCATCTCGCCATAAGTGTCAATCATCATCATAGCACGATTAAGTGCCTGCTCAGCACCTTCTGATCCATCAAAACCAACTAAGATTTTTTTCATAGCGCCTTATTTTTTCTCCAAACAGGGCCACTGCTTGTATCCTGTATTTCAAATCCTATCTCACCCAAATCATTTCTGATACTATCGGATGTATTCCAATCCTTATCTTTACGGGCTTTCTCTCTAACCTGCAGAAGAATATCCATAAGTTCCTCAATACTTTTTCCCTCAACATCATTCTCATATTTTGAAACAATTCTCTGAACTTTTTCCAAAAGATTGCTATTGTCAGAACCACTATCGACAATGCTTGGTTGAAACAATGTTAAAACATTACCAATGTCTGTTAATACATCAAGAGCATATTTGCACAACGAACCATTTGCATTATTGACTTCAAGATATTTATTGCTTTTATTTACAAACTCAAAAACAGCAGATACGGCAAGTGGCGTATTAATATCATCATCCATTGCGCTTTCAAAATCTTCTTTAAACCCATCTACAATTTTTAGGCATTCTTTCTCCTCAACAGTCAAATTATCTTCATCAAGATTTTTATCATCAGATAATGCCTCTAATTTTTCTTTAAGTCTATGTATTCTTGTAAGTCCTTTCTTGGCGTTCATAAGTGCATTTTCACTAAAATCAGGTGGGCTACGATAATGAGCCTGAGCAAAGAAAAACCTTACAACCTCAGCATCCCATCTCTTCAATAAATCTTTAATGTTAACAATGTTACCAATGGATTTACTCATTTTTTCCCTGTCAACAGTCAACAGCCCTATATGCATCCAGTAATTAGCAAAGCCTACTCCATCTGCCGCTTCTGCTTGAGCAATTTCATTTTCATGATGTGGAAAACGCAGATCCATACCACCACCATGAATATCGAAAGGCAACCCTAAGTATTTTTTACTCATAGCAGAACACTCTATGTGCCAACCAGGGCGACCCTTACCCCATGGGCTATTCCATGATGGTTCGCCTGGTTTTGCCACTTTCCAAAGTGCAAAATCAAACGGGTTGTGTTTTTTTTCACCGGTTAGCGGGCACGATCCTACCTTCAACTCATCAAGTTTTTGACCACTAAGTTTTCCATAGTCTTTGAATTTTTCAACAGAGAAATATACATCACCATCAACCTCATAGCCATATCCATTATCAACGATTTTCTGTGACATCTCAATCATTTCAGGAATAGTCTCTGAAGCCTTTGGATAAATATCAGCACGTCTAATCCCAAGACGATCAAGGTCACCTAGACAGCGATCAGCAAAACGTTCCGAATATTCAAGAGCACCAATACCCTCCTGGTTTGCCGCGTTTATTATTTTGTCATCAACATCAGTAATATTCTGTACATACGTAACTTGGAATCCTTTATATTCAAAATAACGACGAATTACATCAAAAGCAAAATATGTACGAGCATGACCAATATGTGCATCAGAATAAACAGTCATACCACAAACATACATCTTCACTTTACCTTTTTCAACAGGCGAAAACGTTTCCTTTTTTCTTGTTAACGTATTGTATATCTCCAGAGTCATAATTACCTACTCAATGTTTTATTTGCAAATATGTGTAAAAATATATACTTTGCCCTAACTTTTCTTCCAAATGATTTATAAATATAATTTGTATACCATGAAAACACCAATAT
The DNA here is from genome assembly GCA_030640585.1 of Thermoplasmata archaeon. Classification (GTDB taxonomy): domain Archaea; phylum Thermoplasmatota; class E2; order DHVEG-1; family DHVEG-1; genus DAOWIZ01. Next base: position 22,370 of record DAOWIZ010000049.1, read on the forward strand.
AACCTTAGGGGGCTAATAATTTATGAAAACTACCTTTAGTATAATTAAAGCAGATGTCGGAGGATGGCCAGGTCATGCACTTGTTCACCCTGATCTAGAAAACATTGCAAGAAAAAAACTACTTGAAGCACAAAGAGAAAAAACCATAATTGATTTTCATGTGACACACTGTGGAGATGACCTTGAGCTCATCATGACACATACAAATGGAACAGATGCAAAAGAAATTCACAGTCTTGCATGGGATACTTTCTGTGATGCAACAGAAAGAGCACGTGACCTAGGACTCTATGGTGCTGGTCAGGACCTGCTAGCTGACGCATTCTCAGGAAACATCAAAGGTATGGGTCCTGGTGTTGCAGAAATGGAATTCACTGAACGAAAAGCAGAACCTATCGTTTGTTTCATGATGGATAAAACCGAACCAGGAGCATTCAATTTTCCAATTTATAAAATGTTTGCAGATCCATTTAACACGGCAGGATTAGTCATAGATCCATCCTGTCATGATGGTTTTGTTTTTGAAGTATGGGACATACAAGAACACAAAAACGTATTTATTAAAGCACCTGAGGAGATGTACGATCTACTCGCACTAATTGGTGCAAAATCACGTTTTGTAATAAAACATGTGTTTCCTAAGAAAAGTTCAAAACTACCAAGTGACGAACCGGTAAGTGTTATTTCAACTGAGAAACTCTATCAAATAGCAGGGGAATACGTTGGAAAAGATGACCCTGCAGGTGTTGTACGCGCACAATCCGGACTACCTGCTTTGGGGGAAGTGCTTGAAGCTTTTTCACTTGGACATCTAGTTTCTGGTTGGATGCGCGGGTCTCATAATGGTCCACTTATGCCTGTTTCAGTTGACGATGCACAATGTACTAGGTTTGATGGCCCACCACGAGTAATTGCTCTCGGGTTCCAACTTAAAAATGGTAAACTAACAGCACCCGTAGATTTATTTGATGACCCTGCTTTTGATATTACGAGGAGAAAATCACTGGAAGTTATGGACTATCTGAGAAGACATGGGCCATTTGAACCACATCGTCTACCAATGGCAGATATGGAATATACCACTCTTCCAAAAGTTATGAAAAAACTTGGAACAAGGTTTAAGAAGGTGAAATAATCAAAAATTTCTTCTTCCTTTACTTTTATATATTATAACTGTATTCAGGGGTTACTTTAAAACTGTATCTTGGAGTAAAAAGACTATGGCACGAATGCATGCAAGAAGAAAAGGCAAATCAGGATCAACACATCCAATGAGGGAAAAACACCCAGAATGGAGTGCACTTAACCCGCGAGAAGTAGAATCTCATGTACTAGATCTTGCAAAACAAGGAAAATCAACAAGTGAAATCGGGCTTATTCTTAGAGATCAATATGCTGTTCCTGATATAACACTTGCAACAGGTAAAAAAGTAACTAAGATACTTGAACAAAACAATATAAAAACCGAGATTCCTGAAGATATGAGAAATCTTATCCAAATAGCCCTGAGTCTTAGAAAACACCTTGAGACAAATAAAAAAGACCTTCATAACAAAAGAGGCCTTCATCTAACTGAGTCTAAAATACGACGTCTTGCAAAATATTATCTTTCACGTAAAAGGTTACCTGAAGGATGGAAATACAACCCAAAACAAGCAAAACTGATGTTTGAATAAACAATTTATTCATTCTCACATTTTTTTTATTAATTAATTTGCTTTAGATGTATCTAGTAAATTTTAACCGATCCTGCAAAAACTAGAGCGTCCATTATGGATACGGTGACATTGTACTCACCGGTAGAAAGAGAGGGACCACTAACGATATATCCTCCTATATTTTATCCTGCCTAACCTTCAAAATATTATAACATGTACCTATTTATAAAACATATCATATTACCCCTGTCAAATTATGCCAGATGATATTACAAGACTAAGTAAGAAAGCAGCAAAAATCATTCTTTCCTTTCCAAAATCAACTAGGATACGTATTATTTCTCATTATGATGCTGATGGGATAACAGCTGCAGCAATAATGTCTCAGGCCCTGCATCGTGCAGGTTACAATTTTCATACAACACTTATGAGAAACCCTTTTATTCGGGGTCTTGAACGTGTTAAAAAAGAGGGTAATGAACTAATTATTTTTACAGATATGGGTAGCGGTCAGATAGAATTTATCGAACAAATGAGCTGTAAAACAATTATCATTGATCATCATCAATACCTTAAAGAAAAAACCACAAGTGATGTTCTACAAATAAATGCTAACCTATGCGGCGTTAATGGTAATTATGAAGCATGTGGGGCAACACTCATCTATAGCATTGCAAAAGCTCTTGACCCAAAAAATATAGATCTTGTCTCACTTGCAATGGCAGGTGCAACAGGTGATAAACAATACATAGGTGGGCTTCGTGGTTACAACAAAACCGTTCTTGATGAGGGTTTAAAAAACGGGTTTTTAAAACAAGAAACCAGTCTCAAACTATCTGGCGAATCACTCTTTGATGCATTGTATTATGCTGTTGATCCTTATTACTCAGGTATTTCAGGTAACAAAAAAGGTGTACAAGAATTATTGGAACAATTAAAACTTGATAAAGAACTGAAAGTTGAGGATCTAAGTAGTGAACAAAGGAAACAACTCAACTCTACTCTTATGTTCATATTGATAAAAAAAGGATGTGAAAAAAACATTCTTGACACGGTCATACGAAATCGTTATCAATCAGAATCCCTGGGTTGTGAACTTGAATGTTTTGCAGACCTACTTGACTCTTGTGGTAAAGGAGGAAATCGAGGACTTGGACTCTCAGTTTGTATTGGTGACAAAAAAGCTTTTGAAGAAGCACAAAATCTTGAAAAAGACTATAAACAAGACATACTGGATGAACTTATACGTCTTGAAAAAGAGGGCTTTGAAAAAAAAACAAGTTTCAAATATTTTTACAGTAAGGAATCATCATTAGGCGGAGTCATAGGTGGCGTTGCGATAAACTTTATACTTGGCAGAGAAAAACCACTTTTATCATTGGTGATAAAAGACGGTGAACTTCATGTTTCCTGTCGTGGAAACCAATACCTAGTAAGCAGAGGGCTTGACCTTGCATTTGCAATGAAAGAAGCAGCAAGACAATTAGATGGCAATGGTGGTGGCCATGCAATAGCATCAGGTGCTACAATTGACGTTGAACATGAAGAGAAATTCCTTAAACTGGTTGATGAAATTATTTGTAAACAACTTAAGATGTGATCTTTATGAAAGCAACATGTAAAATTGTTATAGATTTTGATAATGAAAAAAAAGTAAAAAACGTGTTAAAGTCAATAGAAGTTGACAACCTCAGGTTTGTCAAAGCACATATAAAAGGAAAAACCCTGGAGGCAGACATTGAAAGTAAATCTATTTCCTCGCTTCTACACACACTTGATGACTACCTTGCCTGTGTTTCAGTTGCAGAAAAAGTAGTGGATAAAAATTAATAATCTATACGTAATGCTGGTTTTGATATGAAATACAGGTTAATAGCAGAATTCCCTTTGAGCGGGAATGCTCTATCGATAAAAAAAGATATCTACAAATTCTTCACTAACTACAATAACGATATTTTAGATAAATATGATCAACAAAATAGAGGAACGATAGAATGGAAATTTATTAGTGAAGATAAGTTAGAATTAAAGATGATCTCTGGCGGCAATAATCGGGCTCATAATCATCTACCAAGAATAAAGAAAGCATGGATTAATGAAATTGGTAAAAAGAATCATATTAGTGGAGGAAAAAGAACTAAAATAAAAAAATATGAAATTGAATTTGAATTAGATAAAAAACCGTTGAAAGATTTTTCTATTCCATTTGCAGATTTGAAAATTAAAGGCAAAAATGTTAAAATGATTTTGAAGAATGTTGATGACGAGTTTTTGAAGAGAAACTACATCGACAGGATGATTACCCTTGTAAAGGAAAAAGTTGAAAATCAGTATTATGAGGGTAAAGGGGAGTTCTGGAAACCAATCTGGGAGTCACCACAGAAAAAACCTGTTTGGGAAAAAGATCCAACGGAAGAAATGGTAAAACTAAATTGGTTACAGCAAGGACCAACAAAAGGTAAATGGTTTTATCGCCCGCAGATAACAGCGATAATGAAAGCAATGGAAGAAATTGCGATAAAAGAAGTATTACAACCATTGGGCTTCCAGGAGATAATAGAGTCACATATTGTCCCATTTGACGTCTGGCTTAAAACAGGTCACATGGAAGGCATGCCCGGTGAGTTCTACTATATCTGTGAACCATCAACCCGTGATGTTGAACGTTGGGAAAGATTTGTTGACCTTACAAAAATCACCAAAGAAATACCAATAGATGAATTACAAAAAAATCTTAGTGCTCCATCTGCCGGTATTTGTTATGCACAATGCCCAATTATATACTGGTCATTCAAAGGTAAAACAATAGCTGAAAAATCACTACCCATACTTGTTTATGAAAATACAGCTATCTCAGGTAGATATGAATCAGGCGGACGACATGGAATTGAACGTGTTGACGAGTTTCATCGTATTGAACCAGTATATATTGGTACAAAAAAACAACTAATTGATCTTCGTGAAAAAATGCTTGATCGTTACAAACATGTATTCAACAATATTTTGGATCTTGAATGGCGGATGGCATGGGTTACACCATGGTATATGCAGCAGGCAGGAAAAACCGGGGCAATAAGCGATCAAGAAACAGGTACTATTGACTTTGAGTCATATATGCCATATCGCGGTGATAGAAAAAAATCAGAATGGCTTGAATTCCAGAACTTTAGCATACTTGGCGATAAATACATTAAATCATTCAACATCAAAGCACAAAAAAGCAATCTATGG
>DAOWIZ010000040.1 GCA_030640585.1 Thermoplasmata archaeon
ATTTTACATTCTGCCCTATGAGTATACCTGCAACAAACGCCCCGATGATACCAGAAATACCTGCTTTATCAGCAAAAAACGAATATATTAAAAGAATAGCAAGTGAAATGCTGAGAAACGCTTTCGGCATCTGAATTTTTTCACCAAGGTCAAGTACTTTATCAATAACTTTTAAACCAAGGAGTAAGAATATTAGGAAGAACGCCGTGATTCGTATGCCAATCCAAACAGCATCCATTAGAGATCCAATACCCAGTGCAAAAGCCAGTAATATAATCCCTATCACGTCATCAATTACTGCACCGCCAAGTATTGTTGTACCAACATCTGAATCCAAAACCTGTAAATCCATAAGAGTTCTAACAGTTACACCAACGGAAGTAGCAGTTAAGATTAAACCAATGACTATGCTCTCCTGTAAATTCAGTCCTAGAAATATCCCTGCCAAGGTTCCTAGCAGTAATGGTAGAATTACTCCACCAATAGCTACGAAAGATGAGTTTTTACCCATTTTTTTAAGTTTTGGAAGACTAGTTTCAAGTCCAGATATGAAAAGCATGAAAAGAATCCCGATTTCAGCGAATAAAGTAAAAGGGTTGAAATCTTCAGATGCAAAATTCAACAATGGAAGTGGTAGTTTATACTCAAAAAGATAAAACTCCTGCCCTGAAAAAACCCCAACTATTATTCCTCCAAGGATAATCCCTGCAATCATCTCACCGATGACAGCTGGTTGTTTCAATTTATAAAATAAATATCCCAAAATCCTTGCAGATATCAGAGCAAGAGCGCATAATAAAAGAACATTAAAAATTATCTCCATTTCTTCCGTTATTATCAACCTTCTTCATCTTCTACCATTGGATGATATTGGGTGGCACCATAATATTTCCTAATTAGCTGATGCAGAGTTAGTTCACCAACGATCTTTTCGTCATCGATTACTGGGAGTCTTCTAAGCTTATATTTTACCATTTTTGTCAAAGCATCAATGATTTTATCATCAGGATTGCAATCTATTATCCGGTGGCACATAATATCTTCTGCATTTTTTGCGGTTCCATGTTGAATGGAGCTAATATCTGGCATACCAAAAACATAAGAGGGAAAATGTTTAGGTGCTAGAATGGATAAGACATCATGTTCTGTTATAATGCCAACAAGTTCTTTGTTTTTTTTATCTTTTACAACCCAAATATGGTTTCTAGCGCCAAGAATTGCAAGGACATGATAGATATCTTCTTTTTCTTCGATAATTGGGAGATCCCATACTCTTTTATCCATTAATTGACTAACTTTGAGCTCATAGAAATCTGATATTAATTTGTCCCTCTTTGCCATCTAGAAACCTTAAACCATAAAGCAATATTTAAAAACTACTTTAAAACAATATATCTCCAACTCAAAATAATATAATTCTAGTATATATGGCTATTAGTTACCTTCTTGTTCCTTCTTCTTTTTTTTCTTCACTCTCTCATTTATTTTATCTTGGATATCTTTTGTTCCTTCAAACCATTTATCTAATTCTTCTTCGTCGATTTCACCTGTCATCTTATCTATTTCATATTTGAGATCGTCTTTTCCTTCAAACCAGTCAGATTCGCTTTTTTGGCGGGTTTGAACAGGCATTACTTTTCTTTTTTCTTCTCTTTTTTCACGGTTTATAGAAAATATTTCTTTATCTTTACGCGGCCGACTGATTCTAATTTCTTCAACTTTAGGTCCTGGTTTTTTTGACATCCCAGTTTGGCCCCGTATTTCTTCTTTTTCATCTGCAGGTGATGGTATTATTACTCCATGTGGGCTTGGGCTGTATTTGTTTAAAACTTTTTCATTGGTGATTTCTTTTGCACGGTAATCAATAGATCTTTTTTGCCTTATGTTCACAACTATTATCGCAAGAATAAGAAGTGCTACAGCGATAAAAACCGGGGTGTAAGGACTTTGTAATATTTGCTGAATGATTGATGGATTAGTATTTACCCCTATTGTGGATGATCCTTGTTCATAACCATTTTTTGTGGCAATTACTTTTATTTTCTCACGATCTTCAGGTGCTCTAAGCCATACATAACCATCAGGATCTGTGGTTTCGGTAGAACCATAGTTTTGTATTGTTACAGTTGCTCCTGATATTTTATTTCCTTCTGAGTCAGTTACTTTAACAGCAAAACGTTCGTTTTCTTTGACGGTTTGTTTTTCAGGTATGACAATAAGAGATAGTTTTTTTGACACTGTTATTGTTGTTTCAACATTTGGATATCCTGTTTTAGAGGCAGATATTGTATATTCTGTATCTTTTGTTACAGATGGTGCTTGTATTGACACTGAATCTGAATCTGCGTCTATTTCATATTGCGCCCCATTGAAATTTATTGTAACTTCGTTAAGGTATGGTGATCCTGTTGTTATATCTGGGTCATAGATGCTTACTTGAAAAGTTTCTTCACTGTATACTTCTGATGGTGCATCTATTTCCATCTGTGCCCCTTGGACAGTAATGCCAATGGAAAAAATTAGTATGGTGCTAAATAGCATTGTAAATAACAGTTTATTATGTCGAGCAATATTTCTAAATATAATTCTTGTATGAATTGCTTTCCTCATTGACCACCTTTTTTTAGAGTGTTAACGCTCTAAGATATTATATGATATATTTATGTCTTTTTGAATTAAGTAGTTATTGTTGTTCTTATTTTGAAATCTTTGTTATTTTGTATTTTTATTGGAAAGTATTGTCATATAAACAAAATATTTATTAAATACAAAGTATATTATAATATTAATATGATATTTGCTATAACTGCTTTATCGCAAAAAATGGTAACTATTGTAAACAAACATTTATATATTAACGCAATAAATATTATTATGTAGGTGAGACAACAGCATGTCATTAGATAGAAAACTCAGAACGTGTTTCATAACATTCATATTATTAGCTAGTGCATTATCAATGTTAATTATACTTCCTGAAACTGCAAAAGCAGAAGCAACAGGAGAAACAGTACTCTATTTCCATTATGCCAATGGGGACATGGGAACATTGATGGATGAAAAACGACCATTAGCAGATAACTATACAGTATGGCCTCCAAAACTATTACCTCTAAAATCAGTTGATAAGGAAGAATTTGCTATATGGCTTGGATTATGGGCTATGGATGGGCTAACCGATTCAGAGTTAGAAGGAATGGAAGGATTATTTGACGGTCTTGAAGAAATGATGGAGATACTTGTAGGTAGTCCTCTTGGAATCTCTGCTATGTATGAATATTATGGCGAGGATACCCTTGAGATAAATGGAGATGTGTCATTTAATTTATTCATCATGTCTGAATTTTTTTCTAAATTCGATACATTCAGAGACTCAATAAAGGTAAGCATCAGCACTATTGATGCTGTGGGAATGCCAAGTTCTATAAAAAATAAAACTGTAGATATTGAGCCAAAATGGTTTAAAGGCGAAATTCAAAGTATAAACGTTATCCTTGAGGATGTAGAACATACATTGGAACCTGGAGACATTTTATATTTCTCCGTAAAAATTATCCCTGGTGATAAACCAATTGGAGATTTCTTAGAAGAATCTATTGATGATGAAGAACTAGTTGAAATTCTTGAAGATGTTAGGGAAAAACTATCAAATGAAAGTAGTATCGAATATCAAAGTTTGATGGATTTTTTAGAAAAATTTTATGAAAATCATATTGCAGATTATACTGGCTTAAATTTTAGCGATGCTAAGAATTGTACTGTAGAGATGATAGATACAGTATTAGGATTTACAAATGGAACAAACGTTACAAGCATAATAATTGATATGGCAAATGCTCTTAGATCATCATCTATTGTTTATGGTTCTCTTGCATATGACTCATCAGTAACATTACCTGTGGTACTTGGAGATAATGAAAACTATAAAACATATTATTTACATGAAAATAATGTAATGGATAAAGATAAACCAACAAGTGATACATCTTCTAAGGCGGATCTTAAATATTCTCAAAAATGGGATACTCCGGATCTTACCCGAAGTAAAGTTCTCACAGATGCATCCGCCAAGTTGTTTATAGGTCATCGAGACATATTGCGTCTTTTCAACATAGGTAAAACAAATGTGGTTGCTACATTAATGTATGATGCTGAAGAAATAGCATCTTGTGAAAAAGAACTAGATAAAAACTCATATCTATTTAACAGTTTGAAATCACCTGAACCTATTATATTTAATTTTGAATTTTCAGATAAAGAAATCACTTACGACTCTCATCTTAGTTTAGAGGTTTCTGTTGGAAATAATTCTAAAAGGATTAACTTGTTTGATAGACTTAGACGAGATTACAGGTTATACTATGATTCAACTGAGTGTAATTCATATCTATCAGTGATATTTGAAGATACAGATCACATCCAAGCTGATTCTTCTGTTGACCTAACAGCTGGTAAAACTGTGCTTGGTGGAAGCATAGTATACGCTGTTGATGTAACTAGCGATTACAGTGATAATATTGAGATAACGATAGGCGATTTCTCAGAGGATGAACAACAGAAATGGAATGTTATTGTCTCGGATGAAGAGTTTTCAATTTCTGCTGGTGAAACAAAAACCATTGAGATAACCCTCGAGTCAACAGCAACTGAATATAATGAAGACGATTATACAAATGAAGATACATTGGATGTAAGTTTCATTGTTGGTGGTAAAACCGGTAGGTATCTGTTTGACGCCTCTACAAAAATATCCATGGATGCAGTTGAATATGATGTAGTATTTTCTGCTCCACAAGGAATGAACATTAAACATGGGGAAAATGATACTTACATATTTTACATTAAAAACATTAATACAGGTTTTGTCCCTGATAATTATGAGATTAAAGCTGAATCGGAACATAACTTTAATGTAGAAGTCGAATATGAAAAGTTCGGATATAATGTAGAATATGATGAAAAGGTACAATTCAATATAACAGTTTATATCCCAAGATATACTGATATAAAATCTGATATGTTAACTGTCACTGTCATCTCTGATTACGGTGAAGAGTTCATAATTACTGTAAATACCACAATTGGCAGTCCAAATGTTCTTGAAAAGATTTATCAGTTCTTTGAAGAAACTGCAAAAGGCTTGGGACTTGATGATGTACTAGGTGATTTTGCTCCTTATTTCTTAATGCTTATGTTATTTATGGTACTATTCTTTATAGTAATCATTATAATAATCATATTGAAGAAAAAATTTGTAAAACTTGTTGTCTGCCCTGATAACGTTAAAGAAATAGGCCCTGATGATGAAGCTGTATATGAGATAAAGATTGTAAATCCAACAAGCTATGTACAAAACTATGAGTTGAAAACAGAAGAAGTTAATCCTTCTGCTGGCTGGGATGTCTCAATTGATAAAGAAAATCTTTTAGTTGAGCCAAAAAGCGAGCAAGTTGTAACACTTGTTGTCAAACCTACAGATTTTGTTAAACCTGATGATTTGGCAGAAGTAAAAGTAATTGCTATAGTGCCCGAAAGACAAAAATCAAGCAGTATCTCAACAGTTACAACACTAAAAGATGGGAAACCTGCTCTTAAAGTCGTAGGTGTTTTTCACTGGCCGAAAAAATTCAAAGAAGGACAAATAGTTAAAACATCCTTTAAACTTGAAAATAATGGTACTGCATCAGCTGAAAATATTACCGTTGTTTTATATGTGAATTGTGAGGAAAAGAATAAAGTAGAGGGTATTGCTATTCCCCGTGGCGGATATGCCGATATTGAGATACCTTGGGTTGCCGTAAAAGGTAAAAACAAGGTTCATATTGAAGTTGTATAAAATTATTGGTATACGCCGTTAGTTAAAAACGGTCTACGGTGTTTCTTATGCCTGCGGAATCCTCTAAGAAAGAAGAGATTGAACAACTGAGAGATGCAGAAAAAAAGTATCAGTCGTACATTCAGAATAGAAATGAATTGAATGATGTGGCTCGTCTTTTACGTGAAGAACGTGACATGCTTAATAACAGCCGTAAAGAACACAAGGAAGAGATGGAGAAACTTAAAAAGGAACGTGATGAACTTGTTGTTAAGATGAGGCATCATAAGGATCTTCGTAATAAAATCCAGGAACAAGCAAAGAAACTTATTGAGGCGAAACGTAAGAAAAAAGGTGAGGTTTTTAAGAATCTTCCATTCCGTCTTGAAGAACTTAAAGCTGATTTTCAGATGCTTGAGTATCGTCAAGAGACAGTTCCTATGGATTCTCGGAAAGAAAATGATCTTATTGAACTAATACGTCTGAAACGTGCTAAGTATGAGAAAACAAAGAAACTTTTTGATAAACAAAAACTTGTTGAAATTGATATTTCCGATAAAGATAATGCAATAGATGAACTTTTCAAAAAAGCTGATGAGGAACATAAAAAAGTTCAAGAGTTTTATAATGGTAGTCAGAAGAAACATGAGCGGTATATGAAGATGGTTAAGGAGCTGTCAATTTCTATTGGTGAGGCTAATAAGAAACACGAGCAGTATATCGAGGTTCGTAATGAGGCTCAGAAGCTTCATGAAAAGGCTTTTGAGATGAAATCCCGGGTTGTTTCAATTAAGAGTGATCGACGTAAACGCTGGGAAGAAGCTAGGAAGGCTATTAAGGATCAGAATATCATGGCTCGTAAATCTACGTCTGATAGGGGGAAACTTGAAGAAATCGCTGATGATTCTGTTGATGCTCTTAAGAAAGGTAAGAAAATCACTCTCTAAAACAATTTTTCGTTTATAAACGATAATTAAATCGGCAATTTTAAATATCACTTCTTATTTTATCTGCCCGTGATTTTTAAAATGAAAGATATAGGCATTGTCAGTTACGGGTCTTATATACCTCGTTATAGAATTAAAACAAAAGATATTGCATCTGTATGGGGTAAAGATGGAGAAACAATAAGCAGAGGGCTCGGGATAAACGAAAAATCAGTCCCTTCAATAGATCAAGACACAGCAACAATAAGTGTAGAAGCAGCACGTTCGGCACTTAAACGATGCACGATAGATCCTCAAGACATAGGTGCTATTTATATTGGGAGTGAATCTCATCCATATGCCGTAAAACCCACTGGTACAATTGTCGGAGAAGCAATTGGTGCAACACCTGATCTGATGGTGGCAGATTATGAGTTTGCCTGTAAGGCTGGAACTGCAGGAGTGCAATCTTGTACAGCGCTTGTCAAGGCAGATATGATAAAATATGGACTAGCAGTAGGTGCTGATACATCACAAGCTGCCCCTGGAGATGCTTTAGAATTCTCAGCATCTGCAGGAGGAGCTGCTTTTATAATAGGAAGAGACGATGTTGTAGCAACTATAAATCATACGTTATCTTTTACTACAGATACACCAGATTTTTGGAGAAGAGCTGGGAGAAAATATCCTTCTCATGGAGGACGATTTACTGGAGCACCAGCATATTTTAGACATATAACAAGTTGTGCGACTAACCTTATGCAAAAAGTTGGTACAAAACCTGAAGATTATGATTATGCAATTTTTCATCAACCAAATGGTAAATTCCCTGTAAATGTTGCCAAAAAACTAGGTTTTACATATGATCAAATAAAACAAGGGCTCGTCGTCCCATATATCGGTAACACGTATACAGGGGCTTCACTTGTTGGATTGGCATCCGTGTTGGATGTTGCCAAACCTGGGGATAGAGTGTTTCTTACAAGCTAAGGTTCAGGAGG
>DAOWIZ010000033.1 GCA_030640585.1 Thermoplasmata archaeon
AATAATACGCTAAGATTGGGGGAATTATAGTAATGAAGAAAAAAATAATGAAAATAAACGCTATTTTGTCAATGGTAATAATAGGTATAATGTTAACTGTAACATTTATGCCTATAGTTATGGGTGCAGATATAAATCGTGTAGATGGTTTTGACAAAGGACCTAGTTACATTCCTGTCATACCAATGAAAAAAGTGACGATGGTCAATTTTGATGAAGAAAGTTATCTTGATGATTATGCATATCTAGCAGCTATTCCATCCTCTGTTTTTAAACACAATGATCAACTATTTTCCAATCCTTTACTGTTTTATCAAGATGAATTGGAATATGAAGAAGAAAAAGAAGTCACTCTTGATGCAAGAAAAGGTTTAAATTATTTCATGGAAGACTGGATGAGTTACTGTAATGGTCAAATGGATCAAATGACACTCATTAACGTTCCGCAGAACAAACTAGACCGCAGTTGGAAAGCAAAAGAATACACAGCAATAGAAGGTAAAGACCCGTATAGCATTGCAAATGAACTAGCACTCAGTGAATGGTCATACTCAGATAATGCAGTAATAGCAGTAATAGAAGAAGAATTCGAAAAACCGGATGTGAAAATGCAAAAAATACTTGATGGATCACTCCCCTCATGTAAAGTACACATAGAAGAAACTTTTGATTTAAAACAAACAAATTCTTTGAATCCTATGTATCACACTTTTGATGTGGGTGATGAATATAAATACCTAGATGCCGACTGTTGGTGGGATGGAATTCTTATTGCAGGAGCCATCATGATGCCTACAGGCGATCCTGATATGCAACTTTATTGTCAGGATGAAGAAGGAGGATGGATGCAGACAGCAGCTGTAGCTGCTTGGAATGTTTATTCACCTATAGGTCATGAGCCTGCACAGGCATATATCTATGAACCTGGGACATGGCGCGTTGGTATTACAGATATGCCAACAGAAGGAGATAATGAAGTTGTTCGTAAGAATATTTTAGGTAATTTAGTGCAACTCCAAGGTTCTATAAAAGGAATGATTGAACCTGGTGTTACTTATCATGTGGACATAACAATGTACCCTGGTATAGATGTCGTGATCCCTGATTTGCCTCCTTTTGGCTGCAGAAATGTTGAATTCAAATTAACATGGGATAACCCTGAAGCAAATCTTGGTTTTACACTTGTAGGTCCAAGTGGTGAAGCAATCCTTACGACTTTGAAAGAAACAGAAGATGAAGATTACCAAAAAATTAAAATGCACTCCATTGGCGAGTGTTTAGACGATGAACATTATACCGTTTCCGTCTTTTCAATGAATGATATTACTTCCTCGTTAGATTTTAAACTCGAATACTCATGGGAACAAAATGTTTCTGAAATGGAGGGAAATTTATTAACATCAGCTACAGAAGGTGCAGTTCTTGCAAGCGGCTTAAATGCTCCTCTTCTTTACACATCATCTTCAGAAATATCCGATGGGACAAAAGATGCATTATATAAACTTGGTGTTAAAAACATATATCTTGTGAACATTGGAGATCATCTGTCGGAAGATGCTTTAAGTGAAATAGAACAAATTGCTACCATCAAAGAAAATTACAAAATAACAGATGACATTTATAAAGAAATACGCGGCATCTCTGGCAGTAACGATATTGTTTTTTCAACTCTTGACCCTTGGACATATTGGTATATGGGAGAACTAAAACCTGGTGGAGAAACGGAGAAAGCATTGTTTCTTGGACCTGCTGCTTATATTGCTGCGCATCATGGAACACCTGTTTTAATCGTTGATATGCACCCAGAGCTTTCGTCCGCTGCTACGTATCATAACGAAATGTGGAGGCATTTTTCCCAAAAGCGTTATGACGGGCAACCTTCAAGTGGAGAAATGGTTCTTACTGGTAGACGTATTTATGATTTCCTTGAAAAACATGGTTTTGATAAAGAAGGTGATGAAAATATAATAACAGTTGCAGATCAATTTGATATTGGTGTACCATGGGATAGAATTTTTATCGGTGTTGCGAATTCTGGTAGGTTCTGCGGAAGCCCAGTTGATTCAGCATATTGGATATCTCGTAATATGTTTTATCCTGCTCTCATCTTTGAAAACCCTGCGATGAATGGAGATCAAACATATATAATGGGTAGTAGTAGTCGCCGGGAGGGACTATTGGGTCTTATTAAGAAACCATTTGGCAGCACTCTTGTTATTGATACACCAGAACAAGAAGTGAAATTAGAAAATGCTGTGTTATGTTCTTTTGTAACTCAAAAATACAGATTTAATGAAAGAGCAAGCAAATATTATGGAGAAGTATATGAATGTGCAGATGGGCTTGTCCCAGGCCAGTCCGTTACAAATGAACCTATTGATATGGGCTCAATTCAAAAACATACTGGTAAAGAAGGTGCTTATTTTCCAGATATGTCTGAGACAGAAATGGTACCATTTTATCTAGAAAAAGGAGGATTTGATCCCGTTTTTTCCACTAAGTTTGAAGCTGTTGCTGATAATATTAACAACGGTGTACTTTTATGGATTCATGCATCACATGGTTCACATGGGGGTGGAGGGCATACTGATTTTTGGGATCCACAAGGTTCATCAGGCAGTCTTTTCAATCTCCTTGTAGGGCCAGCAAAAGAAGAAAACCCTAAGTTTGGTTATGACTGGTATCTTGGATCAACAGAAGAACCTGATACAATGAGCATGGATGTTAAAGGTATAATACCTTTTACAAATCACAATTCATTCTGGTTCCCTGCAACTGGTTTTGATTATGTATTGGCAAGAAAGCCTGTGAGGGAGATTGTAAACAAAATAATACTTCCAAAACAATCTAATTTTCCATTCAATGTTGAAAATATGTATGACGGTGTTACGGGTTCACTAAGTTTTACAAGAAAAACTATACATTCGAAATATTCATCTGATCTTGATGAAGCATTTGGAAATCTTCATAGTGCTGGTTTTATAACAAATATCTGCCAGACGGCGTATACAAATTTCCAGCTTACAATGATTCGCCATGGGACAACATTCCAGGTAGAGGATCCATGGGCTACTAGTTGGTATGCAACAGTTTGGAGACAAAGCATCCCTCGTGATTTAGCTCTTGGATATACAATGGGTGAAGCATTTGCCCGTGGAATTAAACATGTTGGAATATTGTATCTAGGCGGAGCACTAGATGGCGGACCACAATGGTGGTGGGATACAGCAGAAAGTGTGATATATTTCGGGGATCCTGAACTTCGAGTGTTTGTACCAAGTACAGAATATAGTGATGCAAACTACTGGGATAGAGATGATGTAGAACCTATTAGATATGATGTAGAGTTAAGTATCGATGGTCATATGCCATTTGGTGCGACAAGTTATCCACATGAAAAACAACCAAAGACTTTCTTAGGGGAATATCTTATAGTTATAATAGCCATTGTAGCAATAGTTGTACTAATAGGTGTTATAGCGGTTGTTGGACGAAAAAAGAAATAAACTAAAACAATTTTTCTTTTTTTCTTTATTTTCTTATTAACTTATGTTATTTTATATGAAAATACTTTTTAGATACTTATTATATTAGAGTAAAATATGATTATCTTAAAACTTGGTGGTAGTATCATCACAGATAAAACAAAAGAAAATACATTTAAACAGAAAACTATGGATAGATTATCACAGGAAATTAAAAAATCAAACAAAAAAATAATTATCGTTCACGGTGCTGGTTCTTTTGGTCATATCCTTGCAAAAAAACACAGGTTAAATGATGGATATAACGACGAGGGTCAGCTACTTGGTTTTTCTATGACGCATAGTATGGTTCAAAAACTTAACACAATGGTACTTGACTCTTTACATAAACAAAAAATTAATGCTGTATCGATTCCTCCCCATTCAACATTGAAACTAAATAATCATGAACTGGATAGTATGGATTATGATATTTTTAAAAAATATCTCAAAGATGGTTTCACCCCTGTAACCTTTGGTGATGTAGTACTTGATGAAAAACTTGGTTTTTCAATATGTTCTGGTGATCTTCTCATTAGGGCTTTAGCAGAATGTTTCAAACCTGAAAAAATTGTTTTTGTAATGGATGAAGATGGTCTTTATAGTTCTAATCCAAAAACAGATAAAAATGCAGAGTTCATAGAAAAAACTACTATCGCAGAATTTGAGAAACTGTCGACAAAACTGGATGATCATGCTGATGTCACTGGTGGTATGGGTGGTAAAATTGAGACAATTAAAATCATTTCAAAAATGGGTATTAATACTGTTTTGCTAAATGGTAATAAACCAGATAGATTATACCATGTGCTAGTTGGGGAGAATACCCGATGTACCCATGTTTACGGGGGTAAAAAATGAACAAGATTGAAAGTAGAAAAGATGAACATGTAAAAATTTCACTTGAGGAAGATGTAGCAGCACATCATAACTATTGGGATGATGTAAAACTTATTCATAATGCACTCCCTGAGATTAACGAAGAAGAAGTTGACCTTTCAACAAGTTTGTTTGGTAAAACAATAAGTGCGCCGTTTGTTATTTCAGCTATGACTGGTGGATATAACAAATCTAAGAAAATAAATGAAAATCTTGCTGTTGCTGCTGAAAAATTCCAGGTTGCTATGGGTGTTGGAAGTCAACGTGCTGCTCTTGAAAAACCAGAATTAATTGATACATATGGTATTGTAAAAGACTATGATATCCCATTGCGTTTTGCAAATATTGGTGCTTCTCAGATTGTATTATGGGGTCATAAGAAAACATTGGAAAATGCTTCTAAAATGATTGATATGGTTGATGCTGATGTTTTCATGGTATGTCTTAATTTTTTACAAGAAGTCGTTCAACCAGAAGGTGAGACACATGCTAAAGGCTGTTTTGATGCAATAAAGAATCTCGCTGATGATTTAGATATACCTGTTGTTGTTAAAGAAAGTGGTGCAGGTATTTCTTTTGATGTAGCAAAACGTCTTTCAACTACTAAAATTGCAGGTATTGATGTTGGTGGGGCTGGCGGTACATCTTTTGCTGCAATAGAACACTTTCGTTCCAAGATGATTAATGATGATTTGTATGCTCGTGGTGGACAAACTTTTTGGGATTGGGGTATTCCAACGCCAACATCTATTTTAGAAGTTGGCAAGGCAACAGATTGGAAACTCCAAATTATTGCAACTGGCGGTATTTGTAATGGGCTGGATGCTGCAAAAGCAATTGTTCTTGGTGCAAATGCTGCAGGTGTCGCTCATGCGCTTCTTAAACCTGCAACAAAAGGTAGTGATGCAACTATTTCTGAGGTTGATATAATTATTAAAGAATTACGTGCTGCAATGTTTCTTGTTGGTGCAGATAATGTTTCTAAGATGGCAGAGGTTGAGGCAGAGTTATGGATTTAGAAACTGAACTAGCAAATAGAGCTGATGTTTTTAACAAAGAGCTTGAGATTTTTTTAAAAAAAGGAGAACCTAAGACTCTTTATGATGCAGCACGTCATCTACCACTGGCCGGTGGTAAGCGTCTCCGTCCTGTTATGGCTATGGTTGCTTGCGAATCCGTGGGTGGAGATGTAAAAAAGGTTATGCCTGTTGCAATAGCAGCTGAACTTATTCATAGTTTCACTCTTGTCCATGATGATATTATGGATAAATCTAGCCTTAGACGTAATCATCCTACTGTTCATGTCAAGTTTAATGAGCCTACAGCTATTATGGCTGGTGATCTACTTTTTGCAAAAGCTTTTGAGTCGCTTCATAATCTTATTGGTGATCTAAGTGTCTTTAAAAAAGTAGATTATGGTTTGATTAACATTATCCGTGAGATATGTGAAGGACAACAAATGGATATGGAATTTGAAAACCGTAAAATTGTCAAGGAAGATGAATATCTTGAGATGATTCGTAAAAAGACAGCTGTGTTTTTCCAGTATGTCACAGAAGCTGGTGGAATTGTAGGTGGTGGAACATCTAAGCAGATAAATGGTTTGAATGTTTACGGTGGATCAGTTGGGTTGGGTTTC
Source organism: Thermoplasmata archaeon (assembly GCA_030640585.1). GTDB lineage: Archaea > Thermoplasmatota > E2 > DHVEG-1 > DHVEG-1 > DAOWIZ01. Next base: position 6,043 of record DAOWIZ010000033.1, read on the forward strand.
CAAATTCAGGATGATTACCTTGATATGAGTAGTGATGAAGAAACCCTTGGAAAAGATATTGGCATGGATATTCGTAATGGTAAGAAGACATTAATTGCGGTTCATAGCCTTAATAAGGCTCGTGGTGAGGATAGAAAGATTTTACATAAAATATTTGGAAATAATAATGCAACTGATGATGAGGTTAAACAGGTATATGGCCTTTTTAATAAACTTGGATCTGTTGAATATGCACGTAAAACAACAAAGATATATGATAAGAAAGCAAAGAAAGCACTCAATGTTCTTGATGGTTCAGATGCTAAAAACATTCTTTTAGAGCTTGCTGATTATTCAACTGTTAAAAGAGAAAAATAAAAAAATGGGGTTTTATGCCATCTGATAAAATAAGTAGTACTGCAAAGATTTATGCGCTTCAGAATGCGGTAATGTTTAATGGTAAAGCAAACCCTAAGTCTGTTATTGGTAAAGTTATCGGTGTTCTTCGTAAAGATGGTTTTTCTCCTAAGGAAATAATTCCTATTGTTAATTCTGTTGTCGCTGAAGTTAATAAAATTTCTTTGGATAAACAAATTGCAGAACTTAAAAAACTTTCACCAGAACTACTTAAAAAAGAAAAAAAGGAAAGAGATTTTACCCTGCCCGATCTACCAGATGCTGAGATGGGAAAGGTTGTTACTCGCTTTCCACCAGAGCCAAATGGTTATCTTCATATTGGTCATGCTAAGGCATCCATTGTTGATTATGAGTATGCTAAGATGTATGATGGAAAGTTTATCCTACGTTTTGATGATACCAATCCTGAAAATGCACAAGCTGAGTTTTATGATGTACAAAAAGAAGACCTAAGGTGGCTTGGAATCAAGTGGGATGAAGAGTATTGTACTTCTAATAATCTTAAAAAACATTATAAACTCGCCGAGCAGCTAATACAACAGGGTGATGCATATATTTGTAATTGCCAACCTGATGTTGTAAAAGATGGTCGTTTTCATGGCAAAGAATGCAAATGCAGGGTATGTTCTTCTGGGAAGAATTTAGATGCCTGGCATGAGATGATTTCTTCTTCGATGGATGGTTGTGTTCTAAGGCTTAAGGCTGATATGACCTGTGTTAATACTGCGATGCGTGATCCAACGCTTTTCCGGATTATTGAAAAACCCCATCCGCTTCAGGGGGATAAGTATCGTGTCTGGCCGACTTATGATTTCGCAGGAGCCGTTGAAGATAGTATCAGTGGAGTGACTC
>DAOWIZ010000046.1 GCA_030640585.1 Thermoplasmata archaeon
ACTTTATTTAATCGGAAGCCAAGTTTTTTCTGATCAATACCTAAAGCCAGTCCCAAAACCTGCGGATAATACAAAACCGGGAGATTATACTCCACATTAAACTTAGACTCGATCTTCCTCTGGTTATCCTCATACATGATAGAACAAAACGGGCAAATCGTAACCAAAGCATCTACCTTGTTCGCTGTTACATTATCAAGTTTTTGCTTCGCCATCGAAAGTGCAATATCTTCTTCAACACCAAGAATAGCACCACCACAGCACTCAAGCTTATTTTTGTAATTAACAACTGCAGCACCAGTAACCGCTACAAGGTTTTCCACAGTAGAAGGATTCTCTGCATCATCAAAACAATCGTACAATTCACTAGGGCGAAGATAATGACAACCATAATGAACAGACATACTCAGTTTACTAAGATCCTTTTTAATTTTTTTACTAATTCTATCAATACCAATATCCTCATAGAGAATCCTAGAAAAATGCTTAATCTCAACACCAGGTTTAAATTCTAAACCAATTTTTCCGAGCTCCTTATTAACCTTTTCCCGAATTTCTTTATTCTCAGAAAGTTCCTTATTAGCTTCAGTGAGAACCGATGTACAAGCATTACAAAGTGTACAAATCTTCTCGCCCTTCTTTGCAGCAATAGCAATATTACGAGCGGCAATTATCAAAGATGTTTCAGCACTAGTAGATTTAACAGGGAAACCACAACACGAAAAATCAGCAAGATCAACAAATTCAATACCTAGTTTTTTTGCAACCTCTCGCGCAGACATCTCATAATTTTGTCCACGGACAGGAATAGTACAACCTAAAAACAAAGCATATTTCATTGGATTACCCCCTTAGGAAGAGTATCCTTGGTAATCTTTGTTATATCATCAAAATTCTTTTTTATTGGAGGCAGACCAAGTTTCTCACGTTTTTTGTTATCAAAATCTTCAATCTCATACAATCGCCCAAACTTGCTAACCAACCGTGCTTGTTCTTTGAAAGATGGATGGATATATCCTTCTCGGGCGGCTATGTTTTTCAAAGCAGTCATAATACTTGTCAACTGTACATCTTGAGGGCATCGATCATAACAAGTATAGCACGTTGAACATAGCCATATGAAATCACTTTTGAGAACACGCTCTCTCATCCCAAGAAGCACCATTCGTATAATTTTACGTGGGTTATACTTCTCATCAATTTCACGTACAGGACAACCAGCAGTACATGTCCCACATGCAAAACATCGGTTTATGTTTGCACCGCCTATTTCAGCAGCTACTTCATATTTAAAATTTGGATCTAAATCCTTGGAATCAATCATACAATTCCGCCTCCATAACTAGTTTTTATAATCCCTAAAGGTTTTACACCCAGGGTTTCAACCTCAAATTTAAGAAATTTCAGCACTTTTTTTCAACCCCCGCCAAATTATATCTTCTATATTTCTAACAGAAATACTTTTTCCCTCATCTTCAGATATTTCCTGAGCAGCTTTTTTCAAGACTTGTTCACATGTTGGACAAGAAGTAACAAGTATGTCCACCCCAGTTTCTATTGCCTCTTTTATTCTTTTTCTAGCAATGTCTCCTGAAAGATCTTGATCAGTCATCAAAATCCCGCCGCCGCCTCCGCAACACCGAGAGTTTTCTTTGTTGTTTTTCATCTCAACAATCTCTACTCCGAGTTTTTCCAAAATCTTTCGAGGTTCTTCAATTATTTTAAGCCCACGTGAAAAATCACAAGGGTCATGATATGTTACTTTCATATCTAGATTTGCTTTTGGAAGTTTTTCAAGCATTACCTGTAGTACGTGTTTTGCATCAATTTGATGACCTTCACGTAGGAAAACTGTACATGTTGGACAAAGAGTTATTGCGTCTTTATATGGAAAAGATTTCTGGAATTTTTCTTTGTGTTTTTCAAAGTCTTCTCGGAATCCTAGTACTTCCATAGGATAACCGCAACACATTTCGTTTTCTACAACTGGATCTATTCCAAGTTTTTCTAGTATTTTTATGTATTTTTTGGTTTTGTTTGGTCGTCCTAGGTATTGACAACCGATAAATAGTGGTATTTTCCCTTCGCGTTCCTGTGATATTACTTCTGTGTCTCCGTAGATGTTTCCTGTATCTTTGATGTTTTTTATCACATGCTTATGTGTATCTGATGCATAGCCTGCTTTGACTAGATCTGCTCTTGCTGATGATATTATTTCTAGTATGTTTATATTGGATGGGCACTTATCTAAGCAATCTCTACAAAAAGTACATCTAAATAGTTTATCGGCAATGTATTGACTTGGCTCTAATTCTCCTGTTAAAAGGCCATAGCTCATAATTATTTTTCCACGTGCACCATCAGTATCCCATTGTGTTTCTTTAATAACTGGACATTCTTCAAAGCAATATGCACAGCGTATGCACATATTCATTTCTTTTTCATATTTTTTTAAATGTTTACTGTTATTAATTGCTTTTGTTGCCAAATTCATTACCTCATTTGAATTGTTAAATTACTTTTTTGTTTTTCAAACTATTATTTGGTTACTTGGTATCGTAGTGGTGTTGCCGTTAGCCAGTCATCGGGTGAATCCATTAGTTTGTGGGGGTTTAGTATGTTATTTGGGTCTAGTGCCTTTTTTATCGCTTTCATCATTTCTAGTGAATCTTTTTTTTCTTGTTTAAAAGCAGGTCCTTTTGAAAAACCAATGCCATGCTCTCCGCTGGTTGTCCCTCCAACCTTGTGCACATAGTCATATACCTCTTTAACCGCATGTTTAGCATCTTCCCATTGTGATTTTTTGTTTGTATCCATAAGTATTTTTGTATGAATTAAACCTGCACCACAATGGCCATATGCACTCATAACTACGTTATTTCGTTTCGCAATTACATGAATTTCATGCACAGTATCAGCAATTTTTGACATTGGGACTGCCATATCATCTGCTAGTGCTGTTGTAAAGAGTCCTTCCCTATACTTTGAGAGTGATGGGAATAATTTCTTTCGTCCTTCATATATACGTGTCATTTCATCAGGATCATTACTAACTCGAATTCCTGTTCCATTGTTTTTCTTACAGACTTTTTTTACGCGCCCCATATCATATTCTACTGCCTCTTTTAACATGCCATTGCATTCAAAGATGACAATTGCATCTACATCTGGCAGGCCTAAATTTTGTGCGTTGTTCACAGCTGTTATTGCAACGTTATCCATCAACTCCAGCATTGATGGCGTGATACCTGCGGCAATGGTTTCTGATATCATCCTCCCCGCATCTTCTAGGGCTGAAAAGTTTGCAACACCCATAGAACGATATTTAGGCAAGGGTGAAATCAGAAGTGTTGCCTCAACAACAATACCAAGTGTTCCCTCTGATCCCACCATGAGTTTTGCAAGTTGATAACCAGATGAATCAACTTTTGTATTTGAACCAAAAGTAACAAGGTCGCCATTTGCAAGGACTACCTTCATACCAATAACTGCATCACGAGTGGCACCATATTTCACAGAACGCACTCCAGATGCATTTGTACCAATCATACCACCAATAGTACATATCCTACCAGATGATGGTGTTGGAGGGAAGAAAAAACCATAAGGCTGCAATACTCTGTTTAGCTCATCGTTGATAACACCTGGTTCTACTTTGCAGATTACATCTTCAGGTCGGATTTCAATGATTTTATCCATGCGTTTCATATCAAGAATAATACCGCCGCTCAATGGTACTGTTTGTCCGGACATACCAGAGCCAGCACCACGGGGTATCACAGGTATTTTGTTTTTGTTTGCATAACGCAGGATTTCTTGGACTTCTTTTATACTACTAGGTCGCACTATAGCATCTGGTTTGCTACTATGCACCGATGCATCAGAAGAATACACATAGAGATCTGCGATGTTATCACGAACGTTCTCTTCTCCAACTATTTCTTTTAGTTTTTTGACATCTATTTTCATGCTTCTACCTTAATTGGATTTGGACCTAATTTTTTTAACTCATCGACAAATTCTGTGACAACTTGGGCAAATTTTCCCCCTTCTGATGCAGAGATATACTCAAACCGTACGCGGTTTGGCTCTACTCCCATTTCTCCTAGGAATTTTTTCAAAAGTTTGATACGTCTGTTTGTTTTGTAATTCCCAGATTGATAGTGGCAGTCACCTGGATGACAACCAGCAATGAGTACCCCGTCAGCACCCTTTTTCAAAGCCTCGAGTACAAACACTGTGTCAACTCGCCCTGAACACATCACACGTATTGATTTAATATTTGGCGGATATTTTATCCTGCTTGTTCCCGCTAGATCAGCGCCAGCATAAGAACACCAGTTGCATAAAAACCCGATAATGTTTGGTTCAAATTCTTTTGCCATCTTTTCTTTCACCTCAACTTGAGATTTCAATTATCTTTTTTTATTTCATTAAGCGTCATTTCTACGGCTTTTGGAACTGCCATAGCTATTTTTTCACTAAGTTTTTCTCCAAATTCACATGGCAGTTTTTTCATCGTTATTCCTATGATGATGATTTCTTTGGGAATCCTTGTCTCCCCAAGTTTCTCTGCCATTTGAATAGCTTCGGTTAGTGACACATCATGAGGGTTGCATGAATGCATTGTGGAGAAATTGCTTAGAGGGATTCTTTTCACCTCTCCCTCTTCACCATCGTCTATCTTGACCGCGTCAATTATTATTGTTTTGTCATATCCTAGGATTAGATCTAGTAGGTTCATACCACCTGTGAATGCTTCATCTATTACAATGTTTGGATCTTTGATTTTTTGTTTTAGTTGG
>DAOWIZ010000078.1 GCA_030640585.1 Thermoplasmata archaeon
AGTTGTAACAATTACTGAAAATATTCCGTTTCATGATGCAATGGAGTTTGTTCATTATGCAAAATACAAGGATGCTGTGTTGATTGGTCCAAATTGTCCAGGTATTGCAAGCCCAGGTAAAGCAAAGGTTGGAATTCTCCCGGGTAGTATTTTTTTGGAGGGAGACGTTGGTGTTGCAAGTCGTTCTGGTACTCTTACTTATGAAATTGTAAATTCTCTAAAAGAAAGAGGCATTGGTCAGAGTACTTGTGTTGGTCTTGGCGGAGATCCAATTATTGGTACAACGTTTATTGATGCCCTTGATGCTTTTGAAGCAGATAAAGATACAAAGGCTGTTGTTTTAGTTGGCGAAATTGGTGGGACTGCTGAAGAAGATGCTGCAGAACACATCATTGAACATATCAGTAAACCGGTGTTTGCATTCATTGCTGGCCGAACTGCTCCCCCCGGTAAGCGTATGGGTCATGCTGGTGCAATAATTGCTCGAGGTAAAGGCACTGCTGCATCAAAAATTAAAGCTTTTGAAAAAGCAGATGTAAAACTTGCAAAGTTTCCAACTGATATTGCCGATCTTGTTGAGAGATATGGTTAGATAACTATTTCGTTAATAGATGTTGCAATTTGTATATATTTTGTCAATTTTTCCTATCTGTAAAATGACATAATTACACCAAAGGTTTATATATCTATTTTAACAGAGTATAACTATATCAACTTGAGACATCTGAAGAGATAGGAGGATAACTTTGGCAAACAAAAAAAGAGTCATGATAGTAGATGACGATCCAGATATTCTATATTCATTAAAACAGATATTAGAGTCGAACGGTTATAAAGTATATTCATTTGATAATGGCATGGATTGCTTAAAATCGTTAGATGAGGGGAAGAACCCCACTCTAATAATACTTGACATCATGATGCCGATTATGAGTGGTTGGGATATCCGAAGAAAACTTGAAGAAAATCCTAAGTGGAAACATATACCACTGATTTTTCTTACAGCTAGGACAAATCAAACTGCAACAGACATGTATAAGAGCTATGGCATTGATTTCATAAAAAAACCTTTTGACCTTAGTACTTTTTTAGAGAGTATAGAACGGATTTTGAATTCAAAACGAAAATATTCAAGACAAATGAGCAAATGCTATTTTTGTCTATAAGTACATTGCCTTATAAAGTAGATTCATTTGTACATATAGTTTCTAGGATAACTTTCCTAAGAAAAATAACTTATTTTAGTTTTGGTTGTTTGTATTAGTTGTAAACATCTCTATTCAAAAGAGTCTTTAATTCTTACAATTGCTTCAGCAATGTTTTCCAGAGTTGTTGCATATGAAAACCTGAGGTATCCTTCACCATATGGACCAAACGCGGTACCAGGGAGAACAGCTACACCAGCATTATAGAGTAGATGATCGGCACATTCCTGAGAGGTCATACCGGTTTCTTTTATATTTGGAAAAGCATAGAATGCACCTTTGGGTGCCTGGCAGCTAAAACCTGGTATAGTGTTCAACCCTTCAATAATTCTATCTCTTTTTTCTTTGAATCTCGCCATCATCTTAGGTATAAAACTTTGATCACCAGTAAGTGCCTCTACACCTGCCCATTGTGTAAATGCTGCAGTACAAGATACAGCGCTGACAAGGAAATCCTGAAGCCGCTCAGCCATATTTTTTGGTGCTACCATGTATCCCAGTCGCCAACCAGTCATAGCATAATATTTAGAAAAACCATCTAAAAGTATTGTTCTTTCCTTTGCCTCATCTCGAGATGTTGGAGTATAATGATCTGTGTCATATGTCATCTTTGAATATATCTCATCAGAGACTACAAATATGTCATGATCCTCTGCTAGTTCTGCAATGCCATCCATCTCTGATTTGGTCATCATAGACCCTGTTGGGTTTTGAGGAGAGTTAACTATTATGAGTTTTGTCTTCTTAGTTATTCTTTCTTTAATATCATCAGGGTTCATACGGAACTCATTTTCTTCCAAGAGAGGAACTAGTACTCCTTTTGCACCAAGAAACGATGAAACCGACCCATATGTTGGATAACCCGGATCCTGATATATGACCTCGTCACCAGGGTTAACTGTTGCAAGCATTGAAAAAAATATCCCTGGTTTCAAACCAGGAGTAATTATTATTTGCTCCAGGTCAGGTCGGTAACCCCGGGTTTTTTCCACTTCATCTTGGACTGCTTTTCTAAGTTCCAATAGTCCAATTGATGGAACATAATGTGTTTTTTTATCCTGTATTGCTTGGATACCTGCCTTTGCAATGTTTTCAGGAGTCTCCATATCGGGTTCACCGATTTCAAAATGGAGAATATTTTTACCCTGTCTTTCCAGTTCCTGGGCTTTTGCAAGCACCTCAAATGCTGCTTCCCCATATATCCCATTTGCTCCTTTACTCAACTGTACCATATCTATCATCACCCTTTTTAAACCTAAATATTTAACCCAGCGGCTTTTGCATATTTAACCAGACCAAGTTTTTTAAGTTTCTCTACAGTAGGTATACCTTTTTTATTCCATCCGCGAAGAGTATAATACTCTTGCAGGCTCTGCTGAAACTTATCTTCAGATAAAACAATTCCTTTAGCCGGTCCTTTTGTAAACGAGTCTTTAAAAAACCTATCTGGTAAATTATCATCAGATGGATCTAGTCCTTCGCGAAGGTTGAACAACCTGATGAGATTCCATATACGTTCACCTGCAAGTAAATAACTCTCAACAGTATGATCAAAACCAGCGGCTAGATTCCACATGTCCACACAGTCCTCCTCAGAAATAGGAGCAAAATCACAAAGCACCAGTGAAAAAAACGCTGCCCGTTCATCTTGAACATCCCTCACAATTTTCGCCTTCTTTTCAAAAGAGAATCTTTCAAGTTCTGGATCATTAAGTTCAGCTTTTACAGTCCACGCACGTTGATGACATCCACCTCTATCTGATGTTGCATAAGCAAGTCCCATGCCAAATGTTCCACGGGGGTCATAACCAGGTATCTCCAATCCTTTAACATGAACAGCATACTCTTTGGAATTTTTTCCAAGTGTTTTTGCAGCAATTTGTACCCCCTCAGCTAATACATCACCAGCTTTTCCTTTCCGATGAGCAATATCATCTATGAGTTCTGCTAGTTCCTCAGTTTTTCCCCATCCGATATCGTTACCACCAAGATCACTTTTGGCAATAGCCTTTTTTTCATATGCTTCAATTGCAAAACCTAGCACTCCACCGAGTGAAATAGTATCCATACCCAGTTCGTTGCATCTTTCATTGAGATATGCCACATCTTCAACACTGTCAACACCTAGATTAGAACCCATAAGTGCAAAGGTCTCATACTCAGGTCCTACCAATGAGACCCCTTTGTGTGGCCCTGTTTTAATAGAGGATTTATTCCAACATGCGATTACACAGTTAAAACATGCACCTGATTTATCTACGATTTTTTCCTGCATTGTTTCAGCGCTGAGCATGTCACCATGTTCAAAATATCCTTCTTGATAGTTTCTAGTTGGTATGAAACCTTCATCATTAACAGGTTTAACCCAATAAGGAGTACCATATTTTCTTCGTATCGGTACAAAATCATTTTCCTGGATCTTTCTTAGAACCTCTTTTGTTTTTTTATGAAATCCATCCATGTCATGTAATGGTACCTTAGTACTACCACGAATAGCAATAGCTTTGAGGTTTTTGGAGCCCATAACAGCTCCAGGTCCACCACGTCCTGCATGACGATGTCCATCCATGGTTATAGCTGAGAATTTCACTAGATTTTCGCCAGCAGGCCCGATAACAGCAGTCTTTACTTTTCCCTCGGTTTGTTGAAGCCAGTTATGTGTTTTGAGGCATTCTTTTCCCCATATCTCAGAGGCATCTTTGAACTCAACGTTGTCATCATTTATCACAAGGTAAACCGGTGTATCTGATCGCCCATTGAGCATTATAATATCCCAGCCTGCTTTCTTCATTTCTGCAGCAAATATCCCACCAAAATGAGAATCTAGAAAGACACCTGTTTGAGGAGATTTAGTAACTACGGTTCCTCGACCGGATGTCTGTGTCCTAGTACCAGTAAGAGGACCTGTTGTAAACATTAGGATGTTTTCAGGCGATAATGGATCTGTTCCTTTTGAAAGCCGGTCAAATAAAATCTTGGCACCTAGTCCTTTTGCTCCGATGAAATCTCTGGCATCATCCATGTTTGTTTTTTCAACATTTGTTGTTTGATTTTTTAAATCAACAACTAGTATTTTTCCAGTATACCCACCACTCATTTAACCACTCATCTCTTGGTTTATATTTAGAAGATCAACAAGGAGTGAAAAACCGGTTTCACGCCGGCCAGCACCAGGTCCAACAATAGTAACTGGGCCTAGTTCATCAGTATTAAAAGTTAATGCATTTATAGCCTCACAGACACCAGCCAATGGATCACTTAGAGGTAGTTTCTCTGGCCAAACCTTTGCTTTAACTGAACCATCTGGTTGAACCTCTGCGCTACCTATGAGTTTCCATCGTTTCCCCTCTGCTTTTGCTTTTTTAACATCGTCTATGGTGATCTCTGTTATTCCTTTTCGCTCTACATCCTTCCAGCCCAGGTTTTTTCCAAGGACTACATTTGATAAAATAACCACTTTACCAAGAGCATCCAGACCTTCTACATCGCCTGTTGGATCAGCTTCTGCATAACCTAGTTCCTGTGCTTTTTGTAATGCATCATCATAGGACATACCATCTTCCATCCTTGTGAGAATATAGTTAGTCGTCCCATTTAGTATACCCTTGAAACCAGTGATTTTGTTTCCTGCCAGTGTATATTTGGCAAGATTCAGCACAGGAGTACCAGCCATTACTACGCCTTCAAAACCATAATGTGCATTGTTTTCTTCTGCCAACTTCAAAAGTTCCACAGATTGTTTTACCACAGGACCCTTATTGGTAGATACAACATTTTTCCCAGCGGAAAGTGCTACTTTTATATGTGTAAGAGCTGGTTCACCTGTTTTAACATCAGTAAAAGTGACTTCTATAATTGTATCAGCATTAGTTTCCTTAATGGTAGCCAGACTATTCATACCTTTAATACCAGTTGGGTACTCCTCTAGTTTTTTACCCTCTTTTACAAGACTGAGTATTTTTTTCATGTCAAGACCGTTTTTGTCATAAACAGATCCTTTCATGATATCAGAAACAGCCACAACTGTCCAATGGAAATTGTATTTTTCTGCGAGCATATCTTTTTTTTCCAAAAGTATCTCAGTAAGACCCTGACCTACAACACCAAAACCAATAAACGCGAGTTTAAACTGCATGATTTATGCCTCCCGGTGATGCAGTTTGGGTGCAGCAATAAACGTAAGTCCCTTTTCAGTAAGAGCACGAGCAGTATTGTTTATAGTCTCATGCTTATCCATATAATTTTGAGTTAGAGAGGGCATAAGTCCATTTTTGTTTATATCTGCCTTAGGTAAAAAATATTCAGCGATATCTGAAGGGTGTTTTCTTTTCTGCTCTACTGAAATTTCTCCACCTTCATGTTTGGCACTGATGTTTTTTACCGTTGAAGCAATCTCTAAAAGTTCATCTCTTCGATCATATGGCTGAATTACAATGCTCTTCCAAGTCTCAAAGATATGATGTTCAAATCGGACGAAATCTTCTAAACCAAGAGATTTTCTTATGTCACCACTGAACTCTATCGTAGTATTATTTACTGAGTTGGAGAAGTTGAACCCAATAAGCGAAGTAGATCCATCTTCTCTTGAAAATAATCGTGCAGCCATGAGCGTCCAAAACACAGCATACGGGTTATCATTTCCCATATAAACAGAGATTTTGAACTCAATATCTATTCCTATCTTATGCATCATGTAAGCTAAGAGTATAGTCCCCGGGTTAATGTTAAGAACTTGTTTCACACCATAATTCGTGTAATAATAAAGAAACTCGTCCACCCATTTTATTGGATGATTATTTGGTTGACCTCTGCCTCCAAAATAACCAGTTATTGTTTCTGGTCCACCTAAATGGATGTTGGAACCATCAGTACCTTTTGTATCAAGTGTTTCACACCAGCTTGCTCCAAG
>DAOWIZ010000023.1 GCA_030640585.1 Thermoplasmata archaeon
AAGAGGCGATAATTCCCTCGATATATGATCCATCAAAAATCGATGATGAAATCATGGTTGAAACGGAGGATGCTTTTGAGATGACCAGGCAACTTGCAGCAAAAGAAGGCATATTTGCAGGTATGAGTAGTGGTGCTGCTATGCTTGCAGCCGCTGAGACTGCGAAAAAAATAGAAAAAGGAGTAATTGTTACAATATTTCCAGATAGGGGAGATAGATATCTTAGTACAGATCTGTTTTTAGTGTAATATGTTTTAATTATGCAAAGTTTAATCTGTCTTTTTAATGTTTTACTAATAAAGCAAAATAAGTAAGAGTATTAACTTGTTAAGAAAAAATTATGTTAATGGTACATCTGTTCGCAGATCATCTTTCATTTTTCTACCAGTTTTTTCTTCCCATTCTTTTATTGGTATTGAATGTTTCTTGCGGATTTTATCACCAATACCAAGACCATTATATGAACAGAATGGAACGATTCCCTCAAGTGTTGTATAATGAATACAGCAACGTTGCAGACGATCAATATTTAGATTAAAAACATCTTGGAACCACATACTTCCAACAAACAGGCTTTTATAATGAAACCCACGAAGTGAATCGTAACTACCACCAATTGCTGCATCTTTAAGGATTTTTTTTAGATCAAAGCCCTTTGGTGCTTTATCATAGTCAACAAAGTTATCGATGTGTTTAAGGAATGCCGAGGCTACACGGATTTTTTTAAGAGGGCCTTTTATTCTACTTTGTTTATCAATAAATTTCAGTAGATCTTCAACATTAATGAATCGTGTAACAGGTACAGGTTTTCCATCTTCATAGAAAATATAGGTTGCACCACCACAACCAGGGTGAGCAGTAAACTCTACCTGGGTTTTTCCTTTTAAAAGTTCAATAAGTCTGGAAACTGGAAATACAAATGGTACAGGATAGAAATCATCACGTGATATTTCTCCATTAAATTCTTTCTCTATATCATCCATCATCATTACATAGTCAACCCGTTGTTGATCCCGTTTTTCATCTTTTATTTTTGTAACACGGCCACAGAAAGATATCGGCTGGAAATTAATACCGCGAACAATATCCATGTTATCAAGTGCAAATCTAACTATTTTACCTGCTTCATGAAGGTTTTTGCCATTAATTAGGACGGGGACTAAGATACATTTCAAATTTACTTCTCTGAGGTTTTCTATAGCCTGCTTACATTGCTTTAACCAGGGGTTACTCTTCTCTGTTACACCATCAAAGCTCATGTAAATTGTGTTAACTCTTTCTTCTTTGAGGCGGCGGCAATATTCAACACTTTCAGCGAGTTTCAAACCATTAGTATTTACTTGTACATGCGAAAAACCAACTTCTTTAGCCATTCTTACAATATCAAAGAGGTCTTCACGTATCGTAGGTTCTCCACCAGTAATCTGTATTGCTTTGGAACCCATAGGCCGTTCATTTCTCGCCTGCAACATTAGTTCCCGGAGTTGATCCATGGTTGGTTCATAGACTACACCAGATGCACCGGCATTCATGAAACAATAACTGCATCGAAGGTTACATCGGTTCGTGATAAGTAGATTTGTGAGAACACTCTGTGATTTATGCTCATTATAGAGTGCTGGTTCATCAAATACTTTTGTTTTAACATCAGGAGAAGTTTCTCCGGTTACTTGAGATCTCATCCATTTTTTATAGACATCTACATCGCTGAAATAAATATCTTTGAAAGACCCGTGCTTAGGGCATTTCTTGACTATGTATACTTTTTTGTTTTCCTCAACGATTTTAGCAGGTATTTTTTTGATCTTACCCTCCTGATAACAAGCAGGGCATACTGATCCGATTTTTTCCAATTCCTTCATGGACTATCCAACCTCAGTGACTTAGGGCCTATACATAATTATATTTATAGTTTTAACTGTTTTTCATATGGTCACATGTATTTATAGGCTTATCTATTAATTTTATAGCATAATTTTATAATTAACCACTTTATACTCCTGAAATTGTGTGTCTAGCAATACCCGGTAAAATAATAGAAATCGACAAGAACAAAGAACATGCCATTGTTGATTATGGCGATGGTACAAAACGTAAAGTCAATGTTACACTAGTTGATGTAAAAATTGGCAACTATGTACTTGTTCATGCAGGTTTTGCAATAGAAGTACTCAACGAGAAGGATGCATTAGAAACACTTAGTCTTTTTAGAGAAATGTTATCAATGGAGGATGAGTAGTGTTTTCACTGCGCGATAAACAAATTGCAAAGCAGGTTATCTCAAAGATTAAAAAAATGAATGTAAACCTGAAGTTTATGCATGTATGTGGCACACACCAAGATACATTGGTCAAACATGGTTTGGATGCATTACTAAAAGATTGTGGCATCGAGATAATACAAGGACCGGGATGCCCAGTATGTGTAACAACACCACGTGAAATAGAAGAAATGCTCATGCTTGCAAAAAAGGGTAAAACCGTTGCAACTTTTGGAGATATGATAAGAGTCCCAGGTGAAACTCAATCACTTCAAAATATACGAACAGAAGGATATGATGTTAGAACAATTTATGGGATAGAAGACGCTGTAAAAATCGCTAAAGAAAACAAAGATAAAGATGTTGTCTTCATGGCAGTAGGATTTGAAACAACTACACCCACAACTGCATCGGTTTTATTAAAAAACCCACCTAGTAACTTTTCAATTCTCTGTTGTCATCGAACAGTACCAAACGCATTAAAAGCAATCCTTGACATGGGAGAAGTAAAACTAAATGGTCTCATAGAACCAGGACATGTTTCCACAATAATTGGGACAAAACCATATGAGTTCATCTCAAAAGACTATGATGTACCTCAAGTAATCACAGGTTTTGAACCACTTGATCTACTGATGAGTATTTGGATGCTAGTAAAACAGATTAAACAAGGAAATGCACATGTTCAAAATGAATATGCTCGTGCAGTACACAAAAATGGCAACACTAAGGCCAAAGAAGCAATTGATGAAGTCTTTGAATCCGTTGACATGAAATGGAGAGGGTTTTCTGTTATACCACAATCAGGGTTGATGTTAAGAGAAAAGTTTGAAAAATATGATGCGAGAAAAAAATATGAAAATGAATTAGCAGAACTCAAAGATAAAGAATTTGTAGAACCAAAGGGTTGCAAATGTGGAGAACTTTTACGAGGTTTGTTATATCCAAAGGATTGCCCGCTTTTTGGAAAACAGTGTAAACCAGGTAGCCCAGTTGGCCCTTGTATGGTTAGTATTGAGGGTAGTTGTAACATAGAGTATCGCTATTCAAAAAAATAATTTTAAAAGGCATACTATATATGAAAGAATAAGATGAATGCTATATTTCCCTAGAGGAATTGTAACATCATCTGAAAAGGCGTCTAAATTATACAAAAAAGATAATGATTGAACAACCATGGTTTTATTTTGGTTTATATTCACCCATCTTTTTATTTGCCATACGGTTTGTTATTGTGAAATATAGATAAACTAAACCTAGTTCAATTCCAAATATAAGGAGGAAATATCCAAATGTTGAACCTATTTTCCATAGATTAAAACCATAACTTATTGCTATTGCGCTAAGAAAAGGTATGAACATACCAATCATTACAATTGCTAGGATTTGTATAAGATCGCGATTTTTTCCCATGATGACCAACTATAAACAAAATTATTTTTTTATTCAACGATTAAATCCTTAGAATAGGGATCAGTATCTGCTAGTAAAAACTCATTA
Source organism: Thermoplasmata archaeon (assembly GCA_030640585.1). Classification (GTDB taxonomy): domain Archaea; phylum Thermoplasmatota; class E2; order DHVEG-1; family DHVEG-1; genus DAOWIZ01. The sequence continues at coordinate 3,761 of DAOWIZ010000023.1, forward strand.
CTCATTTTCAGGCAATCCTTTGGACAGATATCATTACATTGACTGCAGAAACAACAACGTGATAGATAGATTTTGATTTTCTTTTCTTTAGGTTTAGCCTCAATAGCACCACATGGACATACCTTTATGCATAGGTTACATCCAATACAGGCCTCTTTGTCATAGGTTATTTTTCCACGGAAGCCTTCAGGTGTTTCTATTGGCAGGATAAGTTTTGCTTTTCCTGCTTCTACATCTGTTAGAAACTTAGTAGTTGATGATGGTTGATATTTTGCGGGGAACTTATTTGTCCATGGTTTTTTAAACATTTGTTTGAAAACAGGTAAAATCATTGAGAATCTCATCTCATAAGCCTCCTTGTTTTTTCAACACTCAACTGATGAAGTTGTTCTTTATCCAACTCATATTTTTTATGATTGTCATTGTCAACTATTGCAACACGATTGGTACAACTCATACATGGATCTGTACTTGCTGCAACTATTGGAATGTCGGCGATTTGTTCACCTTTAAGCATTGGAATCCATGGAAGAATATTAGCATAAGTACTGGCTCTAACCTTCCAAGTATATGGATGTTCGCTGTCACCGTTGAATTTAACATAATGTACACATTCGCCACGAGGTGCTTCATGTCTACCTATACCCTCAGCTTTTGTTTTCTTAATTTGTGCAAGTAACTTAGGAATTTTAGGTTCAGAGACTAAATCTCCCTCTGGCATTTTATCAATACATTGTTCAATTAAACCTATAGATTGTTTAACTTCTAAAAGTCTTACAATAATTCTATCATATACATCACCATTAACCTCACCAGTTAATATATCAGGGGTTATGTAATCTATATCAAGATCACCATAAGCAAAATAAGGCTGATCAACACGGACATCTTTTTTAATTCCAGACGCGCGAGTTGTTGGACCCACTGCACATAGTTTTAATGCATCCTCCTTAGTTAATATTCCAACTCCTTGGCTTCTCAACTGGAATGTTTTATCATCTAAAAATACATGACGGAGTTTTTCAAAATTATCCTTGAAATAATTTAAGGTTTCATTGATTTTAGGGATTTGATCTTTAGTTATATCCCTTCTTATACCACCAATAGTCATAACTCCTTTGGTGATACGATTCCCTGTTAAATACTCAGTGAGATCCAGTGCTTTTTCACGCATCTGCCAGGTTAAAAAAAGTACTGAGTCAAACCCGATTTCGTGTGCTGCTACACCCGCCCAGAGCATATGTGAACAAATTCTTTCAAGTTCAGCCTGAATAACTCTAAGATACTCTGCTCTTTCAGGAGAGCCAATATCACAAGCGTTTTCCACAGCACGGATAAAAGCTATTGGATGAGAAATTGAACAGATTCCACAAATTCTTTCAGCTAGATAAATAATCTGAATAGGGTTTCTTCGCATACCTGCCCACTCTATTGCACGATGAATATCGCCAAGAATCACATCCGCATCAACAATTCGTTCACCATCAATTTCAAACTCAAACATCACCGGTTCCTTCAACGCTGGATGAATAGGACCAATTGGAAGTTGATACGTAGTTTTCGTGGTCTCTTCTTTTTTGGTCATTTTTTCACCCCTTCATGAAGATTACGAATGAGTTTTTCAAGACCTGGTTGTTTGTCTTTTCTCCATGGGTAAACATCTTCTGGGAAATCTTTAGGTAAAAACAATCGTCTATCATCAGGAATGCCTATGATTTTTACACCAAGCATTTCTTGTTTCTCACGCTCTGTAATAAGTGCCCCTGGGATAAGATCACATATTGTTTCAATTTCACATTTGGTTTTTGGAACATCAACAGCGATATTTAAAGAGATTTCCTTAAATCGCTCTCCAAAATTTACTGAGAAATGATAAATGAGTTCGATGTTCTTACCAAGATCATTACCAGAGACAACAGCAAGATGAGGAAATTGATAATCACACAAGTGCTTCATCATTTTTTTAAAAATACTTTTATCAATTTTCATCCAAATCTCAACAAACTCGTTTTTCTTAGAACCGGCAGTTCGTGTTCTTATCTCTGCTTTCAAAATCTTGGTTTTAAATTCATCTTTGAAATATTTAACAAGTCCTTTGGCATCAAGTTGTTCTTTTTTAGTATTGGTCATTTTTTTGCCTCCAATGTTTCAAGTTTAACCCATGCCTTTGCAACCGCGTTGATTATTGCCTCAGGTCGTGGCGGGCAACCAATTGCATGAACATCAACAGGAATGACATTATTAACAGGTCCAACGAGATTATACGACTCATAAAAAACATCACCAGTGTTACCACAGTTACCAACACAGATAACGGCTTTTGGATCAGGCATTTGATCATAGATCCGTTTCACCCTTTTTTCCATCTGACGCGTAACAGGACCAGTGATAAGCAGTACATCTGCATGACGTGGTGAACCAACCAGCTTAATACCAAAACGTTCAACATCATAACGTGGACAAAGTGCCGCAATAATTTCTATATCACAACCATTACATGAACCGCTGTTACAATGATACACCCATAGTGCTTTTTTAAATGATTTTGGAAGTCCTTTAGCCATAAAATTATTGCCTCCGAGAGAGTCTTAAAGCATTATATTATTCTGTTTCTGGTAATCCTATATGCTATTTAAAAATTTGTGGATATTTAAAAAAGGCAAGGCATTAACAGATTCTTGGCACAGGGTCACCAATTGGTTTGTGAAGATTACGTTTTCCGCCTACTGTTGTCTCAAGAACAACGCCATTTACATCGTTTGTTGCCTCACCAATTATTGCTGCATTTTTACCCAACGGGTGTTTTTTGATTGCAGAAAGTATTTCTTCTGCTTTTTCTTTTACAACACCAATTACAACTTTTCCTTCATTTCCAATTTCAAGTGGATCAATTCCTAGCATATCACAAGCAGCTCTTACACCAGTTGGAATTGGAATAGCATCTTCATCAAGTAATATTCCAATTTTTGATTTCTCACTAAATTCATTAATTGTGTTTGATAGTCCACCGCGGGTTGGATCTTTTGCACAGACAACACCACCAACTGACAACATTTTTTCCATAAGTCCATTTATTGGTGCCACATCGGATTTGATTTCAGTTTCAAAACCATAACCCTCACGATAAGACATCAGAGCAATACCATGTTCACCGATGTTACCAGACAAAATGATCTTATCACCAGGTTTTAAGTTTGAGTCAACAAGCCAACGGCTATCAAAACCACGGTATCTTTTTACTTCAACAATATTTTCATCAAGAATCTTTGTTCGTTTTCCAATACCACTAGTATTAATCATGAACTCCTGAATTGCGCCTTTTTCAACGACCTTTGTATCACCAGTAATAATTGGAACACCTGCATTTTTTGCACAAGTGCCCATGCTTTTTACAATATGCTCAAAAACCTCAATAGATAGTCCTTCTTCAATGATAAAACCAGCAGAGATAGCAATAGGTTTAGCACCCATAACAGAGACATCATTAATTGTTCCTGCAACTGACAGTTTACCAAGATCTCCTCCAGGATAAATAATCGGCCTAACAGTATGAGAATCAGTTGAAAACACGATATCATCAATTACAGAGGCATCATCCAACATAGAAAGAGGAACCTCTGCAGATTTACTAATATGAAAATATTTCAAAATTTTATCTTTGATGAAATTATCCATTAATTCTCCGCCGGCACCCTGTGCAAGCCGTATTTTTCCAGTCATTTTCCTTTCTTATGCGATGCATAAGTTTTATTTATATTCTATGGTTCCTGGTGGATGCATGTGGCAAGACTATGTAATAGCAATTGTTAGCGTATTATTCGGTTTCATACTTATACCTCAGTTAAAAGACGTGTGGCATGGTAAAACAATTCTCAATATTTATACAGCGGGTCTTACAACAATTGGATTATATATCCTTGGAATAACATTTTTTACTCTTGAGATGTGGATTTCATTTGGAGCTGAACTTTTCTCAGGGACAATATGGCTATTATTATTCGTACTATCTGTAAGAAATAAAAAGAAAAAAGATTAAATAAATCTCTTTAATAAAACTTTATTGACCTGCGGATTACCATTTTTTTTTATAATATCAGGGCTGGTTATCACAGCATACTCTAGTGCGTTATGACATCCACAAGTTCTTTTGTATTTGATTTTTGGGATTAGATTTTTTATTATATTAGCCATGTTTTTATCATTCTTTTTTAAGTTCTCAACGACATTACTAACACTAACATCTTCTTCACCATCGTGCCAGCAGTCATAGTCTGTAACAGTTAATATCCCACATAGACACATTTCTGCTTCTCGTGCTAGTTTTGCTTCAGGTGCAAGGGTCATACCTATTACATCTACATCCCAACTACGATAAAGATTTGCCTCAGCGCGTGTACTAAACTGCGGGCCCTCTATGCATATATAGGTTCCACGGTGAACATCTGCTTTTTCATCTTTTGCTACTTTGTATGCAATATCAGAAAGTTGTTTACAGAATGGGTCTGCAAATCCAACGTGTGCTACTATTCCATCTTCAAAAAAAGTAGTTACACGTTTAAAGGATCTATCAATGAGTTGGTCAGCGATCACAAAATCACATGGTTTAATTTCTTTTTTTAGACTTCCAACAGCAGCTGTAGAAACAAGGTATTCTACACCACATTCTTTCATTGCAAAAACATTTGCACGGTAGTTTACCTTATGTGGTGGGTAAATATGTCCTTTTCCGTGACGTGGCAAGAATGCTATTTCTACCCCACCGATTTTCCCAATTGTTATTTTATCAGATGGTTTGCCAAAAGGAGTGTTGACGTCTATTTCTTCAGCGTTTTTTATTATCCCCATGTTGTATAGTCCGCTCCCTCCAATAATACCAATTTTAACTGACATAGTAATTGGATGAATAGAAATAACTAAAAAAGCTTTTTGCTTTATCTTTAAACCTCTAGATTTATAGTGGATGAAAACCATGGATGATAAAAAAAAGATATATTTCGTTACTGAGTCAATAAAATCAAAGATCCGTACTGTGCCACATTGGCCAAAAGAAGGGATCATGTTTAGAGATATTACAACACTTCTGAAAGACCCTCAGGGGTTTAAAGAGACAATTGATTTGCTTTATAAAAGATACGCTGATAAAAAAATTGATAAGGTTATTGGAATAGAATCCCGCGGTTTTATTTTTGGTGCACCGCTAGCTTATCTACTCGGCTGTGGTTTTGTTCCAATACGTAAACCCGGTAAACTACCTGCTGAGATTGAATCGGAAGAGTATGCCTTGGAGTATGGTAGAGATAAAATAGAGGTTCATAAAGATGCTATAAATAAAGGTGACAGAATACTCATAGTCGATGATTTAATTGCTACTGCTGGAACAGCTACTGCTGCAAGAAACCTAGTTAAAAAACTTGGTGGAGAACTTGTTGAATGTGCGTTTATTATTGAATTAGTTGATCTAAAAGGAAGAGATAAATTAAAGGGAGAAAATATCTATTCGATAGTAGAATTCGAAGGTGGATAAACTATTGTTTTATGATGTAGTTATAGTTGGTGCAGGACCTGCTGGGCTTTTTGCAGCATATGAACTAGTTAGCAATACATCGCTGAAGATTCTCATTGTAGATAAGGGAAAAGATATTAACGATAGAAAATGTCCTTCTATATCTCAGTTTATAAGATGCAGGGAATGCAAACCATGTAATATTCTTTGTGGCCTAGGAGGTGCTGGTGGGCTTTCTGATGGCAAACTAAATCTGAAGCCAGATGTTGGTGGAAACCTTGAAGAATTTGTTTCAAGCGATGAGGCAAATAATCTTATCACAAAAATTGATAATATTTTTTTGGAGCATGGTGCCTCAAAAAAACTCTATGGAAAAGACTCATTGGATCTGGTGAAAACGGCAGCATCTCATGGTATAGAATTTATTCCTATACCTCAGCGACATATAGGTTCTGATATACTCCCCTCTGTTGTTACCTCAATAAAAAACTATCTTGAAAACAAAGGTGTAAGTTTTTTATTGAATGCTGAGGTTAAACAAATCTGTACCAATAATAATTTTAAATTAATATTAGAAGAAGGTAAACAAATTGAAGCAAAATATCTCCTTGTAGCAACAGGTAGATCTGGATCTGACTGGCTATCATCTGAAGCAAAAAAACTTGATATAAAAACTAGGCATGCACCTATTGATATTGGAGTAAGAGTTGAAGTACCAGCTGTTATCATGGAAGATATTACTGAGCGCGCATGGGACCCCAAGTTTCATATTTATACAAAAATTCATGATGATTTCGTCAGGACTTTTTGTACTTGCCCAAATGGTTTTGTTGTTATGGAAGATTACGGTGAGTACATTGGAGTTAATGGCCATTCAAGCAACAATATTAAATCAGAAAACACAAATTTTGCTTTGTTAACAAAAATACATCTTACCAAACCAGTGGAAAATACTACAGCCTATGGTATTTCAATTGCAAAACTTGCTACCACCCTTGGTGGAAAAATGCCAATAATTCAGAGATTAGAAGACCTAAGAAACGGTAGACGTTCAACAACGAGTAGAATTCAAAAATCATATGTTAAACCCACTTTAAAAAATGCAACACCCGGGGATATATCTATGGCTTTACCACATAGAATTGTTACCAATATAATGGAGGGATTAGAACAACTAGATAAGGTCATTCCTGGCATTAACTCGGATTCTACGCTTTTGTATGCCCCTGAAATAAAATTTTATTCAATGCGTTTTATTGTAGATAAAAATCTAGAAACAAATCTACCGAAATTTTTTGTCGCAGGTGACGGAGCTGGTCTTTCACGCGGCATAGTTGCATCTGCTGCTACTGGAATTATCGCTGCGAGAGGAATAATGAAAAAAATCTAATCTCCGAGGGAATTAATTTTTTTGTACGTAACGTTTATCTATTTTAGACTGTTAAAGCACTCTTAATGAATTATCTAATCATGTGTATCGGCAACAGAGAAGGTGGCGATGATGCAGTAGGCCCTTATATTGCGGATATGCTTAAAGAAAAAAGTGACTTTGTTGTCTTAGACTGTAGAACTGTACCAGAAAACTTTACAGGTGTTGTAAAAAAACATAGTCCAAAAAATCTCATAATAATCGATGCCGTTGAAATGAACCTGAAACCCGGTGAAATACGAATTGTTCCAAAAGAAAAAATCGGTGTAATGACAATAAGCACACATGGAATACCGATATCTGTTTTGATAGGCTATCTTGAACAATACGTTAAAAACATATTTTTTATTGGACTGCAACCAAAAACAATGTCTGGGGAGATAACAGATGTTGTCAAAAAAAGTGCAGACAAACTAGTAGAAATGATAAAAAACAAAAAACTCGATCAAATAGAAACACTTCAATGAAAGACATAAAGAGGCTTACGGCCTACACCCAGCATATTATTATTAAAGAGGATCATCTTCATAAATCCTCTTAAAGAATTATATTTTAGTCCCATTAAGTCATCCCAATAAGTATTGAATGATTTTATCTTATCGCCATTTTTATTAAAGATTATATGTTTTGGTTTTTCATTAAAAGGATTAAATATGAAAGCTATTGTTTGCCCGAAGTACGGACCACCAGAAGTTCTTCAGCTAAAAGAGGTAGAAAAACCTGTTCCTAAAAATAATGAATTACTCGTAAAAATATATGCTACAACAGTAACATCAAGTGATTGCATAGTCCGAGGTTATAAACCTCCTATATGGCAACCAATGGGCATATTACTAAGGTACATGATAGGTTTTAGTAAACCAAGAAAACCCATAATTGGATATATCTTTGCTGGAATAGTTGAATCAGTAGGTAAAGATGTTAAAAGATTCAAGAAAGGTGACCAGGTTTTTGGAGTTCGATCTGGTTCTTATGCCCAGTATATATGCGTACCTGAAAATTGTAAAATATCATTAAAGCCATCCAATTTAACTTATGAAGAGGCTGCTGCTATTCCTTATGGTGGAGGTTTGGCATTACATTATCTGAAGAAAGGAAAAATTCAAAGAGGACAAAAAGTTCTTATTTATGGAGCTTCAGGAGCGGCTGGTAGTTCTGCCGTACATCTTGCTAAATACTTTGGAACAAATGTTACAGGAATATGTAGTACTGCTAATTTAGAGCTAGTAAAATCTTTAGGTGCTGATAAAGTAATAGATTACACAAAGGAAGATTTTACAAAAAGAGGGGATCTCTATGACCTTATCTTTGATGCTGTTCCATATTTTGCGGCAAATAGAAAAAAGATAAAATTACAGTGTAAAAAAGCACTTTCTCCAAATGGAATATACATATCAATCGATGATGGATTACCAAGGTCAAGTATCAAAGATTTTATTTTCCTTAAAGAGCTTGCAGAGTCTGGAAGGCTAAAACCAGTCATTGATAGAATATGTCTCCTGGAAGAAATTCCTGAATCTCACAGATATGTAGAAAAAGGTCACAAGAAAGGAAATCTAATAATATCTGTAAAACATAATGAAAAGTAAAGAAAAAAAATGATAAAACAAAGTGATATACTTATTTTTTTGATAATTTTTGAACTAAGTAACTGTATTTGCCAGCTGCTGTTTTTGGAACTTCATCCACAAAGTTGATTTTAATCTCAAAACCGCTTCCTAATAATTTTGATAATTCTTGTCTAATATTTTCAGTATCCTCGCTTGAGTATGTTTCCCTTTTTTGGATCCGTAAAATTATAACGCCTTTTTCTTCTTGATAAAATTGAAATTGCTCAACATTTTTGAATATTTTAAAGTTAATATAAAGGGATGTAAAAGGAATTTGTACATTGTCCTTTGAATAAATATACTCTTGTTGCCACTTTCCTTGTATCTTTTTCAATATTAAGCAATTTCTCCCACATGAACATTTTTTATTGCTTAAAATGCCGATATCCCCAGTTTTATATCTGATAAATGGGAACAAATTATGCATAAAACCAGTTGTTACAATTTCTCCTTTTTCACCATCTTTTTTAACATGATTCCCATCTTTGTCAATTAGTTCTACAAAGCCATATTCTGTAAAAAAATGAAGAAAATTATTTTTTTCGCAACTTACGGCCATTGTAGTACTTTCTGAATGGCCATAAAATTCAAAAACTCTGCATTGAAAACTTTCTTCGATAATTTTTTTTTGCCAGTCATATAAAGTTTCTCCAGTTGATATTACTACTTTTATACTAGGTATAGGTTTTATTTGATTTTCTTTTATATATCTCGCAATTTCAATAATTGCTGAAGGATAAGTTAAAATGTATTTTGGTTTAAACTTTCTAATTTTTTCTATGTATCTGGGGATGTTTTCTTTATTTAAATGCAGTAAAGACATGTGCATTTTTCTGCTCAACATTTTATATTTCCAAAATTTACCTTTATTTGCCGATGGAATAATCATTATCCCTGTTAAATTAACAGATTTATCAAAAATCTTGCAGCCGGCCCTATTTATGATAGTCCTATAATAGGCAAATGCATTAATGGGATACTTTATTTTATCTACGTATAATACCAATGGCTTTCCAGTTGATCCACTAGTTGCCATATGTCGAAATCTAAATTCAGGAACACTTTTTGATTTTAAATTATTAGTATTTTTACGTATAATTTCTCTTGTTAAAAAAGGAATTTTATAAAAATCATCAAAATTCTTAATCTCCTTAGGTATTATCTTAAATTTATCAAATAAATCCTTATAATATGGGACATTTTCATAAGAATACTTTACAAGTTGCTGTAATTTAGTTAATTGATATTTATCAATTTCATCTTTACTATACCATTGAATTCTTTTAATTAAATTTTGAACAGTGTTGACTCTTTTATATCGTAATAAAAAGAGGATTAACTTAAATATAAATACGTTTTTTGGTGCTTTATCAGATATTGATATTATTAATCTCTGCCAATATTCTGTATGTTTTTTCATTAACTCTCCTACCTACTACAATCATTTTTTGGCTTATAAATCTATATTATTTGTTAAAAGTATGATTTTAATCCTTTAAAAGAATTAATCAGAATTTCATAAGATATATAAATAAGGTGACGGTTTTTCGTCTTCAAATCATATACAAACATTTTAAATTGTATGTTCTTCCAAGATATTAAATACAAAAATAATGGATATACATAAAATGAAACTAAAATCATCTAAAAAAGTATATAATAATTATAAATCTGACTATCCAGAAAATACAATAAACAAAATTAAAAAAGGACTTGAAAAACTTGATCTGGAGTTGAGATATGAAGAAATTGAAATCTCATCTTCAGGATTTTCGTCTTACTCCGGAGACTTGTTTTTAGAAGATTTTGGTTTTAATACTACAGGAAAAGGAGTATCCTCAATTCTATCAAAGGCAAGTGCCTATGCAGAAATGGCTGAGAGAGTATCCTCTGGTTTTATCTTTTTCTATAATCTAAATTCAAATATAGAAAAATATTATCAAATACTTGAGAGATGGATAAATAGAGAATTTTTAAAAGGTTATAAAAAAAATAAAAACTCCAAAGATATCACCTATAAAAATATCAATCAATTCTTTCAAAATGATTTTAGTTTAAAGCAATTTAATTTATTTAGGGAAAATGAAATTTTTGATATTTTAGTTGACAGTTATTCATTAATACAAAATGATTATTCAAAAATACCTATTCATTTTATTGAACTACTTAGCGGATCAAATGGCCTTGCATCGGGTAATACATATGAAGAAGCGATTTTTCAGGGCTCTTGTGAAATATTTGAAAGATATGCCGCTTGCAAGATTATATCTGAAAAGGTTGAATGTCCGACGATTGATATTTCTACAATAAATGATGAGGAAATCTTAAACTTTATAGAAATGTTAAATTCTTTAAATATAGATGTTCTGATAAAAGATTTCAGTCTTTGTAATAGTCTTCCGGTCATAGGTGTTTTGTTTATAAATAACAATATCAAAAATACAGATAATCCCTTAAAAAAGGCAAGATATTATAAAATGATTAACCCTGGCTCTCATCTTGATTTAAAAGAGGCAATTATTAGATGTTTAGTTGAACGTTTACAAGAAGAAACAAAAGAAGATTTGATGTATAGGAAAGAAGCAGATGAATTGTATGATTTTTGGACTGAAACATTAAAAAGGAGATATAGAAAATCCTCAAAAGCCTTTAAAAATTTTTATAGGCAATACTATTATAGTGGAGATTTATCCTTTTTAGAAGATGGAAGAATCATCTCATTTGATGATCTGAAAAGCATTAAAAATAATGATTTTCTTGATGATATATCACATATTAAAAAGATTTGTTTAAGAAACAACTGGGATATTTTGGTCATTGATTGTAAACATAAAATTATTGATTTTCCAGCAGTAAGAGTAATAATCCCCCCGATATCTACTGATGCAAATCCATATATAAGAAAATTTGTTGAATTAGAAAATTTTGAAGAGGAATTTAACTTTCTTTATGGTATCAAAGATTTCCATATTTATTTTGAGAATAGCGATTGGATACATAATAAAGATATGATAAAAAAATTAGTAAACAACATCGAGGGAGCAATATCAGAAGATTTGTTTTCATTTGAAATTTTTTTAAGGACAGGGCCCTTTTATCAATGTATTAATCTCTTTGATATACTTGCTTTTTCTAATCTTGCAATAAATCAAAATGAAGAATCGTTGAAATTTTTCAAATTCTTAGACAAACATAAAAAAGGAAAGCTTCTTAAACTAAAATATTGTAATAAAATGTATAATCCTAATTTTAATGAAGTTTTATATGAGAAATGTATAGAATTATTAGAAAATGATGAAAAATCAGAATCAATAGACTATACTTTTTCCAATAGCCCTTTTAATTCAAATGAAAACAAAAAAAGATCTGATGAAAAAATTGATTACTTGTTAAAAAAATTCGCTAATAGCTATTTTTCAAATTAAACAATGGTTTTTTAAAATCCAAGATGATTTTAAAAATCTATTAAATTAAAAAATATGAGTTTGTTTAATATGAAATCTGATAATTATGACCTGCTGATAATTACACCGAATCATTTCAAAAATATATTAAAGAAATTTAAACAACATAAAGAAATTTTTAATATCCAAACAAAAATAGTTACGTTAACAGAGATTTACAATTCAATTTTTATTACGTCAAATGCTAGAGATAAACAAGAAAAAATCAAATATTTTATTAAGAACTCTATTGAAAAATGGAATATAAAATATGTATTGTTAATTGGGGGGAATAGGCAACTTTCTGTAAGATATATTCATAATTTTGATTGCTATCCTCTAAATCTAGATGTAAAAGAACCACCTTACATTTCAGATTTATATTATGCAGATATCTATGACAATGATGGTAATTTTAGTAGATGGAATTCAGATAACAGCAATAAATATGGAGAATGGTACGGAAAAACAGCCAAAGATAAAAATATCGATCTAAGACCTGATGTTAGTATTGGAAGATTGCCTTGTAAAAATCGACTTGAATTAAAGATTTTACTAAATAAAATTATCAATTATGAAAAAAAATCCTATGGAAAAGAGTGGTTTAAAAATATTATTTCAGTAGGTGGAAACACCCATCCTAAATGTAGTAGTGAGATGGGGGGAGAATTGGACCTTGAAAAAGCATTGGCTTATATGAAGGATTTTAATAAAATCAAGCTTTATACTTCAAAAGGAAATCTTGATAGAACAAATATAATAAAATCTATAAATAAGGGTTGTGGTTTTTTAGTTTTATCCGGGCATGGAAATCTTGCTTATTGGACAACATATAAATCTAATAACAAAGAATTTATTCCAAAATTTTCAACATATCATTTGAATTTGTTATTAAACAGATATGAACTACCTATCTGTATAGCAAGTGGATGTAGGAATAGTGCTTTTGACACAAGCCCTGTCAATTTTATAAAACATCCATATCTTTCATACTATTGGATGGATTGTATACCTGATTGTTGGATGGGGAAAATTGCTAAAAGAATTACAGGGGGTTCTATAGCATCACTTGGATCAACTGGACTTGGTTATACAAAATATGAACCGATAACAGGTGGAAAAGCAGATGCATGGAGCTATTTGATACCGCGGTTCTTTTATGAATTTAATATTAAAAAAACCAATATGCTTGGAGATATTTGGTCTAATGTGATCAAAAATTATCTTAAAGAGTTTTCAATTGATTGGAATACACCTTCTTTAGATTATAAACCGAATTCTAGTGAACCAAAACCTGATGTCATAAATGCCAGAACTGTACAGCAGTTTATCCTACTTGGTGATCCAACTTTAAAAATAGGTGGATATGACTTAGATATATTATAGAAATTCGTATTATTTTAATTCTTTTAGTTTTTTTTAAAAACATTATTTATTATAGGAAATTAGGACATTTTGTTACATATGTCCTTATTCTAATTTTGAATATTAGATTTTTTTTATTTTTTCTTTCTCAATTTTTTGAGGAAAGGGCCCCAATGAATTATTGTTGCATCTGGTATATAAATCACCAATAATAATAATATTTGTCAAAGTTTAAATAGTTATCGGTTTAGTTATTTACTAAAATATATAATAATTTTACTTTAAAAAACAATAGCATTATTTTTTATTTTGCGATTTGGAGCCTTTTTTATTTAAATGCCACGTAAGTTCAATAGTAGCTACCTCAATGAAATTATTAAAACCAAATCTAATGTTTTTTGTAATTCGTTCAATAGACCGATGTTTTGTATGCCATCTTTTTTCAATCTCCTGAGTTTTTGATAATAAAATTTCAGGTGACATAAGTTTTGGCTGATATACAACATAGTTATGACCATCATATTTACTCCAGTCTTTGCTTAAAATACGCCCCTCTCTTTTAAATCTTTCAAAAATAGGTGTTCCTGGAAAAGGAGTTAGAACATCTAAATAAGGCATTTTTAAATTATTTTTTCTTATGAAATCATCGGTCTCGTCAAAAATATCTATTGTATCAAAATCAAAACCAAAAATAAAACTTCCCTCAACAGCCATACCATAGTCTTGAATTTTTTTAATAATTTTTGAAAAGTCTTTTACTTTATTCTTTTTTTTGTTGATGCTGTCTAAAGATTTTTGATTTATTGATTCAAAACCTATAATCCATGTATAACATCCTGCCTCACTCGCCGCTTTTAATAATTCCTCATCTTCTAAATCATGTATGTTTCCCATAGTTGAAAATTTTTTATTTAATGGTTTCATTTCTTTAAATAATGTTTTTGTATATTTATGATTAGTAGTAATAGATGCATCCTGGAAGGAAAATGTTTTATTTGTTGAAGATCTAATCTCTTCTATTACATCTTTAACAGGTCTCATACGGTAATATCTTCTAAATTTCATGTTTGTAATTGAGCAAAATTCACAGCCATTTGGGCAACCACGTGTAGCATGTATACCAATAGTGTTCTCCCTTGGATAAACATTTTTTGCACGAGGTATCTTTTCTAAGTTGACAGGGCATTCAGGTCTGTAAAAAGGTTTTAATTTACCATTCTCAAAATCTTTAAGTAATTGCGGCCAAGTTTCATCTGCTTCGCCTATAACCACACTATCAGCATATTGCTTTGCCTCTTCAGGTAATGCAGATGCATGCCATCCACCTATTACTACAGTAACTCCTCTACTTCTGAATTCATCAGCTATTTTATAGGCAATATTTGCAAGAACAGTAGTAGTTGTTAATCCTACCAAATCATAATTTTTATCAAAATCAATTTCATCTATCCCGCCTTGTATCACACTAATTTCATAATTCTTAGGTGTAAGGGCAGCTAATATTGAGAAAGCAAAAGGTCTTCTGAATGCAAAGTATCTTGAGTATATTAAGTAAAATAATTGATTCCTGTTATATTTTTTCCCTTTAGAGTTTTTTTTTTCAGGATCAATAAACAAGATCTTCATTACTTGTAATATATAAAATAATATATTTAGTTTTAACCTTTTATTATAAACAGACTTTGCCTAGAAAATCGTTGTTTTGGTTGCCCTGCAACAAATCGATATAAAGGTGTATTTTTTTAAAAAAATTTCTGGAAGTTCGATAAGAAAAATTAAATACCGCAAAAACCTATTGTATTAACATGAATCATATCTTTAGCGTCGTTGTTCATAAAGAAAAAAAGTATTATGTTGCTGAATGCCCTGAAACTGGAACGATATCACAAGGAAAAACCATAGAAGAGGCAATTAAAAATTTAAAGGAAGCAACAGAATTATATCTAGAAGAGTTTCCAACGAAAAAGACATCAAAACCATTTGTCTCGTTTTTTGAGGTAACCTCCCATGCCAAAACTTCCAAGACTATCAGGGCATGAACTTATTAGAATTCTTGTACAATTTGGTTTTATTAAAAGCCGTCAAAAAGGTAGCCATGTAATGTTAATTAAAAAGACGAAACAAGGAAAAATCGGGTGTGTTGTTCCACTACATGATGAATTAGAAACAGGAACATTATTGGGAATACTACGGCAAGCAAAAATTAGCAGAGATGAATTTATCAGCATTTACAAAGATAAGTGACAACTCAGCATTGTTCTTACGTCTTCAATTTTTCCAAAATTTGATATTTTACAGGAGTAATAAGGAGGCTTACGGCCTACACCCAGCACCAGAAGATCTCATTTTGGGATCTTCTGTTCTATTAACATGGGCTTCTGGATTGGTCATAAAGCCTTCTGATTTGTTGCCCACTAGATATAACACTTCAAACCATCAAAACTTTTTAGTGTTTTTGAAAAAGAAAAAAAGATTTTAGAAAGAATGTCTAAAATCCCGTCAATATTTTCGGTGATATTTTTGGTAAAAATGGTAACATAGCCACTTTGTTACCCGCCCGTATTTATGGGAGATATAATTAAGATCGATAAGGTACCCCATTGTTTTGGAGTTGGTTAATAAATCTTTTGGTCGATTATCTAAGGAGAGTGGAATTTACCAACTCTCAAGTGATGGGGTGCCATCGATAAAAAGGTTTTTGAAAGTCAGATTAAATTAAAAAAACTTCCAAACAGTGACTTCATCAGTAGCGCTGTTCGAACTATTATCGTAGGCAATGACTATTATCGTATGTTTGAAGAATGATCGTTCACTCCACTTCCAACTGTATGGTGGGCTGGAGATATTTGCTTGTAATGCATTATCAATGTAGAATTCCACCCTATCTATTCTGTAATCGTCTGTTGCATCAGCCTCTATAATTATTCTGCCAAAAATCAATGGCGCGAAAAACGGTAGTATCTTCCGATTGAATAGATAGAATGCACTCTCAGGCTTAGAGATCTGAACGACTGGGGGCATATCAAATCCCTCTTTTCCATCATATGCCCCCATGTGTTGAGCATCATGATGAAACTGAGGCCAGTGCATTGTATGTGGATTGAAAGAACTGGTAGTATTCCAAACATAAACATATCCTGAGTAAGATGCTACGATTAGATCTTCATTTCCATCATATTCAAGATCAGATAGTGCAGGTGTTACAAAAGAAATACTATCAATCGTTTTAGGCCAGCCGTTTACCTTGGAACCATTATTATGCCAGGCATAAATCTTAGAATCTGAGTTCCCTACAATAATTTCAGGGATGTCATCACCTGTAATATCTCCAATTATTGGAGAACACCATGTTGAATTCCCCGGATCAAAGTTTACTGGCCATCCATTTACATCAGAACCGTCGATATGCCAGGCAAACACTTTGTTATTCCAATAAACTCCATTTGCTTGAATTATTTCGGGAATGAAATCTCCATCCAAATCCCCAATAGCAGGAGCAGACACTAAACTAAGATGGTCAAGATCATCGCGTGGCCATCCTGGAAGATTGTTTCCAAAATGATCGACAACAAAAAATCTCGAATCATCCATAGAGCTTCCAAATACTATCTCATAGTCACCATCAAGATCAAAGTCTGCTAAAGCGGGAGCTGAATAAATATGATCATTTGTAATAATGGGCCAATTGCCCTCTTCTACATCTCCATTCTTGTTTAAAAGATATAACTTTCCCCATACTTCGGTATCACCTAAGAGATTCGTTGCAACTACAACTTCAACCTCTCCATCATTATCAACATCTGCTGCTGCTGGAGTTCCACCACCATATGGAGTCTCATCTCCCTCTTTCTGAACTATAAAAGGCCAACCATCAACACTCAAACCATTGTGATGAAAAGCAAAAAATTTCCAATAACTAATCCAGCCATTTCCATCATTTTCGCAAATCGTGAGACAAACAATGATTTCTAAATCGTTATCATTATCTAAGTCTATCAAAACTGGATTGGTCATCCCATGCCACCAGAAAAGACTGTATCCTTCAGGATATTCAATAAATACTGGAAAATTTTGTAGAATATTACCCATATGGTCCCAAGCTGAAACGATAGAGATTTTAGTGATGCCCTCCTCTTGTACCAAATCTTTAGGACATGAAACTAGTTCCATATCACCATCATTGTCTATGTCACCAATAGATGAGGGGCTTACATGTCCACCCATAAAAGAGCTGCTTACCACTGGCCAACCTGGAAGATTATTTCCAACGTAGTCCCAAGCATATATCTTCCCGTCATCAGCTTCAACAATGATATCTTTTATTCCATTTGTATCTAAATCCTCAACTATGATCTTTGAAATATGGGTTAGATTCCCATTGGTATGCTGTGGCCATCCATTTTTAATTCCAGGATTTTGGTAAGTTCTTTGATTACAAAAAAAAATTTCACGCACCATATTATCAGTATTAATACAAATTCCAGTGTAGTATGGTCTCATTTGTATTTCTGGTAAAATCTCCGGTTGTCCATCATAAACATACGTAGCAAATTGAATGTTTACAGATATATCCTTTACTTTATATTCGGATTTTGATATCATAACAATACTAAAAAATAATAATATACCGATCAATAATGGAAGTGGTTTAATTCGCATGAAATTCCACCATTACTTATATTTATAGGTTTTATAAATCTTATTGTACAATTATATTTCTTTACAAATAAAGAAAAAAGAAGGATTTAGAAAAAGTTCGTCGATAATATCGGTGATATTATGGCAGAAATTGATAACATAATCGCTTTGTTATGTGGCGAAGTGGAGATCAAAAAGTAGAATGGGAAGAGATATCTCTTCCCAGTTTTTTTATCTTTTACCATCAAAGACTTTTGGAACTCGTCTAAAAGCGAGGCTTTCCGTCAAGTTCAAGGGTAGGGCTTACGGCCTAAACCCAGCACACTTTTACTTAGCCCCCTTCATTTTTGATTTTTCTACCTGTTGGAAATATTCTTCGCCAGAATATGGAATATCTTTGGCATTCTAACAAAATAATGAAG
>DAOWIZ010000102.1 GCA_030640585.1 Thermoplasmata archaeon
CTAATCCATAAGAAAAAAATCATTACTGAAATAAAAATAAAAAATTGAAACAGATAAATCAACAATGCTTTATACCAAATAGAAAAAGCAGGCATGTACTCTAAGAACATTTCCATGTCTTTCATCTCAGCCATAATAAACAAACCTTATTATTCAGCAAAACACTAGTTAGATCAAACAATATGTAGTCTCATTTTAATTTTTCGACTTTAAAAAAAACAAAAAAAAGCTATTATAAAATGATAAGAATAAGAACGTTATAAAAATACAATTAATGTATTTTAATAATTAAATTAGTATTATCTTTTACGAGCCATGAACACTTTACGGAGAACACGAAAGATATGTCTCATTGGTAAAGGCCCAAACATAAATACGCTGTCTTTCATTTTTTATTCACATAACATTAGAATTGTTGTTTTTCATATAAAGTTTTTGTAGCAAAAAAAACAAAAGATATGAGAGGGACTCACAGATTAGTTCTCATCATTTAAAAGCATAACTATTTTTCACGAACGTCGTAACTCGAAAAAGAATCTGAAAAATAAATAGTACATCACCCCCTTTGGGAATACCAAGGAGGGATGCAAACATAACGTATAGGAATGCAGATGACACTAAAGTTTGGAGACTTCTCACTTAGGTTTAGATTAACTCTCCCTCTTTTCTCCAACAAAAACAGATCTTGCAAATTTTTTCCAATTACCATATTTAGGGAATATAGCAGGGACCTTTTTTTGATATATCTCAAAATCCTTTCCAAATCTTCTGAAAAGTTCTCTATCTTCAGCAGGTATGATTGCACAATATGAAAGGAAATGTATTAAACCAACTGCAATAGCACTAATATTATTTGCTATAACGCCAAAGCCAATAGCAATAACACCTCTACATACATATTGAGGATTCCTAATATATCTGTATATTCCATTTGTAATTAATTTACTTTTTTCAGGATATATCATATATAAATAATCATCAACATCCATACCATATCCTCCTGAAGGTCTTCTCATTAGTAAACCTATACTTATAATTATGATTCCCAAAGGAAGAGCAATATAAATTGGAAATAAACTTTTTGTAATAAGATGATTAGGAAGTTTTATAATTACAGGTAAAAAATAATCAGTCTTCAATAAAAGAGGGAAACAAAAGACAACACATATAATTGGAACTGTATATGATTGATAATGATACCAGAATTTTTGAGCCGCAAGTTTACCATATTTTTCTAGATATTTTTTCCTAATTTTTTCTGTATTGTTTGCAAGATATATATAAAAGAAAACAAGTACAACAGAAGTAATTAATTGCACTGATACAGCTCCATGCCAAGCTATAGAACTAATCAACCAAAAAAATGCTATTAACAAAATAAAAATCATGATTTGAAACATATACAAAAGGATGACATTATACCATGTTTTAAATACAGGTACATATTCAAAAAAAATCTCTTCACCTGTTTTTTCTTCCATCAGTATACACCTTTAAATAATTCAACTATTGCTCACAAATAATATTAAAACGGTTTTTAGTTCTTTCTAATTATAATATTTAAAAAAATGCAAAACATTAATTTTTAGATTTTAAAAAAGAGAAAAGAATGAAGGTTTAACTACCTTCATTACATGGTTCGTATGGGTTGAACGCTGGATCCCCGTAGAGGACAAATTCAAAGTATGTTGTATATTTTGCTTCCTCATGACGTCCATAAAAATCAGGAGCATCACTGCTACTTGATAGTGGCGGAGTCCACCATAACTCCCAAGTTATATCTTCAGGAAGATATTTGTTTTTAGCGAGTTTAAACGCTTCACCTATGCTACAGTCTTTTTCTTTTGCATAGTTAGATATATCTTCAAACATTTTGAATCCGAAATGCAGATCTGGATATATTCCTTGTTCTGCTTTCCTCTCCCATTCTCTGCGTGCTTTCCAAACAGATAGAGGTGTATCGGTCATTTTGTTTTTCCCTGGTAGATATCCTCCGGGTATGTTTGAACCCGTGGTTGAAGATACAATGTTGCCTACACCTGCGTGAAGCAATGACAACACTACGTTTTGCTCCGGATATACACCATCTATTTTTCCACATGTACAACTATCCAAGAACATAAAGGATGGACCCATATCCAGTCCAGTGATAGATGCAGTAGTATAGCTTTTTCCAAGACCAGTTGAAGGCCCCATCCATCCTCCACCTATTGGTGTAAGCCTACGAATGACTTTCTCCAAAATCTTACCAAACCCTGCTGATACGAGATCTGGACCGTCCATTCCATAAGTTTCAATGCCTCCATGGCCGTTTGCAAAAATATAATTGCTATTCTCCATGTATTCTCTTCCTTTTACAACTTGGTCGCCTATTAAATCTCTTACTGATGATTTCCTGAAAAGTAGTTTGTACAATATGTTACTGTTTTTAACTTGATCCAGTTCTTCTTCACTATATCCATCTATCATACCATGGCTTTTCAAAGCAAAGTTTACTTCAAATCCCATTTCCTCAGCTATTTTATCTTTTATTCTTAGACCGCTGATCTCAGTTGCACCTGTTTCATGTTTCCAAGGACCATTTGAGTCCATAAAACGAACAATGCCTGCAGTTGCTGGAATTTTACTTGCAACATTTTTAATAATGGTAAACACCTTAAGATATTGCTCAAGTTTGAATCTTAGCCATGGTTTTTGATGATCCACACCGTCACCGATAATGATACCGAAGTTATCTTTCCACTCTTCCATATTTTCAATAATCTCATCATAAAAAACACTTCTGAGTATTAACGCAGAAGCATCTTGGGCATCCCAGCCAGTTATACGACCGACAACATTTTCCATATGGGGTAAATCGGTGTATATATCCTGTGCTTCATTGGACCAATCATATTTTACAGGATCAATATTTCCATATATTACATCGCTTGGTGTACCTCCACCGCCCATCCCATATGCTGTATCATCAGTTCCATCTCCATCTATGTCGCCAAATGGCTCTAAAAGGTTTTGATAGGTATATTGAGGAAGAACTGTTGCTCCACCAACTAATGCAATACTAAAATCTTTGTTATCAAAATAATTACGTAAGGCTTTGACATCCTTTGTATATGTTTTTTCCTGTAGGGATACGTCTGCTATTTTAGCTAAAACGTCGTTCAAGGGTTTATGGATGTTGTCATAAATGTGTTTGTTAGAGAGTGTTGTTAGATCAGCGTTGAAACGAGGCATATAAAAACCTGGCATTTTTTCTCCATCTTCATTTCTAAGATCATCATTGGCTGTAAAAGCAAAATCTTCTTTTCCAAAGATTAAACCTTGATGACATGCAGTTAGATAAGGAGCCAAAGTAGAAAGCCCTTTCATCATAGGATAAACAGGGTTCTCAAGTTTTTCAATAGTAACACGAGCTGAAGAATCAGTTGACCCGTAAATGTTGTAGGTTACTCCGCCTCTACCATAAACTACTGATTCTCTGTAGAATTTATATCCTAGAATATTTCCTTTTGCATCTCTTTTTGGCATTGCGTGGCCACCGTCAGCTATTTCCTCTCCTTGCAAAACTGGATGGATATCTTCCAAGTCTGCCCCAATTGTAAAACTTACAGGTTCATCTGTGTTTGCCTCGATTTTGACTAATGCATACTTGTAGCCATTAGGTATAGTAAAAGACCATTCTTCTGACGAGGAACCAAAATGTTTTTCTACAGAGTCTAAAACTTTTGGAGGAAATGCATCTGCTGGGTTTGTAAGAGTAAGATAGTTAATATCACCAAATTTCTCCATAAGCAGATCAATTTGTGCATCAACGATTTCTTCAACAGTTTCAAACCTTAAAACATTACCATATCCTTCCAGGTTTTCTCCACAGACCATAGTGTTTTTTACACCAAGATCTGCAAGGACTTCTGTTACTTCAGAGTCAACTTCGTCAGTAACAATAATAGGGATACTTAGATAAGAAGCAATAGGCGTAGCAATTAATCCAAGATTGTATCCTGATTCGCTATCTTCGATTAAAAGAGCTGCTTCACTGCTCTCCCAAAATTCTTTTGCTATATCAAGAGATACTTCTTTTGCTGTTTTAGAGCCATCTATCATATATTCATTATTACCTAGCATTCCTAGTTGATATTTTACCTTTGTAATTGCAGTTGATGGATCTTCTAGATTTTCAATATATAAAGGTATGATTTCTTGCTCACCTTCCATATCATAATGTACTGCTAAAGGTGTTGCAATAAGCGCATAAAATGGACATTCGTCAGATACAGTTATTGAATCTGGCTGATCCATTACATATCCAGATATTGCAAAAAGTTCATCTGCGTTCATTGTACTTACTTTTTCATCTGTAGGAGCATAGAATAGAATTCCAAATGATGCTAAAACTATGCATAATGCTCCTAATATTACAATTAATTTATCGTTCTTTTTCATTATTTTATCCCCCATATTATATAATTTTATGTATACTAGTATATTTACATCTTTCTATATAATATTTTCTATTAAATATTTGTTACCCTTAGACCTTAACACTTTTTGATGTAGATTATTACTGTAATAGTACAAGTTTAGTATAGCACTAACTTTGTTATTATACATCATGAATGAAATAAAAAGTCTTCAATACTTTTAATAAGTAAATAACTTATTACTACAAATCTCAGGAGATATATATTATGGCAGAAGAAGAAATATCACCACAACTAAGAGACCAGATAAATAGACTGCAACAAATGAGAATGCAACAACAGATGATAATGCAGCAAAGACAACAAATAGAATTAAGACTTAAAGAAGTAGAAGAAGCATTAGAAGAACTTAATAAAACAGATGCAAAAACACCCATCTACAAAAGCGTAGGAGCAATTCTTATAAAAACTAAAGGGAAAACTGATGTTGCAAAAGAACTTAAAGAAAACAAGGAATCGCTTGATCTTAGAAAAACAACTTTGGAAAAACAAGAGGGGAGAATAAAAGAAAATCTTAATGAGTTGCAAAGTAAAGTACAAAATGCTCTTAGCATGTCTGAGGGGACAAGTTAAATATCCCCTATTTAATTTGATATAACATGTTTAAAATAAAATATTTTTCAACAAAAAATGATTTTAAAACAGGTTTTTTGTATAAAATCTTCCTAATCATTGGATTAATCCTACTAGCTTTTTATATCATACAACAGGCCTTCACATTCATTGAAAACAAAGAAAATATCGCAGGTATCGCACTTGCATTTTCAATACTTTTTATTGGCGGGGGAATACTCCTTGGTTTTTTTTCGCATCTATTTTCAAAATTAGCAAAAATCACTGATGAGATAGAAAAAGAAATGGAAAATGAAGAATCTGATTGAAAAAATTATTTTCCATGTCTTCTTTGCCTTAGTTGACAAGTTCTAATAGCTTTTAGAAAATCTCTTTTTTGAAATGCTGGCCAATATACATCAGAGAAATATAACTCCGAGTATGCTAGTTGCCATAATAAAAAGTTAGATATTCTTTCCTCACCACTTGTTCTAAGAATAAGATCTGGGTCAGGTATACCATTTGTGTAAAGATATTTTGAAACAATTGGTTCTTTAATATCCTCAATTTTTAGTTTACCTTCTTTAACATCACCTGCTATTTTTTGAATCGCCTGAAGTATCTCCTCTCGCCCACCATAGGCAAGTGCTATGTTAAACGAGTATTTCTCATATTTTTTTGTTTTTTTCATAAGATATCTGGCAGATTCCAAAATTTCAGGAGATAATGACTCGAGATGCCCTATCACTCGCACCCTTACCTGATTTTTATGTATACGTGAATCCTTACTAGCTCTGTCAAGTTCTTTTTTGCATAGATCCATAAGTGTTTTTACTTCACGGCTTCCTCTTTCAAAGTTTTCCGTTGAAAAAGCATATACTGTTAGGTTTCTGATACCTAGTTCAAAACACCAGTCAAGTACTTCTTCGATTTTGTCTCTTCCAAAAATATGACCTGCTTTTGGGTTTAAACCTAAACTTTTTGCAAAACGCCTGTTTCCATCCATGATAATTGCTACATGCTGTGGAATTTTTCCCTGCTTTATTTGTTCCATGAGTTTTAAATCTTTGAATTCATCAATTCTTTTTGAAATGAGATTATACATGCTGGATTTGTATATCATCATAAAAATTTTTCTTCCCACATTGCTTTTTACTGCAAATTCTTCCATCTGATCAAGTTTTTTTCCAGCGATGGTTTTCAGAGATGATTTTTTAGTAGCGATGCAAATTTCCCCCAAGTATCATTTATAGGCTCTAAATATACTAACAAAAATACTTTAATAATAGAATAATGTTTTGTAAAAGATCTGCATATATATATCTTTTGTTATTCCTATTGGGTGTTTTCTTTTACAAATTTTTTAATACTATCTATGTTATCAATAACTAACTGTGCTTTTTTAACACCAAATCTAAATGGATATCTATCGTTTTCGTCTCTTTTAAGAATAATTACAGGGTTTCCATTATATTCATCTGTTTCTGCTGGCATAATTTTATTGCCTCCTTTCTTAATATAATACATATTATTGTTAATAACAGTTTCTGTCATATATTGTATAGTACATATAACAAGGCAAATAATTGAAGTTAAGGCAGAGTAGTTTTTATGTGACAAAGTGTTTAAATAAGAAAAAGATATTCCGACTCCTTACATTCAAGGGTGATAACCTGGGAAACATAAGACAGACATTCATAAAAAACATTGCAATAGGCCTTATAAAAGAATATCCAGATCAGTTTAAACATGACGATTTTCAACATAATAAAAAGAAAGTCTCTGAGTTAAGTGATGTAGGTAGTAAACTTCTTAGGAATCGTATTGCTGGATATATTACAAGGCGTCTTGCCAATAAGAACCGGGGAGCAACAGGTCGACCAATTTCTGAGTAACAACCCAATATTTTTTTAAAGGGGGGTTTATGCAAGTTTGGGTGAATTTATAGAAAACATTGATAATGCTATAGAAGACTTGCAGCGTGGAAAGTTCGTTCTTATTTTTGATGATGACAGCCGTGAAGGTGAAACGGATTTAGTTATGGCTGCTGAATTTACCAAACCAAATTCAATTAAAACAATGAGACAAGATGGTGGCGGGCTGATTTTTCTTATGACTTCTTATAAAATATCTGAAAAGTTAAAACTACCATTTCTGGCTGATCTTTTCTCAGAAATCGATGATAAATACCCTGTTCTCAAGGAACTTATACCAAATGATATACCATATGATACAAAATCCTCGTTTTCACTTTATATTAACCATCGAGATACATTCACAGGGATAACTGATAATGATCGTTGTCTTACTATGACAAAATTTGCAGAGTTGTCAAAGAAAATAGAGAATCTCAACGATGGACATGCAACAAAGATGTTTGGAAAAGAATTCAGATCACCAGGTCATATACCTATCTGTATTGCATCCCCTAGTCTTCTAAAGGAAAGAACAGGACATACAGAATTAGTTGTATCATTATTGAAAATGGCAAGAGTTACACCTATCGGCAGCGGCTGTGAGATAATGGGCGATAACGGTAAAGCCCTTTCCAAGGAAAAAGCAAAGCAGTATGCAAAAAAACATGGACTTGTTTTTATTGAAGGTAAAGAAATCATAGATGCGTGGGAAAAATGGTCAAGGTAATTGCAACAGGAACATTCGATCTACTCCATATGGGTCATATCTATTTTTTAAAAGAGGCGAAGAAACTAGGAGACGAATTAGTCGTTGTTGTTGCGACAGATACAACAGTGCGAAAACTTAAACATGAACCAGTAAACCCAGAGAGCATCAGACTGGAATTGATAAAGGAACTCAAAATCGTTGATGATGCGCATATTGGGTATGAAGATGACATATATAAAATCGTTGAAGATATCAAACCAGATATCATAACACTTGGTTTTGACCAAGTTCATGATGAAGAAAAAATAAAATCCGAACTTAAAAAAAGAAAGATCTCCGCAAAAGTTGTAAGACTCCCAGAATACAAAGAAGGAAGTGATCTAGAAGGTACTCGTAAGATAATCGGTAAGATTATTTCTGCATATGAATTTCAGAAAAACATGGAGAAAATTGAGGGTGAAAAGTGAAAAAAATAGGTATTGTTGATACAACATTCGCTCGATATAACATGGGGAAAAGTGCTATTGATGAACTACGATCAAATAGCACTGGTTTTAAAATTATTCGTTACACAGTACCCGGAATTAAAGATCTTCCTGTTGCTTGTAAAAAATTGTTTGAAGAACAAAACTGTGATATAGTTATGGCACTTGGAATGCCTGGTCCAAAACCAATTGATAAACAATGTGCTCATGAAGCAAGCACAGGTCTGATACAAACTCAACTCATATGCAACAAACACATCATTGAAGTCTTTGTGCATGAAGATGAAGGCAAAGATGATAAAGAACTTGCATGGCTAGCAGATAGACGTGCTCGTGAACATGCAATTAATGTTTTAGATTTATTGTTCAAACCTGAAAAACTCATAAAAATGGCAGGTAGCGGCCTACGTGAAGGGTTTGAAGATGCAAAACCGATTAAAAACTAATGGATGTGAAGAAAAATATGGCAAAAAATGAAAATATTAGAATTGGAGCTGTTGTATCAGAGTTCAACTATGATATAACAATGATGATGCTTGAACGCGCAAAAGAACACGCCGAATTCCTAGGTGCAGAAATGAAGCACGTTATAAAGGTTCCAGGTGTATTTGACATGGGACTAGCAATAAAAAAACTCCTTGAAAAGAAAGATATCGATGGTGTTGTAGCCCTTGGCGCAGTTATTGAAGGTGAAACAGAACATGATGATGTTGTAATGCAGCATGCTTCTCGTAAAATCGCTGATCTATCTATTGAATTTGGTAAACCAGTAGGACTGGGTATCACTGGTCCAGGTATGACACGGCTTCAGGCAGAAGCAAGAATTGAAAGGGCAAAAGCAGCAGTTGAAACAGTTGTAAAACTACATCAAAGACTCAAATGAGCTAGATTATTTATAACAGTTTTTGTCCTGCTAAATACTACTCTAAAATATTGGATGGTGATTCTTAATCGTTTTTTTCTTTATCTATCATTTTGAAAATAGATGGTAGATGAATAGTATATGAGCCATCTTTTTGTATTATAATTGGCTCTTCTTCCAGTAATCCTTTGAGGTCTATGCTATATTTACCCGGTCGCTCTATGTTTATTGTCTCAGGGGTATCTGGATGGGTCATTTCTGACTCTATTTTTTCAATGGATTCTTTTCTGTATTTATCATCGGTTATGATATCTATATTTTCTTTATTTTCTGGTTTGATTTTTTCTTTTTTAGAGATGTGCTGTTCTAATGCTTCTCTGATCTCTTTTGGTTTGACATTTAACCAGTTCCCTGATTTATCCACGAGTTCTTGGTTGTGTTTTTTCATTAGTTCTGCTATTACTGAGTTTATGTCCTGACCGACTTCATTTATCATGGAAGTCCTTTCTTCTTCTGTTAGTGGTTGTTTTGTGAAAAAGAAACGGTTACCTCCGCAGTCCGGGCAACCTTTTAGTAATTGTGTTGATCCTTCTTGAAATATACATCCACATTTTAGACATTGATGTGGCATTTCTATTTAGCTCCTCGACCTGGTATTATCTTGGTTTGAATCATGTTATCGTCTTTTCTGACAGTTTTTACAAGATCTGCTGGCCCTATCATTGTCATACGTGGTCTTTTTCCCATTCCAAACAGTTTTTGTAAAAACGTTGGTGTATCCTCACCGTATCCTTCCATTTCAACTCCGATGAATGTGTCTTGTTCAATTTCTTTCATAGTATTTTCGATAAGACTTGTTTGTTCTGTGGGTGTAAGGCCGTATTCAAGTACAAGTATTCTCCCTTTTTTAACTTCTTTTAAGATAAATCTTAGTTTTTCTTCAGATGATAAATCTTGGAATTTTTGACGGGAAACAAGGTTAAATGATATGCCGTTGTCTTTTTTTGTCATGTGTTTTTTACCTCCTTTTTTTCCGTCTTTTTTTACTGAAATGCTTAACCATTGTACTATACAAATTTTCAGTATTGTAACCAGTAAGAGCACTAATTGGTACCACAGGATGCTGTGGGAATGCAGATTTTAATGTTGCTGGACTTGAATCATCTTCATCAATTTTGTTAGCTGCTATAAGAACTGGTAGGTTACGAGCTTCTAGATTTCCAAGAATAGTTACATTCACCTGTGTAAACGGGTCTTGTGTTGAGTCCATTACAAGTACTACTCCATCTATACCCTCCAACCATTTAATAGACTCTATTACTCCTTCTGTTGCTTCTTTTGCCCGCCGTCTAGATTCCTCTCTGCTAAGGCCATATGTATTCATGAACTCTTTATAATCTACTTTTGTAGCAATCCCTGGCGTATCAACAATGTCCATTGTAAGTGAGGAATTCCCATTTTCAATTTTTACATCTTTCTTCCATTTAGCCCGTCGGGTTTCATGCGGTATTTCAGAAACACTACCCATTATGTCACCGGTCCAATCACGAAGTATACGATTAGCAAGCGTGGTTTTTCCAACATTTGGGGGGCCATAAATACCTATTTTTGCATGTTTCTTACCAAAAACCCTCTGGATTATAGAGGAAAGACTACTTTTTCCAAACCATCCCATCCAACTCTTCCTCCTAGTAATTAGGTAACTTCCAGAAAGAGTATATTTATTGTGGTTTATATGTTTAATGGTAAAAATTAATGATTTAAAAATAAAAATTTTTGAATTTATTATGCAAAAGGAAACAATGGATTTTTATAAAAATTATAACAACTATTAAATATCTACATATTCATTCCTGTTACATCGAATTTAATTTGTGGAGGCATTATTTATTATGAGCAAAGAGGATGTAATTAAAAAGAATGTAGAAGATGTAAGTTCTATTAAAGATAAACTGCAACAGGTTGCAAATGAAATTGACGGCATTAAAAGCTCTTTTTCTAAAGGTGCTGAGGATCTAACAAGGATCCAAAGCATGCTTAACATAGGCAACATTGACGAGATGACTGGTACAATTCAAAGATTTGAAAATCAGATCTCAGAAACAGAACGTAAAAGAGGAGAAGCAGCAGAAAGTGCACAGAAATATAGTGAAGAACTCGAAAAAGAAAAAGAACGGCTTATAAAACTCTGGGATGCATATAAAAGTCAGGAAGAGGAGCTCTCTGCAACTGAGAAAAAAATATCTGATTACGAATCACAGGTAAGAAACGTCGAGGTGGATAAAAAACAACTAGAAGATGATCTAACCGCTAGGATAAACACACTTACCCAGAAGATAGAAGAAAATGAGAGAAAATTTAACCAGTTTAATGACTATAAAACTCGATGTGAAGAGTTTGACGGTGCTCGTAACAGGCTTGAAGAAGAAATACATGGCCTGAGAGATGAA
The DNA here is from genome assembly GCA_030640585.1 of Thermoplasmata archaeon. GTDB lineage: Archaea > Thermoplasmatota > E2 > DHVEG-1 > DHVEG-1 > DAOWIZ01. Next base: position 11,456 of record DAOWIZ010000102.1, read on the forward strand.
GTGAATCAAAAAGACGATATGATTAAATCTCTGCATAAACAAGTATCAGAATTACAAGAGTATCAGAGTTATGCAGAATACAAAGAAAAATATGAAACAATATGCGCAGAGTATGAAAAAGAAAAAGAAAGGCTAACAAAACTATACAACTTATATGAAGAGGCCGATGCCGAAAACAAAAAACTAAAAGAAGAAGCACATGGCTGGCAGGAATGGTTTAGATCAAACAAAGGTATTTTTGATAAACTATTCGCAGCACCACCACCAACTGTGGGTGCACCAGAGATGCCGATGCCTACAAAAAGTACTTCTGCACCTAACAAACCAAAAAAGAAGAAAAGACTTAAATTTAAAAAATAAACAAAAAAACATCTACCCCTATTCTTTTTTTTATTCTATTTTTACAGTACTAATGCCATCTTCATTTTCAGATACATATATTACATTTTCCATATCGTTTTTCAACTCATCAATATGGGTAATAAGAAAAATCTGTCTGAACTTTGATGAAAGACCATTAAGTGCTTTCATAATGTTATGACGACGTATAGCATCCTGAGAACCAAAGATTTCATCAAGTATTATAAAATTGAAAATACCACCAGCACGCTCTGTGATAACCTCAGAAATAGCAAGACGGATGCAAAGGTTTGCCAGGTCTTCTTCCCCACCACTGAAACGTTCTATGCTGTATAGTTTCCCTTCATCATAAACCATGAGGTTGTAGTTTTCATCAAGCTCTATTTCATTGTATCTGCTATTTGTTAAACGATCAAAAAAATCAGATGCATAAGCAGAAAGTATTGGCCTTACCCTTGATATGAGATGTATCCTGAAAGAAGACATAATCTCATTTAGCATACCCAGATATTGCATTGTCTTTTTTTCATCTTTTATACGTTTTTTAAACTCATTTAGTTCATCTATTTTTTCACGTAGGTTTTTAATTTCCTGAAGAATGAGTTTTTCTTCTCCTTCTTTTTTCTCGAGATCAATTTTTAACAGATTTGAATCATCTTTTTTAATGTTGAGTTTTTCTAATGATTCTTGGTATTTTTTATAAAACATATCTACTTGTTTTTTAACAGTTTCAAATTCTTTGAGATCAAATTTTACAGATGCTATCTTTTTTAGCAGTGTTTTTTTATGTTCAATTTCTGTTTTTTCGGATTTCATTTCTTTTGAAAGATTTTCAATTGTAGTAATTATTCTTTCTTTTTCTTTTATTTGGTTTTGCAAATAATTTCTTTTTTTATCAAGTGCTTGTTCTTCACGAACAAATTTTTCTTTCTCAGTATTTTCTTTCTCAATTTGTTTTAAAAACAAGTCGATTTCTTTTTCATTTTTTATAATTTCATATTTGAATTTTTTCAAAAGTTTGCCATGTTGATCAGATAGAACCCGCTCGCATGTTGGACATTTTGCATCAGGACCCATTTTTTGGATTTTGTTTTCTTTTCGTTCTATTTCTTTAATGTCTTTTTTAATTCTTTCAACTAGCGTCTTTTTTTGTTCTATTGTTTTTATACTTTTTTCAAGGTTTTTATCGATTTTGTTAAGACGATCTTCTGCTTCTTTTAGATTTTCATCTAGGTTTTCAAAACTTTTTGCTTTTTTTGTTTGTTTTTCAATGTTTTTTTGTCTCTCTGTTATTTTGTTTTGTAATTTTTTAATTTCGTCTTGTAATTTCATCTTGTTTTCATGTTGTGTTTTTTCCTCTGAGAGTTTTTCTCTTTTAAGATTTATTTTTTCATACTCGTTTTTACTTGCAATATAATCTTTTTCCAGATTTTTGAGTTCTTTGTTAAATGTCTGTATTTTTGTTTTTGATTTTTTTATTGAAAGATTTATTTGCTCTTTTTTTATTTTTTGATGTTTTATTTCTTCTTTGTATTTTTCAATACGGTTTTTACCGTTTTCGTCAATAAGATCTGACTCGAGTTTTTCTATTAAAACATCACCTGTTCTTTTATCGGATTTTATTTCTTTGATGACATCATCTAGTGAATCTATCCCTAACATTCTTAGAATAAGTGGTCTTCTCTCACTAGCATTCATTGATGAAAGAGCGTTGAGTTCTTTTTGACGAGCAAAAATACTTGTGAAAAAACTTTTGAAATCCATTCCTAGTTTTTTATGCATATATTTACTAACAACTTCTGCACCAGTCGCCGCGATTTTTCCGTTTATCGCCGCTATCGCAGATGCAGTTAGGCTTTTTCCACCCATCTCTCGGACTATTCTATAAGCATTGTCTTCGAAGATGAAATCTAGTTCTACCCTACAAGGTTCA
>DAOWIZ010000030.1 GCA_030640585.1 Thermoplasmata archaeon
ATTTTGGAATGCGACCACCAAGTGAAATCTGTAATCTTAACCTTGAAGACATAACAATAAACGAGGATGGTACAGGATACATACGAATACATGAAGACAAAAAACATGGAAAACACAGACTAATCTATCCATACAACAAAACAGTACTCAGCTCATCAGTATTCAAAACACCAAAAAACTACATAGACAACTGGAGATATAAAGTCGCAAACAAAAACTCAAGAAATGCACTGTTTCTAATGCCAAATGGACGAAGAGTAACAGGATGGTATCTAAGAGATCACATAGCACCAGTAGGAAAAAAAGTATGCAATGAAAAATCATTCATACTCTACACAATGAGACATACTTTTGCAACATATCTATACGAATATACAAAGGATATGAAGAAAGTAGCAAAACGACTAGGTCATAAAAAATCGGACACAGTCGACAGATATATTCACATAGCAGACTCAATGAAGGAGCAAACAGGGAAGCGCAATCTATTCAACCAAGCCCTCAGATCGATTAAAAAAATCGAGAGGATAGCAAATTTATAAAAATGGTTGAATTTTAGATTGTTGGCAAAAAAAGCATCAATCTAACAATTTCCCTTCGAGAAATGATAGTGGGCCTGAAGAGATTTGAACTCTTGGCCTCCCGGTTATCAGCCGGGTGCTCCAACCAACCTAAGCTACAGGCCCCTTTGGTTGAAAACACGTAATAAGGTTTTCCTATAAAAAACTATATTGCAAGCAATGAATCCAGTTGATATTAGTAAAATCTTATTTATGCTTACGTTCAATCATTCCCATAAGCAATATACAGGCCAATAATACACGCCTATCAAAATTTGGTGGTACCATCTGACAATTCATCTCCCAGATATCTCCTACAATTTTAAATTCTTGATTAATCTCTGCTAATATCTGTCCATCCATCTCAAGATGCATTTTTTCAGGTACAAGAGCTCCACCTGGCATAAATTTTCTAGCAAGTGCCAGACCAGTTGATGATTCCACTACTTTCCCAACAAGTTGATCTGAAGTAGTATAAATTTCCCAGGTATCTTTCACAAAGGCAGAAATAATATTTCTTTTGACATATCCCAGCTTAGTATTTGTAGCAGAGTCAATAACTGCGAATTTACCCCATACATCCATTATTTGTTCTTGTTTAATACGAAATAACTCTTGACTCATATTTTCGTCAGTATATATCCTTATATCTTCCTTTAATTTGAAAAGCTTCTGTTTACAAAAACCAAGGATTGCTCCGCTCTGATTCTCTAGCCAATATTTATTACCAACGGTAAGTGTTTTTTTTCTAATGCGATAAAAGCTTTGATACCAAAGACTTGAAGCACCGTATGGTTGTGTTTGCTGAGGTTGTGTCATAGGTTGTTGAGGCATAGGTGCGGGTGGTGGTGTTTGCTGTGGCGGTGTTTGTTGTTGAACCGATGGTTGTGTTGCAGGTTGCGGTGTGAAGATTGGTTGCATTGTTTGTTGTTCAACAGTTTCTCCACATCTTGAACAAAATTTTGCTCCAACTAATAACTGAGTTCCACATTTAGGACAATATTGCGGCATATTTTTCCTCCATCTAATATACTAGATGTGTATTTTCTATTTCATATAACTATTTTCCCATAATATTAAAAAATTAATTATTAATCGATATCTTAATACATAACTAAACAATTCCAGGCTCAAATGGATATTGATAAGACGATTAAAGAACTTTCACAAAACGAGAAAAAAGTGTTGCTCACTCTTGATAAACTGAAAGGACGTGCATCACCTGATGAAATATTACAAAATGGTGATTTTTCTCAAGAAGTAGAAGTGATGAATGCGTCCAGTTGGCTGCAGTCAAAACAACTAGTAACTGTAGAAGATTACATTAAAACAGTATATAGTCTTGGTAAAGAAGGAAAACATTTTTTAAAAAATGGTCTACCTGAAAAACGAGCATTAAAAGTTATTGTGGATAATGATGGTAAAGCAACTCTGAAAGAAATCTCAAGTGTTCTTGACAAAGATGAGATACCTGTTGCTATTGGTTGGCTTAAACGTAAAGGCTGGGCTGACATTAGAAAAGACAAAGATACAATACTTGAGATAACAGATATTGGTAAAAGAGTGCTTGGTTTTGAAACTGATGAAGAAAAAATACTAAAAAAACTAGATGAAAACCCAAATGTTGAACTTGATAAAAAACAGATAATACAACTTCTTTCACGTAAAAACGTAATTAAAGAAAAAGAAATTATCACGAGCACCATTATTTTAACTGAATCTGGTAAACAAATCATCCAAAAAGGTATTGAAATAAAAGATGAAATCTCTCAGGTTACATCATCGGTTATTAAAAACCGTGAATGGGAAAACAAAGCCATCCGGCCTTATGATATTAATGCGTTTGCACCAGCAGTATATGGTGGTAAACCCCATCCACTTGTTGATTTAATTGGTAAAATTAGACAAATATTCTTAGAGATGGGTTTTGAGGAAATCCAAGGCGACTATGTAGAATCATGTTTCTGGAACATGGATGCATTGTTCATCCCACAGGATCATCCTGCCCGTGAGATGCAGGATACATTTTATTGTAAAAAACCATCAAAGATATCAGTAAAAGAAGATGATTTTGTTGGAAAAATAGCAAAAATTCATGAAGATGGAGGAATGACCTCTTCAACGGGTTGGGGATATAAGTTTTCCAAAGATGAAGGAGAAAGAGCACTGCTACGTACTCATACTACAGTAAATACTATAAGATACCTTTATAACAACCCAAGTCCGCCCTGTAAAGTGTTTTCCATAGGCCGTGTTTTTAGAAAAGAAAACATAGATAGTACTCATCTACCAGAGTTTAACCAGATAGAGGGCATTATCTATGAAGAAGATATTAGTTTCAAACAATTAATTGGTGTTCTTAAAGAGTTTTATCGTCGTATGGGTTTTGAAAAAATTCGTTTCCGACCTGCATATTTCCCATATACTGAGCCTAGTATGGAAGTAGAAGTATTCTGGAATAACGAGTGGATGGAACTAGGTGGTAGTGGTGTTTTTCGACCAGAGGTTACAGAACCAGTTGGTATCAAGAGCCCGGTTTTGGCTTGGGGTCTAGGTCTTGAGCGTCTTGCTATGCTTAAATTTGATTTAACTGATATTAGGGATTTGTATATCAGTGATCTTGGCTGGCTTAGAAAAAAATCATTGATATAAAAAACCAGTTTTTTTGTTTTTAGTTATCCCCAGTATGTCACTATCTTTTATTTGAAGTTATGGAATTATTAATTTGACTAAATCCATTTTTCTATTTGTTTGGAACTGTCTCGTCATTTCTTTTATTCTATCCGACTCCCCTTCTAAAACAAAAATCTCTAAACATTTATTATTTTTCAAATGACTATGGATTTGAGTTGTTATGACATCCTCAAATTTATGTTTTATTTCAGAAACAGTGTTTTCGGTATCGTGACTGTGTATCAATAGAAGAATTGAGTTTATTTTTCCAGATAGTTTTTCTGTATTTTTATATTCTGAGATTAACAGTCTTGTTCCTGCTCTTATTACTTCTGATCTGCCTGAATAGCCATGTTCGTGTTGTATTCTATTGATCTCCTTAAGAATCGTATCATTTAGAGATATACTTATTATTGTCATAAAAACAATAGATTAATAACATGTTTATATACTTGACCATAAAAGTTAATAATAAACTATATTAATGTTAATAATATCTTAAAGTTTAATATGGGTGAAATGCTAAATAGAGTTTTCAAAGAATTAGAACATCATATGCCATTTACATTTCTAGGTGCAGTAATTGGAATAGTTTTTATGGTAATTATTGTAAATGGTAATTATTTACTTGATATTTCCCCCTACACTGAAGATATCTTTTTTATTCTTCATTCTATTCATATTTTTCTTAGTGCATTAGTTACAACAACCCTATTTGTTAAATATAGAACTAAAAACATTTTATGGGTGATATTTGTTGGTTATACTGGAGCTATTGG
>DAOWIZ010000017.1 GCA_030640585.1 Thermoplasmata archaeon
AAGACAAAACCGATACATCCGAGTGACAGTCCTAGGAATATCTGCAACATGGTACCCCATATTGCTCCGAGAAATACTGATGGAAGTAAAAATAGTAAGAAGAGTAATTCAAATCCATTAGGTAACGAAATTGAAAGAGTTTTTTCAAGTATCGATGGTAGAAAGGTAGCAAATAACGCAATAACGTTGAAGAATAATATATCCCATCGACCGACTTCATATGCTCTAAAGATTAGTAAAAATATTAGTATTCTAATTATGAAATATGTTAGAATAACTCGTTTTTTCTCAGTAGATGTTTCAAATATTTCTCTGAGTTTCACCCTATCTTTCTCCACACTTTGAAAGGTAATATTGTTCATAAATGTTATTGTATAAAAAATTTGATAATTATTCATTTTAATTTGGGAAAAATATCATACAATCAAATAGTGAAATACAAATACAAAAAAAGAATACATAAAAATAGTGACAATCAAAGAAATTCAAGCAAACATCATATACTTCTCAATTTTATATGGCAGATATAACTTTATAAACAGACACCATATCAAGAGAGAAAAGTAAAAAGATATGAAAGATGATATTATGAAACAAAAGATATTAGAAGAAGCCATAAAATGGTACGAAAAACAAGGAGATCATCCAGATGTATTCATCGAAGATTTCGTTGATTTAGTAATAAATAAAACGGCAGATAATATTTTTGAAAGAGTAAAAGATGACCTAAAGAAAGAATTTGAAAATGGAAATCTTACTCATCCTTTCATAATATCCAGTGATTACTACCTTGATCTTAAACTTAAGGAGATAAAACAGAAATGTGTCAATAAAACTAAAAAAGACAATGTTTCTGATAAATAAAATTATATTTAAAACAAGACCGTTTTTTGACATGCTTTTTCCCCTTGTAAATGGTACAGAGAAAAAATGTCAACCATTATGGCCCTCATCGAAGGTTGCAATATAAACAGGCTGAAACAAAGCCTAGCAAAAAAATAGTTTAATTGGTTGAATTCATCAGGCCTGATTTTATATATCAAATATTGTTTACCGGCTGCTGTGTCAAAAATTAATGTCGATAATATTACAAACATCGTAGTATCTGGCAAAAGCGGTGCTGGTAAACAACCACGAATAGATGTGCTAGTTGAAGAATTTGGTTTAGAGCAATTATCAACTGGCGATATTTTCCGAAGTTATCTTGGAAAGTTTAACGAGTATAGATACACCGGTAGTCTTGAAAACTTTTGGAATGAAGATGAAAACCAGTTCATATCTGATGATGAAATAGCAAAAGGACTTGGGACAGGCGACAAAGATGTTATTCTTGGTATGAAAGCCAAATATTTTGTTGATAAAGGTCTGTTTGTACCTGATTATATAACAAATGCTCTTTTTGAGTCTTTTTTTGCAAAAAAAGATTACAGGGGTCAGGTACTAGATGGTTATCCAAGGACGCCTGAACAATCTAAGTTTCTTTTAAAGATACTTGAAAAAAATAATTCTAAGATAGATTTTGTTTTACTTGTTGATAATACTGATGAGAGAATTATTGCTAGAACTGTTAAAAGAAGGATTTGCCCAAAATGTAAAAAAGTTTATCATCTTGAATATAAACCACCAAAAGATGGAAAATGTGTATGTGGTGCAGAGGTTATTCAACGTTTTGATGATACTGAGGAAAAAATTCGTTCAAGACTTAACGAGTTCCAAGATAAAGCATTACCTGCTCTTAACTACTTGAAAGATAAAGGTATTTCTGTTGTTAATGTCCCAGGGCATCTGGAAGAGTTCACACCTGAAAACATCAAGAATAGTGTTATGAGTGAAGTTGAAAAACTCTATTAGATTGTTTCATCTACCATTGAGATTAGTTGGTTATCTTTGAATCCTCGTTGTTGCATTGCACCAGATAGACAGCTTGCTACACATGCTCCACAGCCCATACATAATGCCTCGTTTACTTTTGCATGAGTTGTTCCATCTTTTTCTTTGATTAGTTCAATTGCAGTATATGGACATACTAATACACAAGTTCCACATCCTGAACAATAGTCTTCATCGACATAACTTACTAATGGTTCTGATTCAAGTTCTTTCTTTGATAGTATGTTTGCAGCTCGTGATGCTGCTCCACTTGCTTGGGCGACACTATCCTGTATGTCTTTTGGACCCTGACAGCACCCTGCTATAAATACCCCACCGGTAAATGTATCCATTGGTCGAAGTTTTGGATGGGCTTCCAGTAAGAAGCCATCAGCGCTTTGTGAAATTCTTAGCAATCGTGCAAATTCATCTGCATCAGCACGTGGTACAAGCGCTGGAACTAGGACAACTAGTTCTGTGCTGATTTCAAAAAGTTTATTTGTTATTGTATCAAAGATATCAATAGTCAAATGATCATCTTTGTTTCTGATCTCAGATGGTCTACCTCTGAAAAAGTTGGTTTTCATACCACGGATATTTCGATAGAATTCTTCATAGCCTTTTCCAAAACTACGAACATCTGTATATGTAACGTTCATTTCAATATCATCACCAAGTTTTTCTTTCAGTAGATAAACTTGCTTTAGTGCACTCATACATCCTATACGACAACACCAAGTACACTGTGTTTCATCACGGCTTCCAACACATAATACAAATGTGATACTCTTTGGTTTTTCACCATTGCTAGGACGTAGTATTTCTCCACTTGTTGGCCCTGATGAGCTAATAAGTCGTTCCATTTCAAGAGTTGTAATTACATCTTTTGAACGAGCATATCCATATTCATATAAACTTGTTGGATCCATCAGATCATAACCAGTTGCAACAATTATTGCACCGATTTTAACTTCAATTTCTTCATCTTTTTGTTTGAAATCAATTGCATTTGCTTCACATGCTTCCACACACAAAGGCTCCTTTCCACATTTACCCTTAGTTATCATCAAACAGCTATCTGGATCAATTGTACATTTCAAAGGTACTGCCTGTGGAAATGGCATATAAATAGCACTAGTTTTACCCATATTCATATCAAACTCAGAATCGACATGTCCTTTCATACGACATGAAGTAACACAATCCCCGCAACCTGTACATTTATCAACATCAACAAAGCGAGCTTTCTTTTTTATCTTTACATTATAGTTTCCAATGCTACCATCAATTTCAACAACCTCTGAATAAGTTAATAATTCAATATTTGGATTATTTTTTACTTCCATCATTTTAGGCGTAAGGATGCATCCTGAGCAATCTAGTGTTGGAAATGTTTTATCAAGTTGTGCCATTCGTCCACCGATACTAGGTGTTTTTTCAACAAGATATACATTGTGTCCCTTATCAGCAAGATCAAGAGCTGCCTGTATACCTGCTATTCCACCACCAACAACAAGCGCCTCAGGTGTCACACTAATTTTTGATCTTTGAAGAGGTTCAAGAAGACGCGCTTTTGCAACAGCTCCACGTACCAATGATATTGCTTTTTCTATCGCACGAACTTTATCCTCATGAACCCAACTGCATTGTTCACGAATATTGGCAATTTCAAGGTTAAAAGCATTCATACCCCCTGCTTCAACAACACCACGGAATGTGTGTTCATGCATACGAGGACTGCAACATGCAATTACAACACCGTTGAGTTTATGTTTTTTAATAGAGTCCTTAATCAGGTTTGCCCCGACATCGGAGCACATATATTTGTAGTCTTTACTGACAATTACGCCATCAAGGGTTTTTGCATACTCTGTGAGTTTTTTTACATCAACTATTGAAGAAATATTGATACCGCAATGACAAACAAAGACACCTATTTTGTCACCCATAATTTATTTCCCCCCAGTTTTTATTTTATCAATAGGGCTCAGATTCAGATTAAGACCAAGTTTATCACTAGAAATACCCATGGATAAACCTATAAGTTGTGTAAGGTAAAACACTGGCATTTCAAGTTTTGCAGCAACTGTTTCACCAGCTTTAATCTGCTTAGAGTCATACTGACGATGACACCATGGACATGTATCAACAAACAGATCAAAACCTTGATCTTGAACACTTTGAAGTTTCTGACCAGTCTTGGTAAGAGCAGATTCAGGAAGATTGGCAGTTAGCAGGCCCCCGCAGCAGTCAAGTTTCTCAGGATAATAATCGGGTTTAAACCCAAGTGTTTTTAGTATTTCTTCTATTTTCTGCGGGTTTTCTGAATCATCTGATCTACCTATTTCACTAGGACGAATTAGATGACAACCATAATGAGTGGCGGCTTTCAGATCTTTAAATGGTTTTTTTACCATCTGTTTTATTTTTTCAACACCAACTTTGTCATATAAAATATCAAGTATGCTGACAATATCTGATGACCCAGTATATGTGAGACCTTCATCAGATAAATGCTTGTTAACTCGTTCTTTCATAGATGAATCACTGTCAAGAACACGTTTGGTTTCACAAAGAGCAAGATGACATATAGGACAAGGTGCAAAAATATCAAGTCCTTCTTTTTCAGCAAGTGCAATATTTCTAGCAGATAAAGAAAGCGTTAGCATTTGATTAACACTTTTAATTGGTTCTCCGCAACATGAAAAACCTTTCAGGTCAACAAGATCAACATCAAGTTTTGGCATTATTTCACGGATACTCATCTCATAAGCATATTGTTCAGTAGGCATCACACAACCAGGATAAAGAGCATATTTCATAATTTTTCAACCTCCAAATTTTACACCTTTTCAACTGCAAGTTTAGAAAGCATTCCCATAAATTTTGTGGGATCCGCAGGTTTTGAAACATCAGGTAAACCCAGATCAGAACGACTAACAGTTTTATTATCACGAGTAGCAACACTTTTAACATCTTGTAAAAGACCAATGCTTAGAACCGATTGAAGCATAGCCGTATAGTTACCAGGTATTTGTTTACCTGCCGCAACAGCCATATTTTTAAGTGCAAATAAAACATCAATAGGTGCAACTTTCTGTGGGCAACGTTCACGGCATTTAAAACAACTCATACAAGTCCATATAAGATCAGAATTGACTAGTTCATCGATAAGCCCACGTTTCAGAAGCGCAATTATTTTATGAGGCTCAAGTTCTAAAAGTTTATGTGCCTCACAACCAGATGTACATTTAGCACATTGATAACAATAATCAGAAACCTCATCCTGAAGCCGAGATAATCGTTCATTAATTTCTTTTCTAACCTCAACCTGTGACTCCCCCATAGAAGTCAAATCTACAATGCTCATAGTATATCACTCATAAGTTTTAGAATCCAAACAGATAAGATTTCTTCCGAGATTTATTATCAAAGTTCTCTATTTAAAATCTGCTAAATATTGGAAGTAACATCTAGTAGGTTTTTTAATTTGATTAGAAATTATTGATTGATGGCTTTTTCTAAAAAAAAGTGGTCACAAATGCTCGCTTTTTATATATAAAAGGATCACATTACTTATTTACAAACCAATAGCATTAATTAGTAAAAAAGTGATAAAAATGAACAAAGGACATAAAAGGCATAATTACGAAAAACGTGTAGACCTTGCTGGCGAATACAGATGGGGAGATGCAGATCAAATTATTCTATTCATTATATTTGTTATTGGAATGGTTTCTGATTTGTTTTTTATAAAAGTTTCTAGTTCCTGGCAGGATGTAATTCCTTGGTATTTCCCTGTTATCATTTTTATACCATTAATTTTTATTTCTGGTTATCTTGTTCAATCTGGTTTGAAAAAGGTTTTCAAGGAGGAAAGAAAAGAGTTAGAGGTCATTAGATCTGGTGTTTTTGGAATAGTTCGCCATCCGATTTATCTGGGTTCTATACTTATATTTCTGAGTTTTGTTATTCTATCTTTATCCTTAGTATCTTTAATTATTTGGTTTGTTATCATTATTTTTTATTATTTTATTTGTAGGTATGAGGAGAAACTTCTGGTTGAGAGACTTGGCGAAAAATACCGTGATTATATGAAAGAGGTGTCAATGCTAATTCCAAGAATTTAGAGGAAATAATCAAAAGGCTATGATTAGATATTGGAGCAATACCCAGCAGGTTTTTTAATCATGAGGCTATGATTAAAACCTGCTAGGTATGATAATTTTATTATAATATTGGAATCAATGAAGGGAACCTTGTTAGTTCCATGATTTGTATTTTATTTTCAATTTGTTCAGTTTGACCATTGTATGTTATAAATCCATTTATTTTTACATGATATCGATAATATCGGTTGATTTTCTTTTGTGTAAGATGGACATTTTCCGATTCCATTAAAACATCAATATATAAATTATTATCAGAGTCACTAATGTTCAACTTAAAAATCTTTGGAACTGCAAATAAGTTAAATGATGACGGATAGTAAGCTTCAAACTTAATTTTTTCTGCAGGTATATAAATATAATCTGTTTTATTGGGACTGAAGACAACAAATCTTTGTTGCTCACGGATGGGTGTTTGCATCATTTTTACCCAAAGAACACTATAATTTTTGCTATAAATTTTCCCCCAATACCATCCACTTTCCCAAATTGGTGGGCGAATATTCCATCCATGTTCATGATATCCCACACCATTTACATTTATAATCTCTCCATTCAAAATGAGTGTTCCTGTTATTTCTGCTTTTGGAAGAACCGGTCCGTACCAACCTCCAAGAATTTCACCTTTATATCCTTTAGTTAAACCCTTGTAAGTCAAATTTATTGTGTTTCCTTCTAATAAAATAGTAATATTATAGATCCATTCTCCTGTTTTATTATAATGATCGATATCAAACTCTATATATTTTTCACCATTAATTTTTATACTTGGGTATTCTTCTGATACTTCAATATCTTTAAAAAATAAATTTTTAGCAATTCTCAAATCTTTTGCTGAGTTGTTATATAACTGAAAACCAATGGTACATATCCCTCTTTTATTTTTTGATAAAGCAAACATTCCAAATATAAAGCTTAGACTATTATCAAGTATTCCTTCAAAATACCACCATTCAACAGTTGCTTTATTGGTTTTATGATATGCTGCATCTGCAGGAGTTATATTATATGGTTTGTATAGTGGCCGGATAATTCCAATATTTTCTAATATAGATCCTGAGATTTTTTTATTTTTACTTGGCTGCACAGTTGTAAAAAAACAATTTAAGATTAGAATAACTAATATTATCAAAGATATTAGAATCCTTCCTCTTTTTATCATATCTAACCCGCAATTATATTTATATTATCTTTAATGATATATAATTCTTTCCACGTAAGATATAAATTTGAAAGAAAATAGCAAAAATCAGTAATTGGAGCAATACCCAGCAGGTTTTTTAATCATGAGGCTATGATTATGGCAATAAAGTCTAATCATTGTATCCGTAAAAAATATTGATATAAAATGATAGATTCTTTTGCTTTGAATTTAAAACTGCTTCATATTAGATTTAAAATGAGGGCAATGGTTCAGTAAAATTTAGAAAACTTTAAATAAAATATTATACTACTGTTTTTATATATCTTTTATATGGAGGAGGAAAAACACAAATGAAAAACAAACTCTTAGTTTTTGGAATAATAGTTATGTTTTTGATGACAACTTTTGTAGCATTTCCCTCAATGGGAATAAAAACAATGATATCAGAAAAGAACCCTGATTATAATATCGTAGATAACGAAATATACATGTATGGTCCAATAATAG
>DAOWIZ010000015.1 GCA_030640585.1 Thermoplasmata archaeon
ATCTATGCAACTTATCAAAACATTGTTTCCAGCTATATCTATCATCATATCGTATTTATTGCTGTTTTAATTTTATATCTATCAACAAACATCATAAGACTTGCATCATTTACAACTATGAAAGAAAAAAACATATTCATAGGTCTTCCAGCACCAGCAAGTGCCATTATATTACTAATGTTAACATTTCTAAATGTTGGATTTGTTTACATCCTAGCAGGTCTTGTTATTATCTCATTTTTGTTAATTTCAAATATTCATTTCCCTAAACCAGGTTTTAAAATTGATGCTATGGCCGCGGTACTAATTATTTTAACATTAATTCTAGGTGAAAACTACCACAATATTGCTCCTTTACTACTATTAACATCTCTCGTTTTATATGCGGTTATTGGACCGATCTACTTGTTAAAACACAAATAATTTTACAAAAAAAAATGCAATGGTAACCTTTCTAAACAGAAAATGCATTACGTGTCGCTGTTAACTATGGATGATATACCAAAAATCGGCATCACAGGCATGCCTAGTGTCGGTAAAACCCAGACAATAATAAAAATAATTGAATCCCTAGAAAAACATGGTTATACAGTAGAAGGGATGATAACTGAGCCGATTATTGAGAAGAAAAAACGTGTGGGTTTTTATGTTATGGACTGGCAAACCAAAGAAAAAGAAGTTTTTGCACATGTTGATTTTGATACCAAAGATAAAGTTGATGAATATGGAGTTGACTTAGATGCTTTGGAAAAAATTGGCGCCCATGCAATTGAGAAAGCAATAACTGATGAAGAAATTAACATAATAATTATTGATGAAATTGGTAAAATGGAGATGCTTTCTGAGAAATTCTGTGAAATGGTAATTGAAGCACTTGACAGCGATAAACCAATAATGGTAACACTTCATAAAAAATCAAGAACACCACTGCTTCAGGATGTACGCCGGCGTGATGATATTCGAATACTTGAAGTAACTGAAGTTAACAGGAATTTACTACCTTATAAGATTGAAAAAATAATGGCTGAAAAACTACCACCTCTTTTCTAATAAGATTTCATGACAAGTCAAAAAACTGAGACAATCATTGAAGGGAAAACAAAAATCCTGGTTTTTAGAAAAAAAACTTCTAAAAAGGGACCTGGGACAAAAGATAGTTTACCTTTTTATAACCCATCTATGGAGTTGAACAGGGATCTTTCCATATTTATGGTTCAATTTCTTGTAAACAACAGTAAAAAACATGTTGATATTTTAGATGGCCTATCTGCATCAGGGATCCGTGGGATAAGATTTGCAAATGAAATAAAAGGGGATTTTGATGTCACCGTTAACGACTGGTACAAGGATGCATATGATCTGATTATAAAAAATTTGAAGCAGCGTGATTTAAAAAACGTGGTTGCAACAAATAAAAATTTGAATGTTTTACTTTCGGAAAACAGGTTTGACTATATTGATATTGATCCTTTTGGTTCTCCTGTGGGTTTTGTTGATTCAGCGATGAGAAGCATCAAAAATGGTGGTGTTGTCGCTTGTACTGCAACAGATACTGCAACACTTTGTGGTGTTTACCCTCGTGTCTGTTGGAGAAGGTATGGTGCAATGCCCTTTCATTCACCTGTTATGAAAGAGATAGGTATGCGCATACTACTTGGTTTTATATGCCGGGAGGCTGGTAAATATGACAGAGGAATAGAGCCTTTGATATGTTATTCTACGGATCATTATTTCAGAGTCTATGTAAGGGTACAAAAAGGTGTCAAACATGCTAATAACTCAATGAAAAACTTGTCATATATAAGATCTGATGATCTGATTTTTTCAAAAAATAACAATGTAGATATTGGCCCTCTTTGGATAGAGAACCTCCAGGATAAAAAAGTGATACAAGAAGTTAGGACTATTCTTTTTGAAAAAGAACTTGGTACTAAACATGATCTTTGGAAGTTGCTAGACATTCTTGAAGAGGAATCTGATGGTCCACGGTTTTTTTATACAACTG
>DAOWIZ010000014.1 GCA_030640585.1 Thermoplasmata archaeon
CTTAAAACGCCTAAAGAAGTAATTAATTCATGTAAGGAACTCGGCGTTGAACCAGCATCAACCTCTAGTCTTGAAAAAGCTATAAAAGACGCAGATGTACTTTATGCAACTCGTATTCAAAAAGAACGTTTCCCAGATGCAGAGGAATACAACAAGGTTGTTGGAACATATAAAATAAACAACGAGCTTTTATCAAATGCACCTGAAAATCTCATTGTTATGCATCCACTTCCACGGGTTATAGAAATTGACCCTGAAGTTGACAGTACACCACATGCACTCTACTTTAAGCAAGCATTTAATGGAGTACCTGTCCGGATGGCTCTCCTCTCACTTGTCACAGGAGGCAGACTATGAAGGAACTCAAAGTTACACCAATTAAAAATGGAAGTGTAATTGATCATATAACGCCAGGCATGGCTCTAAAAGTATTACATGTGTTGAAAATACCTCGCTCTACTACAAGTGTTGTAAGTGTGGTAATGAATGTAAAAAGTAAACATGGTCCAAAAGATATTGTAAAAGTTGAAAACAGAGAACTTGACGCAAGCGAGGTAAATAAAATCGCGCTCATCGCACCAAAAGCAACAATTAACATCATCCGAGATTATGAGGTTATTGCAAAACATCAGGTGGAAATACCAGATGAAATAATAGGTATTGTAAAATGTTCTAATCCAACATGTGTATCAAATTCTAAAGAACCGGTTAAAAGCCATTTTATTGTTACAAGTAAGGACCCACCTGTGATCAAATGTTATTATTGTGAACGGGAACCCGATGACATTTCAGATATAATTATCTAAATATTTTTCAATATTTCTTTTGCCCTATCAAGTTTTATTTTCTCTTCTTTAATTAGTTGACCTGCTACTTTATCTATTTGTTTTCCTGTTGCACCAGCCATAACAGCAATGTTTTTTGCATGAAGTCCCATATGGCCTTTCTGTATCCCAACTGTAGATAATGCAAATACAGCTGCAAAATTCTGAGCAAGGCCAAGGCTTGCAACTACTTCAGAAAGTTGCTGTGCTGATTTTATTCCAAGGATTTTCTTACAAAGGATGGCCTTAGGATGAATATTACCTGCACCACCGACAATACCAACTGCCATTGGAAGTTCAATTTCACCGACAAGATCGCCATTTTTGTCTTTATGGTATGTTGTTAGTGATGTATATTGACCGTTACGAGCAGCATAAGCATGAGCACCTGCCTCAATTGCGCGGGAATCGTTACCAGTTGCAATGATGACAGCATCAATACCATTCATAATGCCCTTGTTATGGGTAGCAGCTCGATATGGATCAATGGAGGCAAGAGTATAAGACTCAAGAAATGCATCAACAACACTTTCCCCGCCCATTTTTTCCTTATCAAAAACTGCTCGTGCTTTCACAATACGTTTATCTGCCAGGTTTGAAAGTATTTTAAGACGAACATGACCACCCGTTAATTCCTCTATCATGGGGGCAAGTGCCTCACACATAGTATTAACAGCATTAGCACCCATTGCATCACGGACATCAACAATAAGATGAGTAACAATCATCTTACCGAGGGGGCTATCAAGAATACGAACTTCAAGGTCTTTTGCACCTCCACCAAAACTCACAAGGATTTTATCCTGAGCATTAGCAAGATCAAGTAGTTGTTTTTTATGATCCATAATAGCCTTGGCAGCATCAACAACATCATCGACTTTTAACAGTTGAAGCTGACCAATCATAAGAGGATCAGTAATTTCTGTTTTAAAACCACCCTTAATACGAGCAATCTTGGCAGCATTACTAGCGGCAGCAATTACACTACTTTCCTCAGTTGCCATAGGAATAAGATAATCCTTACCATTTATCACAAAATTAACTGCGATACCAAAAGGAATCTCAAAAGTACCCAAGACGTTTTCAATCATGCGGTCAGCTGTCTCAATGTTTAAATGTGAAGAAAAAACTTTTTCATCCTCTCCTGATAAATCAGCAAAATCTTTCACAAAACTAATTCTTTTCTTAACAGATAATTTATAAAAACCTGAAACCACCGATGTTTTTTCATCTTTTGACATAAATAATACATTCCTCCCAAACAATTTTTTTTTGGATTTGCAGAAAACAATACAAAGTTTTTATATTTGTCTGTTCACAAATCGTTAATAAACGAAATGAGAACTTTGTTTCTCCTCTCCTTTAAGTCCAATATTTTCTTTTTTAATAAATATTTTACTCCTATAGGTTCTTCATAAGATCTGCTTTTGTAATTATGCTAGTACTTTTTCCATTTTTTGTTATAATTACTGCTGGATACGTTTTTAAAACATCAACAATCAGATTAACTGGTGTTTTATCAGGCATTATGGGAAATGGATCATCCATGATATCTTCAACTTTCATATTTTTATCTTTTATGTTTTCAAAGTTTCTAACAATAGTTATCTCGGTGATGCTGCCTATAAAGACGTCATCTTTTTCAACTGGTAATTGTGATATTGCTTTTTTTTCCATTTTAAGTATCGCATCCTTTATTGATGCATCTGGTTTTATTGAAATTATTTTTTTTTCACATACATCTCGTGCAAGTTTGATATGTTGTTTTGAATGAAGTTGTTCTTCAAGTGTTTCAAAGATTTTTTTAGCAATTGGATATGATGGTTCTATTTGCCCTCTTTCTACTTTTGTAATAAGTGATTGACTAACATTTGAGAGTTTTGCTAGTTGAGTTTGTGTTAGCCCTAGTTTTTGTCTGATTTGTTTGATTTGATTTAGTTCATATAACATACTTTATCTGCATCGTACAGCATATATTTATTCTTATTGGAATAATTTTGTCAAATAATATTATTATACTCATTTACCATATTAATAGGTAATGAGTAAAAAAACAAAAACCTACCAAGAAATAAACAAAAAAATACAAGAAAAAAACTGTGTAGTAGTAACCGCAGAAGAAATAATAAAGATCGCAAAAGAAAAAGGAATAAAAAAAACGTTTGAAGAAACAGATGTAGTAACAACAGGAACATTTGGAACAATGTGCTCATCAGGAATATATCTAAACTTTGGACACGCAGAACCACCAATAAAAATGCAAAAAGCGTGGTTAAACAACATACCACTCTACTGCGGATATGCAGTGGTAGACGCATTTTTAGGTGCTACAGAACTTGATGACAAACTCAACCTAAAATATGGAGGAGCACACGTAATAGAAGATCTAATCAAAGGAAAAAATGTTCATCTAAAAGCAATAGGCTATCCAACAGACTGCTATCCAAATAAAAAAATTGAGACAAATATATCTTTAAAAGATGTAAATCAAGCAGTAATGTTCAACCCAAGAAACGCATATCAAAACTATGCAGTAGCAACAAACTCATCAAATAAAACAATCTATACCTATATGAGAAAACTCCTACCAAAATATGGAAATGCGAACTATGCAACAACAGGAGAACTAAGCCCACTTCTTAATGACCCATATTTTAAAACAATAGGAATAGGAACAAGAATATTTTTTGGAGGAACACAAGGATATATAGTATGGGAAGGAACACAGTTCAAAACAGAAGTAGATAGAACAAATAAGGGAGTTCCAAAAAACCCTGCAGGATGTCTAGGACTAATCGGTGATTTAAAACAGATGAAACCTGAGTTCATAAACGCAGTATGCATACCTAGGTATGGCGTCTCACTAGGTGTTGGAATAGGAATTCCGATGCCAATTCTAAATGAAGATATACTAAAACATACACTGATCTCAAACAAAGAAATATATACAAATATATATGATTATAGTATTCCTTCTAGAAACCGTCCAACACTTGGAGAAGTTAGCTATGAACAACTTCAAAAAGGAAATATTAAAATCAAAGGACAAAATGTAAAAACAAAACCTCTGTCAAACATAAAAAAAGCAAGAAAAATTGCTATATCATTAAAAAAATCTATAGAAAAAGGAGAATTTCTACTTCAAAAACCAATTCAGAATTTCCCTCAAAATCAAAATATTAAACCATTAAATATTAGGGGGGATCAAAAATAATAGAAAAAAAATCTTCTTATTTCAGAGAACATTTTGAAGAAAAAGAAACAATTGTAACAATTATTTCAGATGAAAAAAAATATTTAGACTATGCAAAAAATGAAATTAAAAAAAGACGAAGAGAAATTGAAAGATTTATTCAAAAAAACCCTTTGTTTAAAACTATTTTTAAACCATATAAATATGATAAAAACGCTCCAAAAATAATTAAAAAAATGTGTGATGCTTCAAAAAAATTTGACATAGGTCCAATGTCAGCTGTGGCTGGAACAATTGCTTATTATGCAGTTAAAGAAATGATTGAAAAAGGAGCAACTTATGCAATTGTAGATAACGGTGGAGATATCGCATTTATATCAGATAGAACTGTACATATTGGAATATATACTGGCAATGATCAAACAGGGCAGTTAGCATTTGAAATAAAACCAACAAACAAAATACTAGGAATATGTACTTCTTCAGGAAAAATCGGCCATTCATTTAGTTATGGCAACACTGATGCATCAATTATTTTTTCAGAGGATTTATCTCTAGCTGATGCAGCAGCTACTGCTCTTGGAAACCAAGTAAAAAATGTAGATGATGTCAAAAAATCTTTTACAATTCTTAACGATAAAAAAAGAATTACTGCTGCTCTGGTGTTTTTCAAAGATAAAATCGGTCTATGGGGAGATATACCATCTATTGTTCCGGCAGATGTTCCATATAATCTGATAACCAGGGGGCGGTATGATTTCTAAGATTAATTGTGCTATTTTGGGGTGTACTGGTATTGTTGGTCAGCGTTTTATAAAACTCCTCGAAAATCATCCAAATTTTAAAACAACTTTTATTATCGCATCTGACAGTCGTGTTGGTAAAAAATATGGGGAAACTGTTCATTGGTTAATAGGGGGAAATATCCCTGATGATATTAGAAATTTAGAAATTAATAGGTATGATTTACAGAATTTTATTGAAAAAGATATTAGAATAGTTTTTAGTGCTATGCCACCAGATATAGCTGGTTCTATTGAAAAAGAACTAGCAGATAATGGAATATCTGTATTTTCAAATTCAAGAGCTCATAGATATGATGAAGATGTACCAATTCTTATACCTGAGGTAAACCCTGATCATATAAAAATTGTTAAAGAACAGTTAAAACGAAGAAAAGGTTTTATCATTACAAATGCAAATTGTTCTACTACAGGTTTTGTAATGGCATTAAAACCTCTTTTAAAATATGATATAAAAAACATTTATGTATCAACATATCAGGCGCTTTCAGGAGCAGGATATCCCGGTGTTTCTTCTGTCGATATTCTTGGAAATGTTATACCATATATACCTGGTGAAGAAGAAAAAATTGTGAAAGAAACAAATAAAATCCTTGGTTTTTATCAAGATAAAAAAATTAGAAATAACAATCTTGATATTTTCTCAAGCTGTGCAAGAGTTCCTGTGAGAGATGGTCATCTTGAATCTGTAGTAATTGAGTTTAACAAAGAATTTTCAATTGAAGAAATTAAAAAATGTTTTAATGACTTTAAATCTGATAGCACTCTTCATACTTCTCCAGATAATCCAATAATTCTTTGTGAAGATCCATATTATCCACAACCAGGTCTAGATGTATATTCCGGTAAACCTGAAAGAGCAAAAGGAATGTGTGTATCTATCGGACGGCTTAAAAAACAAGGTAAAAAACTGAGGTTTTTTTTACTGGTTCATAACACAATCAGAGGAGCTGCTGGCAATTCAATTCTAAATGCAGAATATGCAATACAACAGGGATACATCAAACAAAATGGGGGTAAGAAGAAAATATGAAGGTGATGAAATTTGGCGGTTCAAACCTTCGATCTGGAAAAGATTTTAGATCAGTTGCAGAAATAATCAAAAATGAAACTGATAAAAAGATCATTGTTCTGTCTGGAGTATATGGAGTTACAGATATACTTCAGAGATATCTACACAATGGAAAATATGCTGAAAAATCTATAAATAATTTGATTTCAAAACTACAAACAATACATCTAAAAATCTTAAAAAATGCAATAGAAAATAATGATTTATCTATAGAAGTAAAAACAAATATCATTTCAAGGCTTAAAAAATTAGAAAGATTGCTTCATGGAGTTTTATATCTCAAAGAACTAACTGATAGAACAAAAGATCTAATTCTCAGTTACGGGGAAAGACTCTCTGTATCAATAATGGTTGGAACATTAAGGGATTTAGAAATTAATGCTGTAGGTTTAGAATCAGATAATATTGGCGTTATTACTGATGGAAATTATGGTAATGCATCAGCAATCCTTAGCACAGTTGAAACTAACTTAAAAAAACAAATAAATCAAATTTTTAAAGAAGAAAAAACACCAATAATAACTGGTTTTTTTGGCTGTAACAAAAACGGTGATACAACACTTTTTGGTCGAAATGGTAGTGACTATAGCGCGTCAGTAATTGGTTATGCATTAGATGCAGATCTAGTTGAAATCTGGAAGGACGTAAATGGTTTCATGACAGTTGACCCAGGAATTATAAAAGATGCGAAGACAATTGATTATTTATCATATGAAGAAGCAGCAGAACTTGCATATTTTGGAGCAAAAATACTACACCCGCGAACTATAGATCCACTTATAAAAAAACAAATACCATTAGAAATTAAAAACATAAATAATCCAGATGCTCAAGGATCAATTATTAACGGCAAAAAAAATATTGGTAAAAAACCTGTGAAAAGCATAGCATTTACAACAGATATAGCATGTATAAAAATCCATGGAGGGGGCATTGGTTATAAACCTGGTGTATTAGGGGAAATTGTGTCGAATATTAGTTCTAAAAAAATCAATATTAAATCTGTAATAACCTCACAAACCTGTATAACATTACTGCTTGATAAAAAATATTTACAACAGAGTTACAATATTTTAAGATCAGAAAAAATTTCAACAGTTGAAAATATAGAAAAAAATGATGAAATAGCACTAATCGCAATTGTTGGTGAAGGAATAAATAAACAATATGGAATTGCAGCAAGAGCATTCAACGTAGTTGCAGATAAAAAAATCAACATTGAAATGATATCAGCAGGTGCATCAAACGCGGCATATTATTTCATAATAAATCAAAACCAGATAAACGATGCAATAAAAGAAATACATAGAGAATTTTTCAATAGTTAATCCTTAAAATGTTCCCTAGTTTTTACAGCCATGCCATATTCAAAAGATAGCATTTCCTTACGATTCATAATACACCTACCAATGGCGAGAAGATTATCTTTTTTATCAACAACCAAGCATTCATCCATTGGTCTAAGATCCGGGTCGCAATCCTTTACAAACTTTGCAAAAACACTTTTTCCATCCTTAATGAATGGTACTGCATCTTCTTCTGCCATTACCCGCATTTTAGGCGTTTTGAAATATTTATATAGAAGTTTTCCTCCCTCAATTTTAAGGGTAAACAAGCCATCACCTGCACGCATTGAAAGAACGTGTTTATCATCACAGTAGATGTTACGGATCTTCCCAGTCTTTTTTGATTTAACAATTTTTATCTCGCCGTTAAACAATGCTTTTGAAGCATTTTTACCAAATTGCATATCTGAAACAGCAGAAATCCGGACAATGTCAAAATCTAAACATTCTTTTTTTGACTGTTTTAACGTATCAAGGGTGTTTTTACTCTCCCAGCATATGATTTTTTTACCTTTGGTAAAATTGTCAAATATTTTTGTTATTTTTTCTTCTGATTCTTTATCAATTATTTCAGGAAAAACCGATTGAGCAAATGGATACATCTCATCAAGTTCAACAGGTACTGGTCCAAGAGCAGAGTCAATAAGGATGTTTGTTTCACAGTTTTTTCTTCTTATCTCTTTGATCTGATCATAATAATATGTAGAATATGGTTTTTCTCCATCTGGAAAGACAATAGTCGTATCAAAAGACGTTTGGTATCTATCCGACAGTCTTTTATGGCATCTATGTACAATAGGTCTATGAATGCTATTAGGCCCTGTATAAAATAGTGCTTTGTTTTTGCTAACGGGTTCAAATTGTTCTAAAAAATCTTTAACATCTTTTGATCTGAGGAGATTCATTGCTTCAAGCAAATATGGATTTGAGTTTGCTCTTCTCTCCACTAGTTCCCAGAGATTACCATTTGAAATAGCGTTTCTAATCTTTCTAATTTCTTCAAAACTAACAAAAAGATTATGCTTTGCAATCTGCAAAACCCTGTCTTTTTTAGGCATTTTTTTAAGTTCAGATTCATTGTATTTTGAACAAACCGGGCAAGAACAAGGAAGATCAGAGAGATCCTGTAGTTTTTCTGTCCCCCAATAAAAAATCAGTCTTTCATCATTAGCATATTTTATATAAGCACTTGAATCAAAGAAATCACAACCAAGGGCAACAGCCAGTGGAAATATCAATGGATGACCTGCTCCAAATAAATGAACAGGCTTAGATGGATCAAGACCTTTTTTACTAGCAAGAATAATACGAACAAGATCAGAATACCTCTGATTTTCCATAAGAGGTACTACGCCACCAATGGGGTAAAAATCCGCATCTATTTTACTAAGACTTTTTGCGCATTTCTCCCGAAGATCTGGATAAATTGATCCCTGAACTGTACATGCAAGGTTCATTTCTCCTTTACTCTTTGTGCTTTGTTTCGCACGACTAAGTGTTTCTTTCATACCTTGTTCTGCTTCTTTCTTGGTTTGATCGGGTGTTCCAAAAACATCAAGGATAGTCCCAATATCACTACCGACGTCTCGTTGAAATTCTACTATTTCAATTGGATCAAGTTTTATATCGCCATAAACATAGGATTGAAATGTTCCAGAGTCAGTCATAATAGGTCCATCAAAATCTATGAGGCTGTGTATGCCTTTTTTGAGTGCTTTTTCTCTAAGTTTTTCATCTTTTTTAATGATATACGAGTTAGTAATTACAATTTCAGTTCCAAAAAGTTTTTTCATCTCTTTAGGAGAAATAATCATTTTATTAGGATTTATAACTGGCATTAGATTAGGTGTTGTCACTGTTCCATGTTTTGTTGTATATTTGCAGATTCGCCCTGCTGCATCGCGATCTTTGATTTCGAATTTCATAGCCAATTCCTTTAGTTCTAATATATAAACCTATGTTTTATCTTTACACCTTTACAAAATTAACATTCAACCTTTATTATGCTCCTATTTGAATCGGGTTAACAATCCTCTTAAGAGTAGCAATAGCAGACAACGATGCCATATAACTAGACTTTGAATTATTTGGATTGGGCATATTCTCTACCTCAGCACGAAGACGACCAAACTTACCATGAGCAAGAATCTTATGGCTATTACGAGTGGCTACAGGATCAGCAACAATTTCCACATGAGTATTATCAAAACCTACACCCGCAAGACTAAGACTCGCTGCAACATTGATATTCATAGGGAACTCTTTTACGGCATCCCTAGCATTACCATTAAAAACCACTGTTCTTTTATCAAAATTTTTACCAAGGGCTTTAGGTGGCTTAGTGGTTACAAGAGTTACTTCATCAATCACATCAATGCTAGCAGAAAGTATGCCATCAATGCCACAAACTGCACCAGATGGAAGATAAATTTTACATTTTTTCTCCCTAGCTATTTTTTCAAGTTTTTCTTTGAATTTGTCATCAAAAAGACTACCTACACTCATTACAACTAGATCTTTACCTAAATTGAGTATTACTTCGGCATACTCGTTTACAGCCTTCTGAGATGCCGCCTCAAATACAACATCAACTTTTGGTAAAAAATCCTCGACTGACTTGATAGTTCCTTTTTTGATATTTTTACAGAGTTTCATCTCTGCTTTTTTGTCAATATCAAAAAGATATATTTTTTCAATTTCAACCATTTTATCTGCAGCTTTTGCAACATCTGTACCTATAGCGCCACAACCAATAATGCCAAGATTCATAATCATTACCAAAACCCTTATACATCTACAGGATATAAAAAAATGTTGCTATCATGGATGAAATAGATATATATTTAAAGGAAGACCTCGGAAATGAGGGAGATATAACATCTGATTCTTTGTTTACTGATGAGATAGGTAACGGTCATATCATTGCAAAAAATGATTGTATTGTAGCAGGTCTCAAAGAAGCAAAAACTGTTTTTAAAAAGACAGGGGCAAACATAGAAACATTGGTAAACGATGGAGACATGGTCAAAAAAGGTACTATTGTCGCTGAAATAAATGGACCAATAAAATCTATTCTCAAAGGAGAAAGGCTATCTCTTAACATTATCGGCCGGATGAGCGGTATTGCTACAGAGACAAAAAAACTAGTAGACCTATGTAAAAAAATAAACCCTGATATAAAAATTGCAGCAACACGGAAGACAACACCAGGTTTTAGAAAATACGAAAAAAAAGCCGTAGTTCTTGGCGGTGGAGAAGCACACAGGTTCGGACTTTTTGATGCTGTGATGATCAAGGATAATCATATCAAAGCAATTGGTTCTGTTGAAGAAGCGATTAAAAAAATTGATCAAAAAGATACTGGTAAAACAATTGAAGTTGAAGTAGAAAACGAACAAGATACAACTATTGTTGCAAGGATGAATGTTGATGTTATAATGCTTGATAACTTCGATCCAAAAACAGCAGAGATGCTCGCTAAAAAAATCAGAGAAATCAATCCAAATATCCTTATTGAAATATCTGGGGGGATAACACCTGATAATATTGTTGAGTATGCATTTTTTGCAGATAGAATTTCACTCGGATATCTTACACATAGTGTTAAAAATATTGATTTTTCATTGGAAATAATATAGGATTTTTAGGAAATATTTAATAATCGTATTTAGTTTACAATATTGGAAATAATATAATATTCACAATAAAGTGGGGATTCTTGTTGTGAGGGCACGGTGAATTAATATGAAAAAGATAATTGAAGATGTAGTTGCTAATGAGAATAAAAGAAAGAAAGAAAAAAAACCAGCTAAGAATACTAAGGAACTATCAGGTTCTCTGACACGTAGTGTCACTGATCGAGAACTAGAAGAAGTACTCGAAGGTCTTACCACAACAATAAAGGTTGTTGGATGTGGTGGAGCTGGTACTAATACCATCTCTCGTTGTGTTGCCAGTAGTATAACTGGTGCTGAACTTATCGCTATTAACACAGATGCACAACATCTATTACTTGCAGAGGCACCTAAAAAAGTTTTAATTGGAAGACATCTCACCCGTGGTCTAGGGGCAGGTTCACTTCCTCAAATTGGTGCGGAAGCAGCAAGGGAAAGTGAACAAGACATCCGTGCAGCTATTGGCCATTCTGATATGACATTTATAACCTGTGGACTTGGTGGAGGAACAGGAACTGGCTGTGCTCCAATTGTTGCACAGATTGCAAAAGAAACAGGGTCTCTTACAATTGGTGTTGTCACACTTCCATTTAGTGTTGAAGGACTAATACGTATGGAAAATGCAGATGAGGGTTTAAAACGCCTACGTGATGTCTGTGATACCGTTATTGTTATACCAAATGATAAACTACTTGATATTGTGCCAAACCTCTCACTTAATGCAGCATTTAAAGTAGCTGATGAAGTACTTATGAGAAGCATCAAAGGCATCACCGAAATGATAACAATGCCGGGGTTGGTCAATCTTGACTTTGCAGACCTAAAGACAGTTATGAAACGTGGCGGTGTAGCAATGATAGGACTTGGAGAGGCAGAGGGTGAAAACAAAGCAGTAAATGCTGTTGTAGAAGCACTTAACTCGCCATTACTAGAAGTTGACATAAGTGAGGCTACTGGTGCATTAGTAAATGTTACTGGTGGCGAGGATATGACTATTTCTGAAGCAGAACGTGTAGTTGAAGAGATATACAGCCGTGTTGACCCAAATGCTAGAATCATCTGGGGTACAACTGTTGACCCAGAACTTAAACGCAACATACGAGCAATGCTAGTAATAACTGGTGTTAAAAGTAAACAGATATTAGGTCCTTCTCAGAAAGGTTTTGAAAACAAAGAATACGGCATTGATTTTGTAGCATAAAAACAAAAAAACATACGGTTTAGACTACCAAAG
>DAOWIZ010000095.1 GCA_030640585.1 Thermoplasmata archaeon
ATATGATTGTAAAACCTTTTTTCTTCAACGAATTTCATAAACTCATTGATGACATCGTCAAAACTCATATTGCCATGTTTATAAAGAACTAATTTCTCATATGTACCAGATGTGACATTAATTGTTCTATAATTCATGTTATCATAACTATTATAGTTATACTAACTATAACTAGTTTTCGGTAAATGCAACGTTTTTGGAAACCCAACTGTTGATGGGAGCTGCACAAATTGTAACTAAAACAGTGAAGAACCTGAAAAGCAAATTTACCATTAAAGGTTCAGAAAACTTATATTATGCTGTAGTAAGACTATAATATAACATGTTGCCTTCGGGATTTTTGTTATGAAAATTAAAACCGAATGTGTACCATGTTTGATTAAACGTATAATTTTTGAAGCAGAACAGAGTACAAATGATCCTGAAACCATTTCTAGAGTTATACGTAACGCATGTAAACTTCTAGGTGAACTTTATGATCCAAATGAATGTAGTATATCAATTGCTACAAAGGTACATAAAAATGCTTATGAAACACTTGGTAACAATGACCCATATAAAGAGTTGAAAAAACAGGCAAATAAAGTAGCAAGTTTACTTGTTCCACGTGTTGAAGAGATTATAAAAAACTCTGATGATCCGCTGAAAACCAGTATGATCTGTTCCATTGTTGGTAACATGATGGATTTTGGGATAGATGGTGGAAGTACCCATCCAGGTATGTTAAAAGAAATTTTTGAAAAAACCGTCGCAGATGAACTTGGACATGATGATACAACGAAGTTTAAAGAGTTGCTGAAAAAATCAGAACAGGTCGTGCTTTTTACTGATAATTGTGGGGAGATTGTTTTTGATAAAATTTTGTGTCGTGAAATTAAAAAATTTAACCCAGATCTAGTTCTTACACTTGTAGTAAGAGGTGAACCAATAATTAGTGATGCAACAATGAAAGATGCAATAGAGTTTGGATTTGAAGAAGTTGTTGATGAAATTCTTACAACAGGTTGTTTTGTTGTTGGTGTTGATTTTGCAAATCTTCCAAAAAAACTAGAAAATGTTCTGGGAAAAACTGATCTGATAATATGTAAAGGCATGGCTAACTACGAGGCTTTTTCAGAAACAAATTATCATCCAATAGTTTATCTTATGAGAATAAAATGTAACGCTATTGCTAGCTCCATGGGAGTAAAACAAGATATCAGCGTAGTAAAACTATATGAATAAGTGATATTTTATTTTGCTATCATCGCACGAAGCCAATCTGCAACATTTTCTGCATGATCAGCTATATCATCAACCCAACCAGAAATCCTTAACAGATGATAGACATCCATAGGATCAAGTTTTTTCTCAAGTTTATAAATACCTTTTCTCAACTCAAATTTCTTTTGATCAGATTTCCATTCATACTCATGAACCTTGTAAATAAACTGTTTTGTTTGTTCCCTTTCACGTTTTACAAAACTTGTTTCAACTAAATCTCTTATATTGCCAACAGCATCTTCCATAGCATCTACTGTTTTCATAACAAGTTTAGCATGTTCAATAAAAACACCTTGTAGTTCTTTTGGAATTTTTGTATGACGCATATCAAGCATAATCACAAGATTCTCAGCATGATCCAAAATTGCATCCTGTTCACGGAGAGCCCACATAAACTTTCCTTTATCCACTGGCATAAAAAGTGAAGTTGGAAGATGATTGCGAAGATTTCTTTTAATAAGATCAGCTTCATATTCAATTTTTGATACTTTTTTTGTAAGTTCTGAAAAATTTTTATAATCACCCTGATAATAACGAATCAATCCATCTCCAAGAAGATCAATACACTCCCTTACTTTTCCCATATGTTCAAGTAATTGACTAAACGGTGTTTTTCTCCTAAAGGCATCTTGTACTGGTGCTCTAAAATGGTCTTTTTTATTATTCATCCTTTTTCACCTACTTCTTATCCTACTATTGCCCTCAAACATAAAAATATTGCTACACATGTCCCTGCAGCAATTGGAAGCGTCAAAATCCATGACACGATTATTTTTTTAATAACGCTAAGGTCAACTGCTTCAAGACCACGAGCGAGCCCTACACCAATTACCGCGCCAACAACTGTATGAGATGTAGAAATAGGAAGGCCTAGTTTTGATGCAATAAGAACAGTTGTCGCTGCACCAAAATCTACAGAAAAACCACGGGTATTTGTAAGACTTGTAATCCTGCTACCCACTGTTTTCATAACTCGGCGTCCCCAGGTCATACATCCAAGTGATATACCTATGCCACCAATTGCAAGAAGCCACATGGGAACTTCAACTGTGTCTCCTAAAACCCCTGTTGTTGCAAGAGGAATTATTGCTGCAACAGGACCTATTGCATTTGCTACATCATTTGCCCCATGCGCAAAAGCAACATAGCAAGATGTCACAATCTGCAACTTTCTGAATATTCTTTCTACAGTAAAATAATCATCAGCGCCTTTAGCCTGAATTTTTCTAAACATAAATAATGCCATAATGACTACGATCACTGCTATGGCTGCTGCAATTTGAAGTCCTTGAACCTCTGAAATTGAGTAGTTTTCACTCAAAGGTGTTTTTAAAAACAAAGATGAAACAATTAAAAAAGCAGTAAAACCAATAACGATAGGCCCAACAATTTTTGCAGATTTAACAGGTTCATCTTTTGCAAAAATGGTTTTAACAATTAATTTAAAAATCAAAAAAGCAAGTATACATCCCGCAATAGGTGAAAGAAGCCAGCTTGCTATAACTGATCCTACTTTTCCCCACATAACAGAACTAGTACCACCTGCAATCAGTCCAAAACCTATTAGCGCTCCAATTATAGAATGAGTTGTAGATATTGGCATTTCCTTCCAAGTAGAAAGTGTAACCCAGAATGCAGCAGCGAGAAGACTGGCTATAAAACCCAAGAGCAAAAGATTTGATGGAATACCTGTAACATCTACAATTCCGCTCCTAACCGTACCAGTTACACGACCACCTACAAAAACCGCACCAACAATATTGAGAACACCAGCAATAATTACTGCTTGTTTGAAGGTTATGGCTTTTGCACCAACAGCTGTAGCCATGGAGTTTGCAACATCATTGGAACCGATGCTCCATGCCATGTAAAAACCAATGGCACCTGCTCCACCAATGATAACCCACATTATTGGATCCAATCGTCTGCCTCCTCCATGCACTAGATAAATATTGCTAAGTATGTAGAGGTATATAGATTATATAGATAAGCATTACGAAAAATTATGAAACTAAAAAAATCAGTCATAATTTTTGTTAACACAACACCCATCTTCAAGGTTGAACTCGATCATTTTCTTTTCTTTTTCCTCACCAATATTAACAACAGTTACTTCAATTACATCGTCATCAATATCAACTATGTTAAAAGTATTCCCAAAATGAGCACGGGTTCGATTGCATGAAAATGTACCAGCATTCACCAAGAGTGTTTTATGTATTTTTACACCCCATGGTACATGACGATGACCCATCAAAACCAATGGAACCTCATTACGTAGGATGATATCCAGTGTTTCACCAGCATCATCAAGAATA
>DAOWIZ010000081.1 GCA_030640585.1 Thermoplasmata archaeon
GATTGATGTAACTGTGGAATGTTTCAAATTTAGTTTTTCTGACAACTGCTTGTCTGTTAGTTTTGGATAGTTTACAAGCCCATATAGCATGAGTTTTTCTTTTTTTGTTAGTTCAAGTTTTTTCATTATGTTTGAGAATAAGTTTTTTTCATTTAAACTTTTTTCTCGTTTTTGTAATAATAGAACTGATTTTTAGTAATTGTATCAAAAAACGACTAATTTTTGAGCGATTATTTATCTATTATTAACACGAATTGTTATTATGGGATATTATTACAAAAGATTTATATTTAACTCTTTCATTTGGAATTGTATCTTATCTGGGAGGAACTGCCTTGTATAGATTGGTGGTAGAGAATGCCACATATGGAGAAAATAAGAGAAAAAGGCATCTTTTTGAAATTTTAGTTGAAAGTTTGAAAATTAATAAATTCTTTTTTGTGGAGATAAAATCATGAGTAAAAAGAGTAAGAATGTTGAGCTAAAAGCCGGAGAAGTCGAAGTTTTTGTTATGGGTAAGAGCTATATGGTTCCTGCTGGGCTTACCATAATGAAAGCGCTAGAGTATGCGGGTTACAGATATATTCGTGGCTGTGGTTGCCGAGCTGGTTTTTGTGGAGCATGTTCAACTATTTATAGATTGGAAGATGAGCAAAAACTTGGTTTTGATCTTGCCTGTCAGAAAGTTGTTGAAGATAAAATGTATCTTGTTCAACTCCCATTTGTCCCTGCCGCTAAAGCTGAGTATGATATTGAGAAAATTAAACCAAAAGAAAGCACTCTTTTAGAAATGTATCCTGAGATTGCTCGTTGTGTTTCGTGTAATACATGTACAAAATCCTGTCCTCAGGACATCGAAGTAATGAAGTATATTCAAATGGCAATTAGAGGCGATATTGCTAAATGCGCTGAGATTTCTTTTGATTGTATTCAGTGTGGTCTTTGTGCTATGCGATGTCCTGCTGATATCAAGCATTATCATGTTT
Organism: Thermoplasmata archaeon; assembly: GCA_030640585.1. Classification (GTDB taxonomy): domain Archaea; phylum Thermoplasmatota; class E2; order DHVEG-1; family DHVEG-1; genus DAOWIZ01. The sequence continues at coordinate 987 of DAOWIZ010000081.1, forward strand.
CACAACTTGCTAGGAGATTGCGTGGTAAATATATTGATCCAAGATCAGAAAATCTTGCAAAACGTATTAAAGAAATTGAGAACAAAAAATATGATACTGAAATTAAGAAACTAATAGAGATGGACAAAAAAGTAATCACAAACTTGTACAGTGAACGAAAAATCGAAGCTGAAGAAGTAGGAGATTTGGGAGGCGACTAGGGTATGAAACTGACTGATGGTTATCTAGATTATATGATGAAATCTATAAAAAAGGTTGAGGAAAAACGAAAAAGGAACATGTCTAAATCAGTGAAGCCTTTATCTATGAAAGATAGGGAGAAAATACTGAATGATTTTCATCCTGATTATATGAAGAACACTAAGAGGAAAGTAAAAATTGGTATTGACAAGGGTAAATTGTTGTATAATGGTATCGTTGATCTTTTAGAAGCTAAATCCGTTCTTAACCCGAAAGATGTTGATCTTAGTAAAATTGATTATGATGTTGATTTGCTTATTATTGGTGGAGGTGGTGCAGGAACTGTTGCCGCACTCTTTGCATATGATAATGGTGTTAAAAAAGACAAAATTTTGATTGCTACGAAGCTTCGTCATGGTGATGCCAATTCTATGATGGCTCAGGGTGGTATCCAAACAGCTGATCGACCTGAGGATAGCCCAGCACTTCATTATCTTGATATTTATGGCGGTGGTCACTTTAAAAATAAACCAGAGCTTGCCAGGGCTCTAGCACTTGATGCACCAAAGATAATTAATTGGCATCAAGAACTAGGTGTAATGTACGACCGGCAGGAAAATGGTGAGTTCCAGGAGCTTTCTGGTGGTGGAACTTGTCGTAATCGTATGCATAGTTGTAAGGATTATACTGGCATGGAACTTCTTCGTAATATTAGGGATAAGGCTAGGAATCTTGAAATTCCTGTTTTAGAGTTCTGCCCGATTATTGAATTTCTTATGGATGACAAAGGTCAGGTTGCTGGCGGTATAGCATTCAATTTGGAGACATATGAGTATTATGTAATCCGTGCTAAAGC
>DAOWIZ010000036.1 GCA_030640585.1 Thermoplasmata archaeon
CAGTTCTAAGTATTGGATATCCTTTTATCTTTGATACTTCTTCAGTAGTTTCAGTCTTAAAGGTTCCTGGAAGACCACACGCAATAAGAAGCGTTCCCGGTTCAAGTTCAGTTTCTATGAATTTTTCAAAAGGCTCTTTCATATCTTCACATCCTTATGACAGTCAATTAAGTCAAAGCCCTCTAGATGTCACCTTATATATATTATTAATCTTTTAGTTTTTTCAAATAATTATTCTGAGATGTAAGAATGTGCCAATGCAAAATATTTCTGAGCAGTATTTCTTGCTTCATTTTTTTTATCATCAGGCACAGCAGTATCTTTCAATATGAAACTTGTGATCTTTCCCCTCACATAGGCCCTGTATACCTTGTAGAAGTTTATGAGATGATGAATAAGATCATCATCCCTCTCACCAACTCGGGTTAAATAGACTTTACAGAGCTGTTCAGACAACTTCTCGCCACCGTTAAACTCAAGATCCATAAGGAGAAACGCAATATCAGAGACAACATCTGAGTATCTAAACCGTTCGTTAAACTCAATACAATCAAAAATGATAATAGGATCAGTGAGACAAATATGCTCCATATGAAGATCACCATGGCAATCCCTGATTTTACCATCCTTAATTCGTTGCGCAAATAGTTCCTTATGTTCTTTATAAAAATTATCAGTCCAATTTTTCAACTCATGATACTGTTCCTGTGAAATAGAATCACCTACAAATTCCGCTGTTTGCTGGAAGTTCTCATCAGTATTGAATTTGACAGTGTCAAGTTTACCGAATTCATCAATTTCTTTTGACCGTGTAGATTTTTTGTGAAAATCGGCAATGGCCTCACCAATTCTCTTAATATCCTCGGAAGTAACAATACCTTTTCTAAATCTAGTTTTCAAGAGATCTTCATCTGACAACCGCCTCATTTTAACCGCATAGTCAACAACCTCCCCTTCCCCATTTATAGCATATTTTGCACCATCAAAAGTAACTGGAAAAACGCCGAGATAAACATCTTTGGAAAAACGGCTATTAAGTTCAACCTCCTGATTGCAATAATAATTTCTCTTCTCCAAAGTTGAAAAATCCAAAAAACCAAAATTCACAGGCTTCTTAATTTTGTAAACAAATTCATCTCCAATAAAAACATTGGAAATATGAGTCTGGGCTAATGTAATATTCCCAGGATCCTCAGGATAAGCCGAAGGATGCATTAAATCATCAATCATTAAGGACATATCCTAATCACCTCATTCTCTTCTTCAAATCTTTCAAATATTTTTAATTGTCCCATAGGAACCATGGAAAAGCTGATCTTTTAAAAGTTTTATCTTTATTTGCTAAATAACAGAATAATGAAAAATGTTTGAATAAGCAGTAAAGCTAAAACTGCAGGTATGTACATTTTATACATGCGTGTTGTATCTGTTTTTAAATAATCGCTACTTAGGACATTACATAGATGTATTGGTGAGATTAGATATCCTGCAAGTGAGCTGACAAAGATGATACTTGTAATACCTATAATACTTATACCAGATGTCTGAAAAAAAGGTTCCACCAGAGGATATGATAATGCCACTGCACCTAAATTATAGCCGGTTAACAATCCTAGTACAAGAGGAACTGTTATAATTATAAGTATGGTTGGAAAAGGCATAGCACCTATAACATTTGCAATAATATCTGGTGCACCTGAAATACTAAATATTTCCCTAAAGATCATAATTCCAAATATTGCAAGTGCGAGTTTCCATGCCACAGATTTTTTAACAATTCCAATGTAATCATGTATAGTGGTTTTTGTAATGAAATACAGCAAGATTATACTAAAAAATACACCGATTATAAACGATCGTATCTGTATATTTGGAACATCAAAGAACTGTAGAAAACCATAGAACGCCAATGGGAGTACTGGAGGAAGCAGATAAATCAACCCTGAATAATCCTTTTTAGAAACTGTTTCTTGTCTTGGAGATTTTTTTATGAATTTTTTTAGATAGAAAATTCCTATCATAATAGATGCGATAAATGCAGGTATGTTAATTAAAACAAGGAGATATATGTTTATATCTGAGAATTTATCACTACAGATGAGTATCATAGCAGAGGAAATAGGATAAATTGGAAACCATATATGTCTAAACCATACATTTAAGAAATTTTTTTGATTATTATTTATTTGATATTTATCTCCCTCCTCATTGACCATGGGAACAGAGAATAATGCACCACCTGGCACGGGCATAAGGCCATAAACTGCAGGAATAACTCCAAGTATACCGCCTTTGGAAAAAATAGTTCTTAAACTGTTAATAAGTTTTGTAATGGCACCAGTTTCTTGCATTAACTTAGCTAAAATGAATATAAAAATCATTAAAATCGCGAGTTCAATAGTATAAGTCATAATCTGCTCGTTTTTAAACGAATAAAAAGAAGCTTCAATCATAGCTTTTGGAATCTCAATGGGTTCTATTTCCCATAGGGAAAACACTCCCACTATTAATGAACCAATTATAAGTGAAAGGCCAAAGTTAAATTTTTTACGAATTAAGAAAATAATAACTGCAAAGGCAAGTACTACCCCAACCAGATTCAACATGGTTCCATGGCAATAACTACGGGTTTATAAAAACTTGTTAAAAAAACTATAAAAGAAAACAGAATAGGTTGAAACTATATGGATTATTTAGAAATCTTACCCAGGAACCTATACAAAGGTGAATTACGCCTCTTATAACGTCGTTCTTCATCTAGTTCTTCTTCCTTTGCCAGTTCATCACCTTCAAAGCCTTCTTCTGATTTCCCTTTTAAGGCTTCAAGTTCACCACGATCAAGCCAGACCCCGCCACAGGTTAAACAAACATCAACTTCAACATCATCGGCTTTTTCAATATCCATAGTATTCCCACATCTTGGACATATCATAGGACTTCGGCTTTTAGTACCAATATGTTTAGTCAGATAATTAGTCAACTTCCTATCTTTCAATAATTTACCTAGTTCGCCTTCATCCAACCATATCCCTTTACACTTTGGGCAGACATCAATGATAAGGTTTGGTCCAAAAATCTCTATTTCTTTTTTTTCCATTTCAACCCAGCATCGATGACATTCATATTTTCTCTCTGAACTAATTTTATCTGCTACCATAATAAACACCTGAAACAAATAATCGAAAACAAGTCCTAGGTTTTATTCTTTTTTCTCTTCAACGTTCATCGTTGTTGCTTCAGACCATTTTTCCTCAAATTCTTCATTGAGTTTGTCCACGATTTCTTTTTCAACAGTCCAAATACCAATCTCATCTTTTTTAAACGGACCAGCGAGAATAAGTGCTCGGTCGTCTCCAATAATATAGTTACCTCTTACCCCATCATGTTCTTTAGCATCAAATCCTTCAAGAGCCTTTTTGTTTTTACATTGATTTACAATAACCTTTGAGTTCTTTGGAATTTCAACTCCTTCCATTAGATATTCTGCCATAATACGCGGGTTTGATATTTCATTAATATCCCATTCTTTAGTATGTTTAGATGCTGGTGTGTCTCTATTTGTTTTCTTCATTCCTATTTCCATTGCAAGAACTACTAGTACTACCCCTATTATAAACCCTATAGCTAATGCTACTACATCCATAATTACCCTATCCTCTCATAAATGATATTTACAACTAGGTTATAATAGTTTTGATTCGATAAAATAAATGAAGGGCAATCTTTATTTTCAACATGACGATATGGGCACAGAAAAAACGACGGGGTTTTACAATAATGGATAAAAAAACCATTGTAAAAAAAATCAACAGTCTAAGAAAACAAAAAAATGCAATAATTCTTGCACATAACTATCAAATACCAGAGATACAAGATATTGCAGATTTTGTTGGCGACTCCCTTGATCTTGCTAAAAAAGCAACAAAAACAGATGCAGAAAACATTATTTTTTGTGGTGTAGATTTTATGGCTGAATCCGCAAAGATTTTGAACCCTGAAAAAAACGTAATACTACCAGACAGTAGTGCCAAATGTCCAATGGCAGCTATGGTAGATGTAGAAAGTCTCACCTGGAAAAAAGAAGATCATCCAGATGCAGAAGTCGTTGCATATATTAATACAACAGCAGATGTCAAAGCAATTTCAGATATTTGTTGTACTTCTTCAAATGGTGCAAAAGTAGTAAACAGCATGAAAGCCCATGAAATTATTTTTGTTCCAGATATAAACCTAGGTAGTTACATTCAACGGTTTGTAAAAGATAAAAAAATGATTCTCTGGCAGGGTATGTGTGCGACACATCACAATATCAAAAAAGAAGAAATCCTAAATCTTAAAGAAGACCATCCAGATGCGGAAATTATTGTTCACCCTGAATGCAGACCAGAAATAATAGATCTTGCGGATGATGCACTTTCTACAAATGGTATGATAAATTATTGTAAAAAATCAACTTCAAAAGAGTTCATAATTGGCACCGAAAAAGACATGTGTTATAGACTACAAAAAGAAAACCCAAATAAAATTTTCATACCTGTTGAATCAGCGGTTTGTCCAAATATGAAGAAAAACACTTTGGAAAAAGTATTAAATAGCCTTGAAACTTTAGAACCAAAGACAAAACTCTCAGATGAAATAATGCAAAAAGCATATTTACCGCTTCAGCGTATGATGAATATAGGACGGGGAGATTAAAAAAAATGACAAAAAAAGTTTATATGGATTATGGTGCAAGTACACCAGTTGATAAAGAAGTAATAGAAGAAATGTTACCTTTTTTTGATAAACACTATGGAAACCCTTCTTCAATTCATTCCTTTGGGAGAGAAGCATCTGATGCAGTAGAAAAATCAAGAGAACAAGTAGCCAGCATTCTTGGAGCAGAACCTGATGAAATTATTTTTACATCTGGTGGAACAGAATCAGATAACCTTGCAATTAAAGGAATTGCTTTTCGCAATAAAGAAAAAAGAGGTAAAAAAGGAGTTAACATCATTACTTGTGCTATTGAACATCCTGCTGTTCTTGAAACCTGTAAATATATGGAAAAAATAGGGTTTAACGTAAAATTTTTGCCTGTTGACAAACATGGGCTTATAAAACTCAATGAGCTCGAAGATGCCATTTCAAAAGATACATTTCTTATAACTATTATGTTTGCAAATCATGAGATTGGAACTATTGAACCTATGGAAGAAATCGGGAAAATAGCCAAAGCACATGATGTTCTTTTTCATACTGATGCCATTCAAGCTGTATGTAAAACTCCAATTGATGTTGACAAGTTAAATATTGATCTGTTGTCTATTTCCGGTCATAAAATTTATGGCCCTAAAGGTGTTGGAGCTTTATATGCTCGGAAAGGTACTAAACTTCAAACTATTTCTCATGGCGGTGGACATGAGAAAGGTCTTAGAAGTAGCACCTATAATTCACCAGGCATTGTTGGCCTAGGCAAAACATGTGAACTTGGAAAAATTCGGTTGAAAAAAGATATGGCTCATCTTAAAAATCTGAGGGATCTGTTAATAAAAAAGGGTTTGGCAATTGAAGAAAGCTATCTTAACGGTCATCCTGAGAAAAGACTTGTAAACAATGCTCATTTCCGTTTCACAGCAATAGAAGGAGAATCACTTAACTTGATGCTTGATGACAAAGGAATTGCTGCAGCAACTGGTTCAGCATGTTCTTCAAAGAAACTGCAGGCATCACATGTGTTGCTTGCTATTGGTCTTAAACCTGAACAGGCACATGGATCATTACGGTTAACACTTGGGAGGATGAACACAAAAGAAGATGTTGAATATGTAGCAGGTGAAATACCTGAAGTTGTGCAAAAACTTAGGAATATGTCACCATTATGGAATAGATAAAAAATGAAGGGTTGAATTTTATGAGTGATATGTACACTGAAAAAGTAAAGGATCATTTCATGAATCCAAGAAACGTGGGTGAAATTAAAGACGCGGATGGTGTTGGAACAGTTGGAAACCCAACCTGTGTTGTACCAGATACTAATGTAATCAGTAATCCGGCTACAATTCAAATAAGTAATATAGATATTGGCGAAAAAGTATTATCGCATGATGGAAAATTTCATAAAATCACTCAAAAGTTTGAGAGAAAATATCAAGGTAATATTTTAATGATTAAAAATAGACTTGGAAAAACAATTCTTACACCTGATCATCTCATTTATGGGATTCAAGTACCTAAAACTCATAAATATTGTTATAATAAAAACAAGAGACAATTAGTAGATTTTATCACATGGCAGCATTCAAATGATCTTAAAAAAAATGATATTGTTGTGTATCCCATTCCGTTAAAGGTAAAAGATGTTGAGTATATTGATGTTAAACAAAAAAAGTTGGCATATGATTTTAAAAGTGTTGGTATCCCTGCAAAGTTAAAAATTGATGAGGAGTTTATGCGTTTTGCTGGTTATTTTTTAGCAGAGGGATATACTAGGATACAAAAATGCAAGACTGATGCAGTACTTTGTTTTAATATCAACGAGAAGAAATATGTATCAGACTGTGTTAATTTAGTTAGAAAGATATTTGATTTTAATGCAAAAGTAGTAGAGTATCCCAAACATAATAAATCTAATGTTATAATTTATAATGTGCATGTGACTAGGTTTCTAAGAGAGATGTTCGGCAATGGAGCAAGAAACAAAAAAATTCCTAATTTTATGATGTTTTTACCATTAAAAAAACAATCTGAATTAATCAAAGGACTTTGGTATGGGGATGGTCATGTCGATCAAAATAGGTTCAGAGCAAGTTATTCTACTATTTCTAAACAACTTTCTCAACAGATTAAATTATTGTTGCTAAGACAAGGCATTATCCCATCTGTTTATGAGGAAAAGCCAAGGAATTCAAATGGAGTTAATCACCAGAAAGCATATAGAATATATGTGCTTGATACGCCATCTATGAAGAAATTAACATCTATTCTTAATATTGATTTTACCTTCAGAGACAAAATATCTTGTAATGCATGGATTGAAAATAAGTATTTATATACTCCAATAACAGAAATAAAAGAAATTAATTACAATGGACCTGTTCATAATCTCGAAGTGAGTGAATCTCATTCATATACAACAAATTCGCTTTTAATACATAATTGTGGAGATGTAATGAGTATTTACATAAAAGTCAAAGATAATAAAATTGCTGATATAAAATTCAAAACATTTGGATGTGCAGCTGCTATAGCTAGTAGCAGCATTGCAACTGAACTTGTCAAAGGTAAAACATTAGATGAAGCAGAGAAACTATCACGTGATGATGTTGCAAATGAGTTAGGAGGGTTACCTGCTATTAAAATGCATTGTTCCAATTTAGCTGCTGATGCACTTCGTGAAGCAATAAAAGATTATAGAAAGAAGCAAAAAAAGTGAGTTAAAATGAAATCTTACATTTATATTGACGGATGGAAAACAAATATTAGATTTTCTTCAGCCCATATTATTCCGGAGTATGAAAAATGTGGAAGATTGCATGGTCACACTTATGCTATTCATGCAAAAATATATGGTAAACCAGATAACAAGGGCATAATTGTTGATTTTTCAGTTTTAAAAAACGTGCTTAAAACAATTATCAACGAGTTAGACCATAGAATTTTAATCCCTGAAAAAAGCAGTGTTACAAAAATTGAAAAAACCAATGAAAAAATAATTATAGATTCTCTTGGAAAACACTATGTTTTCCCATTAAACGATTGCGTTTTGTTACCAATTAATTCAACATCTGCTGAAAATCTATCACAGTATATACTGGACAGAGTAATAAAAGAGATACCTTTATCAAAACAGATAGAAGGCATAGAGATTGGTGTTGATGAGGGATATGGTCAGGGTGCAAGAATATCAAAAACTTTTTAGTTGGTTTCTATGACAAAAAGAGCAGTGGTTTTAATCTCAGGGGGCCTTGACTCATGCACTACTGCTTTTATTGCAAAAAAAGAGGGTTATGAAATTTATGCATTATCTTTTCTTTATGGTCAACGACATAACAAAGAAATAGAATGTGCAAAGAAGGTTGCTTCTAAGGTTAATGCAAAGAAACATATTGTTTTTGATCTTGATCTTTCACAGTTTGGTGGTTCATCATTACTTGAAGATTCATTAGAGATTCCTGAGGCTAATGCTCTTGAAGATATTGGAAAAGAAATACCTTCGACTTATGTACCTGCTAGAAATACTGTTTTTTTATCGATAGCACTTGCTTTTGCTGAAACAGTTGATGCTGATGCAATATTCATCGGCGCTACTGCTACAGATTACTCTGGTTATCCTGACTGTAGACCTGAATATATTGAGGCTTTTCAGAAAATGACTGATCTTGCAACACGTAAAGGAGTTGAAGGGAGATCTATTGAGATAATGGCACCTTTGCTTCATATGACTAAATCGATGATTATTGAGAAAGGACTGAGTCTTGGTGCTTGTTTTGAAAAAACATGGTCATGTTATAAGGGCAGTGATAAAGCCTGTGGCAAGTGTGATTCATGTCAGCTTCGTTTGAAAGGTTTTAAAGAAACTGGACAGTGTGATCCAATAAGTTATGAGTTTTATCCAAAATGGTATAAAATTTAGTCTTTTTCATCTTTTGATTTGTACCAATCATATACATCAAGAGAAATTGGTATGGAGATAAGTACTGCTATTAGTATCATCAGGCATGTAACACAGTCATGTGGTACGTTATAAACAGTTGCATCGGAACCCAGAAGTCGTCCTGATACAAGATCGTCGAAAAACAAGTTTATTGTACCAATCCATGGTAATTCCCCTCTTGCTTTACCAGTTACCCATTCTGGTTTTATGGGTTCATCACAGATACCGCCCATCTGATCACATGTAGGATTGGTAACAGGGTTATCTCCTTGTGTTATAAAACCTGAATGACTTGGTTGATAGTTTTTGAGACCAAGATCTTTAATTGTAATTGATTCCTCATTATACAAACAGTATTCAGAAACTGTGTAGGTGCCATCATCATTAAGTTCTATCCAACACATTGCACGATGAATTATTTGTTTTGCATCTGGATTACCATATTTCCGGTAGATGATAACATCACCATAATCGCCATAATAATAATGGTCTTTATCCCTAGTGGCATATGCACCATCACAATCACCACCACGGGTTACAATATCTTCTTTCCCATTGACTTTTACAAGAAGGACCATGTCACCCGCATCAATTGTACCAAGTCGCCCCCACGGCTCATTTTGATGCATCATACTACCCGACTCAATAGCAACCATAGGTGTTGAAAACCATTGACCCGTATAGGCCCACAGTGAAATAAGAAGTATCAGAACAAGTATTAATGCTACAAGAACATCTCTGATTAGTGATATCTTTCCATCATCTGTACGCCAGAAACGCAAAAACATTGACCCTGCGCCTTTGGATTTCATCATCTATCACATTTTTTCCTAGAGATATCCTTATTACAGGATACTATGTTTTTTGTTAGAGCCCCACATATAGGACAGACCTTTATATTTTCTTTGAATTTTTTACTGCACCCAGAACACTTATACGTCCATTTAAATTTTTTTGTGATGCCCTTCTGACTGATTGTTTCAACGTTTATACCTATTATATATGCAACATTTTGAATTGAATAATCATCTGTCAAAACAACGGCTTCTTTATTTTTTTCTTTGTTTATATCCAATGCAAGAGCAAGAATTTCTTTATCTGCATTTGACAGCCTATCAATATCACCAGATTTAGTAGATACAGCATCAATTTCATCCAATGACTCCTTAGAAGGTGAATAGATAGTAAGTCCTTTTTCAATTAAGTATTGAAATGACTGATGATCCCTTCCACCTGGTTTAAGTTCTTTAGAAACACCAGGTGCCGTAATCATCTTTGAATCATCTAAACATATTGGTTTACCTGATAGAATCGCAGAAGTATCGAGGATGAATATTTTCTGTTTTATTTGTTCCATTATAAGCGAGGGTAAGTAATCTCTTAATATTTTATTTTAACCCGTTAAAAAAAAGATGTTTATTTAATTTTACTAACAATGTCCTTTATCTTAACTATTTCCTGATCTCCTGTCTCCATGTTTTTAATGGTTACAGAATCCTGCTCTAGTTCTTTTGGTCCAACGATAATAGCTTTTTTGGCATTTATTGAACTAGCATATTTAAGAGATTTACCAATACCTCTCCTCAGAAGATCCACATCAGTAGTAATTTTTTGTTTTCTAAGCATCTGAGCAATTTCAAGAGTTTTCTCCAGAACATCCTCATTTACAGATATAAGATACGCATCCAGTTGAGGTATGGTAAACTTATATCCTTCTGTTTCCAATGCTATAAGAGTTCGATCAAAACCTATTGCAAAACCAGATGTTGGAGACTCACGACCACCGAACAACTCAATGAGATCATATGCCCCTCCACCACATAGTTGTTTTTCAGCACCAAGGCATGGCGCCTCAATTTCAAAAACAAGACCATTGTAATAGTCAAGACCACGTACTATACTCATTTTTATCTCATAGTCTTTAACATCAAACGCATTTTCAAGGAGACCTGTAATTATTTTAAGATCATTTAGTTCTTTTTTTACAATTTCATTGTCTTTTAGATATTCACTTATTTTTTCAACATCTGAACTTTGAAGAATTTCTAAAAAGGCAGTTGCATCTTTGGGTTTAACATTAAAATCAACAAGTGCGTCATATACATCTTCAAACTGTGACTTATCAATAAGCGGTGTCAAATATTTCTGATTTTCTTTAGAAAGACCTAGTTTTTCAAATAAAACTGATAGTATGTTTAGGTTTCCGATGCTTAATGTAATAGTTTTAAGCCCCGCATTTTCAAGTAGTTTATACGCCATTGCAATGAGTTCAGCTTGTGCCTCTGGAGTGTTGGTACCTATTAGTTCACAGCCAGCTTGCATAAACTCCCGATACCGTCCTTTTTGAGGCCGATCGTATCGGAAACAATTCCCAAAATAAAATAGTTTCAAAGGTTTAGGTTCCATCTGCATTTTTTCAACATAAAAACGCATCACAGGAGCAGTAAGTTCAGGTCTAAGCGCTAGATTTCTACCACCCTTATCTGGAAAAGAATAAATTTCATCAATTATACCTTCACCTGATTTAGCAGTGAAAAGATCAAGGTTTTCAAACATAGGCGTCTGAACTTCACCATAACCAAAACTATTGAATGTATCGCTCATAGATTTTTCTAAATATCTGCGCTTTTGCATATCTTCTGGAGTAAAATCCCTTGTTCCTCTTGGTATATTAAACACGATTTGTGTGTATGAAAAACACATTTAATATTGTTTCCATAAAGAAAAAAGTATGTGTTCTTTTTTTAGTCTGCCTTAAGCCTTTTCTTCATAAAACTTTCTAATTTATCATATGCTTTTTCCTGGGTTTCAATATCAGGTAAAAACACAGCTCTGAAATGATCTTTACCATAAGTCTGGCAGAAACCGGACCCATGAACCATTAAGACATGAACAGTGTTTAACACATCAAGTACGAATTCTTTATCATCTTTCCAAATACCATTGCTCATTGCTTCTATTTTTGGAAATATGTAGAATGCTCCATCTGGTTTTGCAGTAGATATCCCTTCTATCTCATTAAGTCTCCTATACGCAAAATCTCGTCTTTTACGTAGTTTATCATTCATTTCTTTCACATGTTTCTGTGAGCCTTTTAATGCTGCTATACCACTTCTTTGACATACTGAGCTAGCACAAAGACGGGAACGAGCAATTCTCATAAACGCGTCTTGTACCTCATCAAGTTCACCATTGTGATGAAACATGGTCCATCCAACACGCCAACCAGGTACAAGATACACTTTGGAGAGCCCGTTGAATGTTATAACTGGTACATCTTTTGCAAGTGATGCTGTTGCAACTTGATCTCCATCAAATATGATATCATCATAGATTTCATCTGAAACAATTGGCAGATCATATTCACCTGCAACATCTATGAATTCTTGAAGGATTTTTTTAGGATACAATGCACCAGTTGGGTTATTAGGATTAATAATAACAATTCCTTTGGTACGTTTTGAAATTTTTTTACGTATATCATCAATATCTGGCTGCCAACCACATTCCTCATCAGTATGATAAGGTACTGGTTTTGCGTCATTGAAACGAGTGATAACATTATACTGAGGATAAGTAGGGCCAGGTACCATTAGTTCATCACCAGGGTCCAGTGACGCATTAAGAAGAATTTGAAGACCCTCTGTAACACCCGTTGTTACACATATATCATCTACTGTATAATCCACATTGTTTCTCTTTTTCTCACGATCTATTATTGCATGTAAAAACTCTTTATCACCCTCTGAAGGTGAATAACCATTATAATTTTGTTGTGCAGCCTCGTAAAGCGCATCTTTTATATGTTGTGGTGTGTCAAAATCATATTTGTTAGGATCACCAATGTTAAGATGAAGTACTTTTACTCCTTTTTTCTCTAGTTTTTTAGCAGGTAATACCACATCTCTTATTGCATAACTAATTCCCTGTGAACGTTTCGATGCTTTTATCATAATATCTACGGCGGCATGATATTAACAGATGTAATATATACTTAATGGTAAAGAAAAATAAAGTGTCTATTTTTTAAATGAATAATCCTCACGTGCAATACATTTAAACATGTTTTTATCCTTTAAATATTGCATGTTTTCATATACAAGCACAGATGTACCATCTTTTCTTTTATGAATTGATTTGAAACTAATAGAACCTTTCTTTTTTGCCTCTTGCATTTTATTAAGAATATCTTTTTTTGATTCAAGGATATCAAAATCTGAGATATCAAGTGAAAGAATCTCGCCTTTTGTATATCCAAGTTTTTTATACATGTTCTCATTGCAGTCTAAAATATCAGCATTTTCATCAAACAAAAACACAGAGTCAAACTCATATTCGGACCATCGTTCTTCAAATTTTTTCTCGATGCTTACAAATCTTCTGCCAGGTTTCTTTCTACGCTCGTTAAGTAGTTGAGCTATCCTATCTTTAAGATCATCCATTTCTTTGTTTAACTCTTTAATCTTTTCATCAGAGAGTTTACTCTGCGTTATATCAATATCTACACCTCGATATCCCAAGAGGTTTTCATCATTGTCATAAAAAGGAATACTATTTGTTAACATACAGATTTTTTTACCAGTTTTACTCAGATACCAGTTTTCAAGGTTTTTAATAGACTTATTTTTACCACCTGCTTCTTTGAAGATACGTCTAGATCCTTTAACTTTATCCAAGGGCATGAATTTAAAAATGCTTTTACCCATTAAATCCCCTGGTTTATAGCCTAACGCATAAAGAACATTTTTAGAACAAAAAGTTATAATTCCTTTGGAATCTGTTTCCCATGCCCAACCAGCAATACTATCCAGTAGATCTCCATATTTTTCTTCCACGTCTTCTTTTGCTTTAACTGTTTCTTCAAATATTTCCCCTTTTTTTACACCAACCTTATGTATAGCTAGTTTTAAACTAGCCATAATGCGGTTAAGTGAGTTTGTTAGCTGGTTAATCTCATATATCTCACTTTTTTCAAGTTGTACATCAAGTTTTCCTTTTGATAGTTCATCAATATGCATAGTTAATTTTTCAATTGATTTTGATATAAGGTAAGAAAGGACTATCGAGAAAGATAATGTGACAAAGAGTATTATACTAATAAGCAACATGGACGAGGATTCAAAACCCTGAATGCCGCCAATTATCATGACTGGTATCAGCGATATTGCAAAACATGTGATTATCAACAATGTCCTTAGTTTCATTTTACCACCTCAAAAATACTAGTAGGTGTAACGTTTTTATCGTTTATAACATCTTTTTCATTACCAAAAACTATGCCTATTCTATTTTTGAAAAATTTTCCTTGTTCTTCATTTAGTATGTGTTGCCGGGTAAGAGAAGTAACATATTTAAATAAATCTTCCTTCCAAAGAGCATTTTTGCCTTTTAACTCGTTAAACTCCCCCATCCCAAGAGGACCGAGTATTGATTTAAATTCTTCTTTTAGTTTTCTTTCTATTTTATTCCGTGGCGAAAATAATACTTTTATCGGCTCTATTTCTTCAACTGGTTTAAGTGGAACTATAAAATAAAAAGTACTGCCAGATTCAGGTTTACTTTCCACCCATATTTTTCCTTTTTGAGATTCAACAATCCCTCTGCAAATAGTAAGTCCAAGTCCTGTACCCCCGTGTTTTCTAACTGAATGGTCTTCTACCTGGTAAAATGGTTCAAAGATCCTTATTTGATCCTCGGAGTTCATCCCACATCCATAGTCTCTAACGCTGAAAAGAATATGGTCATCTACATGTTTAGCTCTTATTTCAATTTTGCTTTTGTTTTTAGAAAATTTAATAGCATTATTTATTAGGTTTCTTAGCACCTGACTTGTCCGATCAGGGTCTAACTCAATTATTGGAAGTTTATCTATTTTTAGATCAAGCGTTACGTTTTTTTCTTTGGCGAAGCCGTTCATGAATTCAACGGTTTCTTCCACGAGATCTTTAATATTTGTTTCTTTGAAAGCAAACTTTAATCGTGCTGCTTCAATTCTTGAAACTTCTAAAAAGTCAACTATTATTTTGTCTAGCCGGTCAGCATTACGTACAACAATTTTTAGACTGTCTTTTTGTTTTTTAGTTAGTTTTCCAAAGTAACCACCTTCAAGCATTTGAAGTTGTGCTTTCATTGGAGTCATAGGGCTTCTTAGTTCATGTGAGGTTATGCTAAGGAACTCTGATTTTGCGTTGTCAATTTCTTTTCGTTCTGTGTCAAGTTTTGCAAGGGCTGTTGTTGTATTGTTAAAAGCAACAGATAACTCTTCGATTTCATCCCCAGTTTTGATATTTGTTCTAACGTTGAAGTTTCCTTTTTGAACTTCTTTTGTAACCATGTATAGTTCCTTTATGGGTTTTGAAATGGATCGCGACACAAAAAAACCTATTACACCCGCATCTATGGCAAGTAATAACGTTATTATTATTGCTGCTGTGGTTTCTAACATAACGCTTTGTTCAGCAGGGAGTGAGTCAGATAGAATTGAGACTGAAATATTGTAAAAGAAAAACAATGCAAGAGCTGGTGCTACTAACCCCACTATTGCAAACAGAAAAGTAAGTTTTCTATTTATCTTTGAAAATAATAGTTTTTTTAGGCTAAATCCTTCGTCATCCCATACCATTATATACTCCCATAATTTTTTTTATTCGCCCAGTATTAACTCTACTCGGCCTATGAGATCACCCACATCAAATGGTTTCTGAATGAAATCTACGATGTTATCCTGTGTACATAGACCTCTTTTTCTTGCCTCTGAGATTCTTACAACACTCATGAAAGCTATGTTGATGTCTGTTATCTGTTTAACTACTTCGTCAACGGGTAGCCCTGGCATCATAATATCCAAGAGTATAAGATCTGGTTTAGCAGAAAGTATTTTTTTTAGACAGTCATCCCCATTTTCTGCCATTTCAACGTTATAACCTCTTGACTCAAGTATGAGTTTCACGCTTTCGCG
Source organism: Thermoplasmata archaeon (assembly GCA_030640585.1). Lineage (GTDB taxonomy): Archaea > Thermoplasmatota > E2 > DHVEG-1 > DHVEG-1 > DAOWIZ01. The sequence continues at coordinate 15,594 of DAOWIZ010000036.1, forward strand.
TATATCTTCTTCATCATCTACCACGAGTATTGTTTTCATATTTCCACCATTATGTTACCTTGTTAAATACAGAGTTATCCTTTTTAGGCCTAGATATGTTTTGTTTTTCATATCATCCCATCTCTCGTACGAGGTATTGTAAGTTAATGGTATAAGAATAAATTTTTTGTGTATAAAGTTTTGGTTCTTTCAATTGAGTTTTTAAGGGGTTTTTTGACATTTTATCATTTTGTTAGTTTTTCGTTTTTGATGTTCTAACAGGTCATCTTTAAATACTATATATGTCAAAAGTTAACATGTTATATAATAACACTGGAAGGTAAAGATGGATGAAAAAGAGAACTAGGAATATATTGAATCTATGTATTTTTTTACTCATTGCAAATTTACCATTCATAACAGTAACTCAACTTGTAGGAACAGAAACATTCCTAGACTCATTTGAAAACCCGGATTCTTATTATTTATTACAAGGTAATGATAATCTAGTAAGTCTTGGTATAAAAGAGGGAAGCTGCATTATATTACAAAAAACAACAAATCCAAACAAAGATGTCGACGAAGGAGACATAATACTTTACTATAAAAACAATGGAGAACTATCTTGTAAAAAAATCTATCAAATAAACTCCATAGGCCCAATAAAAAAATACTACACAGTAAATAACAACAAATTTACAGATGACCCAATTTATGAAAACCAGATAGTAGGAAAAATCGTAAGCATAGTTGACAACAACCTATGGAATATGATATCAATGAAAATATGGGACATATCCATACATGAATACAACATAAACGCATTATTTACAGGCAGTTAAAAATCAGACATTTTTTCTAAATTTTATTATCCCCAATATTTTCCGAAGAGCCGCTAGCAGTTAAGAGTTCCTGCAAAACATTATGATAACTTTTTGGATCTGAGTCAAGTAGTTTCTTTGCATATGTTTTTAGAAACTCACCGTACTCAATTTCAACAGAAGAGTACTTCCATTTTTTATCCTGTCCTTTTCCAAAAACCAATAAAAAAGCAAACGCTAGTGATTTACCCTTAGGGTTATCCGGTCTTTTCTCAATCTCGGAAAGAGTTTTTTTCTCACCAAACGTTTTATATGTTCTTGCAATGTGATCGGCGAACTTTGCAAGAGGCGGCAAAGACCGATACTTTGGTAGCTGAGATAATATTTCTTGACGTTCACAATATCTAGAAACAACTTCTAAAATATCAGAAGGTGCATCATCTAAAGCATAGAATTTTTCAGCCATCCCTTCATCATCAATTACTGAGTTAATAGCATCTTTACCATGTTTCTTCCAAAATATCTCCAATACCTTGTTAGGAGTAACATTTTTTACAACTACAGGTTCTTCAACTTGATCCAATATGAACTCCAGGCCAACTTGTTCGAATTTATTTGGTTTTAACGCTTTGATAAAACCATCTGTATCATCACCATAGGTTTTATCATCTAAGACAAATAGTTTTTCCCCTGAGTCCTTTATGGTTTCCTCACGTTGTTTTTTATTTTTGTTAATCAGCTCGATATCTGTAATTTTACCAGATAAATATACATCTAGATACATTGTTTGATGTTCAGATTTTTCTTTTTTGAAAACATGACCTATTACATCAATTTGAAAATCATCGGAAATATCTGACTCTAAAAGATACTTGGTAAGATTAAACATAGTGTTTTTTGTGTTTCTAGCACAAGTCTCACAAATTGCAATAGTAGTATCTGCAGATTTCCAATGTATCCTAAGATAATATTTTTTCTGAGGAGTTTTGTTTTTCACATTTTCTTCATCTATATGACCACATGAGGCTAACCCATTTCCATATGCAAAACCTGTTTTTTTAATTACAAAATCGATAAAATCCTTTGGTGGTTTTGCCTCCCGGCCAGTTGACATAAAACCATCAGGCCATGAATATACATGAAGCTTTTTCTTAAGCGATATGTCTTTTATACCAAGTAACCTGAGTACAGGGTCATCAAAATGCTGCACTGCGATAAGTTTTTCTTTATCTGCTCGGCCTCTCTGTGCATATGTTATATCACCGGTGGAAAACTTAGCAACTGCTAGATAAGGAGCTTTCTCAGAGAGGGCAAGTATTAATGTCCCTGCTAGAGCACTATCAAGATCTCTTTTATTAGATAGTTTTTCTAGTTTTTTTGTATCATCTTTGAACCGATGAACTTTATCCAGGCTTTTCTTAATTTTTCCAAAATACTTACCTGAATAGTTATCACCATACTCTGGTAAAATGAGATATGGATCTTTCTGAAGTTTTTTCGCGTTTTCAACTAGGTTTTTTTCCATTGATTTCGATGCAGTTCTTGCAAAAGTCCTCATTCTTCGCATTTTTTTTGCCATATATAAAATCCCTATAATGAAAAGATGTTAAAGTAAATTACTCTTCACTGTGTTTTTTAACTTTTTCGTCAAGAAGTCCACTTCCAAACAATTTATGTTTGGTGGTGGTAGTTCACAGAAAGTTTATTATCCTACAAATTAAATCCCAAGGTTGGTACAACCATGGATGTTTATGATACAATTCTTTCAAGAAGAAGCATTAGACGTTTTCAACAAAAATCAATTGACAACGCCATTTTAAAGAAATTTGTAAACGCTGCAAGACTTGCGCCTTCCGCTGCCAATCTTCAACCACTTGAATATTTTGTTATAAACAACAAAGATCTGTGTTCTAAAATCTTTGAAACAATTAGCTGGGCGGGATATATCAAACCTAAATGGATACCTAACCAAGAAGAAAGGCCAACTGCTTACATCGTCATGCTTGTTAGAGATACTAAAAACCCTTGGTATATTAGAGATGTTAGCCTTGCATCTGAAAACATTGTCCTTGCCGCTGAAGAAAACGGCATTGGTAGTTGCATTCTCTGTAAAATTGATCGTGATAAAATAAAAGAAATACTCAAGATTCCCAAGGAGTATATTGTAGACTCAGTAATTGCTCTTGGTTATAAATCTGAGAAATGTGTTGTAGAAGATTTAATAGATTCGGTTGAGTACTGGCGGGATGAAAACCAGGTTTTACATGTTCCCAAACGAAAACTGGAAGATATTATTCATATGAACGAGTTTTAAAAATAGTGCAGGGGAAGGGATTTGAACACCAGTTTAATAGCAAAAAATCAATCACCTCTATACTTTTTTTAATGTAAAAATCTCAGAAACAATCTCTCAAAAGTAATACCGTAAAATAATAAAAAAAGCAGAATCTAGATGCGGGCTTTACATAGTAAGCGTTTTGCTATAACTATTTACTCTTCTTTTTAATTTTTAAGGTTATTTCGATAGAAGATACATTAGAAGTTCTTCCTTCTTCATTGGTGAGACTCTCAGTACCAATCTGTATGTCTTTTAGTTCCGCATCTTTGATAAATCTGTTTCTGGAAATCTCTGCAGTATCGACTGCTCTACTTATAGCTCTACCTCTGGCTTTTATAACAACCTCATCCGAATCACCGGTATTAAATTGTGTTACTACCGCAAGCACATAGCTCATCGGTGGTTTGTTTCCAACATATATCACGTTTTCATCTTTTTTTTCTTCTGCCATAATATTTTACCTCCTCTTAGGCACATCTGACTATATTTGTCTGTAATCCAATTGCAAGAGTGCATCTTACTATATAAATGCCCCATAAAGAATAAACCACATGGCAGATTTGTTTTATACATACTATCCTATTTCGTCATACCTAACAAAATATGATTTTACAAGTATATGTAGAAAAATCATTTTATATTGTTCTAATAATTGATGAAAACAAGATCTGACTGATTATAATTGTAATTGTTAAAACAACTATTGCAGTGGGCATAACCTTTCCTAAAGTATACATATATTCTGCTTTATCATCGCCTTCATCAATACCATTTGTAAAACGTGTTATAAGGAAAACAAGTTCTATTATGTAAATACCTACAACAAGAGTAAAATATTCTGGTCGTACATTTTCAAGAGTAAAAGACTCAGTTATATTTGATAGCATGTTTGATCCACCCATTACTGATTCTGTTGGAAGTTTACCTTGAATTGATTGAATAATGGTAGTGATAAGTTTTGTAATTGCAAGGGTGACACCAGCGATAAGTGGTGCAAAGACAGCTGCGGTTGACCTAAGTGTTGAAGTTAAACTATATAGCGTGTCTTTTATCTTATTTTCAACTTCTTGAAGTTCTTTTAGATGATCTGCTATACGGATAATTGAGATGCTGACAGCTCTTTGGCTTTTCTGAATGCCTTCTACAAAAAGTTTCATAATTGCTTTGACACGATCAGAGTAAACATGTTTCAATGAACCATACTCAGGGCTAAACATCGCATCACGAATATTGGTATGCATTGCTGTGAGATTAAAACCTGTCTGACTAAATACCTCTGCTATTTTTGATCCTTCCATTGTTGTTGCTGTGTATATGAAACTTTCTTCAGGTGATTTTTCTTCACCTATGCGTTTGCCAAGAATATAGAGCGCGTCACCGAATTCTTTCTCAATTTGTTTAATATCGTCTCGTACTTTTTTATATGGTCTGTATACACTGATGCTGTATAATGTGACTGCAACTGCGATGCCCCATATTATGAATAATGTAACTGGGAAAAAATTGTTCAAACCACTTGGTGATACTATAAAATTAATAAGTTGATTAGATGAACCATTTGGCATGATTAATTGGACTACTATGAAACAAAAACCTGGTAGTGCAACAAGAAAACCAGCAATTAGTGATAATGTCAACCTCTTGTTTTTGTTAATGTTGATTAAATCTGGGTGAGTACTTGGTATTACAGGTGGGTTGAATGTGGCTGGTCTGGAGAGAAGAATTTTACGAGTATAAAGCAATATAACCAATGGTAGAAAAATATCATATAAAAAGAAAACCTGAAAAATTGTAATTTTCATGCCGACAAGACTGGCAGCTGGTAGCATAGCAATAATGCTGAGGGGGATCATAATTCCAACTGAGTAAATGAACATTGTAGGTTGATGTAGTTTACTTGCAAACTGGTTCATAAGGTCCCGTGTGCCATCAAGGGCTACGTCAAGAGCCCTGTTAAGTGTGATAGTGCGTTGTGCTTCATCTGATTCCTGAATTGAACTTCTTATCAAATGTAGTGCTCTTTTGAAATGATCACACCATATCCCCCAGTAGTTTGCAAAACTTGTAATGGCATCATCAATACCATGAAAAACTTTTATTTCCATATCCCAAAGCATTTTTCGAAGATCACGTGCAAGGCTAGTTGATGATTCTGATGCTGCAAACTTTACACTATTTTCAAGGTTGGGTACTAGTTTAAGATACATCACCAGATAACTCAATATCTCTGGTATGTCACCCAGTGAATGGATTTTTACATAACGGGAATAAGTCTTAGGGTAACCTGCTATTAAATTCATTATAATTAGTGGTAAAAAAATTGAGATAGAAATCATGATGATCCATGTGAAAATGTCGATTTGTCCAAGGTCTGCACTATATGAAACAATAACAATGAGATCCATAACAAACGCTGCTAAAAAACTAATAAGGGCACAGGTATAAGCAAAAACAAGTATGTCAACTGGTTCAATTTCTAAACCTGTATAGTTTAAATTATCCATGTACTCTTGTGTGAAATATTTTTTAATTTTATTTTTTGTTTTATTGTTATCTGGTACTATCCATGAGAAATATTTTTTGGATAATAAAACGCCTTTTTCAAACCAATGTGATTCTTCGTTCATAGATTTGTTCGTCCAGCGTAGTTTTTAAACCATTTCATCCATTTCTGCTTTACAACACTGTAATTAACTATGCCATTCTTGTTTTTACTTTCTTCAATAAACATCCAAAAAGCATTATTTGCATCACGGTTAGCAGGAGCCTCTAAAAGGGATCTGTTTTGTTGGCCGTATTCAACAATTGTTTTTTTGATATCTGAGCGTAGTTTTATGTTCTCAAGTGCTTTTTCAACAGTTATACCCCATTTACGTGCGATATTTCCCATTACTTCTGATTGTCCCATATCAAGTAGGCTTGTTGGAACTAGCATATCTTTTGAAGTGTTGTAAGCCATGACATCTTGGAATACTTTATCAGGATCAGGATCTGTAGTCCAACCAGTTTTTGTAATCTCAGATATCTGAGTTACTTTACGTTTACGTTCAATGCCCCCCTCAGAACGAATTGGTGCAGCAATAATTACTGCATCTACTGCTTTAAAAGAAGTGGCTGGTATACCAATATCATATACAACCCGTTCATAAACATCCCTGGTAGTTGAACCATGAATAGTTCCCATGATAAGATTGCCTGCGGCGCCAACACGCATTGCTTCAAACAAAACTTTAGCTTCAACGCCACGAACCTCACCAATAACCAGTACAGACTCACCTAGACGAAGTGCGGTTCTAAGTGCATCAGTTGGGTTAACCTCAGATGAATTATTACCTGAAGAAATTGATTTAGTGATAAGAGACTGAATTTTATATCCATATCTTTGGAGAATGCCAACTGGTATTTCTGCTGTATCCTCAATTGTTAATATTCTAAAACGCTGAGGAATCTCCAGCATAAGAGCACTAAGAAGAGATGTTTTACCCGCACCACGGCTACCAGCAACTAAAAGTGATGCCTGACCATCTACAAGAAAACTAAGAAACCCAGCAGCTTCCACAGAAATCATTCCGTTATCAATGAAATGTGCAAGCGTCCATGGTTTCTGCCTGTGTTTTCTTAACGCAAAAGCAATACCCTTAGGTGTGAGAGGGTTACTAATTGCAGCTACACGAGTATGGTAACTATCAAGATCCATGTCAAGGACTGGTGACGCCTCAGAAAAAGCTCTGCCGCTTAGTGTTCTAAAACGAGAAGCAAGAGCATCAATATCTCCAACAGAAAGATAAACATTAGAAGTGTATTCTTCACCGTTGACAACTAAATGCAATGGGTTGTTCATTACAGGTGCATTAACATAGATGTCCTGAATACGTGAATCCAACAAAAGATCTTCAAGGATTCCAAGACCTGCAGTATATCTTGCAAAAATATCAGCGAGATATTCAATTCTGTCAACGGTTATTTTATAATTTAGGTCTTTGACAATTTTTGTAATAACTTGTTTTCCGAAACGTTGGAAATACTCGCGGGCGGTTTCCGCATCCATAAAAGATGCATCCTTTGGTCGATGTCTAGAAAGATCCGATCTTACTTTTTCTAACAGATATAGTTCTTCGCGTGGTAGATCATACTCTGGTGGTACAACAAAATAGAGTTTTTCAGGGCGTGTTCTTAGTGTATATAGTGAGATATTAATCGGTCGTCTACCTTTACATTTTACTTCATATGACTCTGAGAAAACTGCGTCTGGTGGTGGTTCAAGTTGTATATATGAGTCAATGAAACCAGGTCGAACATATGGTCGTATATAGTTTGTATAAAATAGATCGCTATCAATGTTTTTTTCAACAATATGGTTTTTGAACTCTGCTTTATTTATCATCTCAGAGATTTTTTCATTAAGTTTTTCATCACAGGTTTTACATTTTGAATTAGTTGATTTTTTTCTTTTCAAAAATGTTTCTAATTTGGACAATGCCTCTACAGGATTTGTTCTGCTTTGTTTTATTATTTCTTGTATTTTCTTGTTTCTTTTTTGATTGCATGTTTTACATTTTTCAAGTTTTTCACTGGGTAGTTTCAGATCACTGTATGCATCGATGCTTTCTATGAAACGTGTTAATTCTTTTAGAGTTTCGAGTTGTTCTCCGCTGTATACTTTTACAAATGCGTGGTTGAGTACAATTCTGTTTGTTCCATGTTCTGTTTGAAGTATTTTTAAAATATTGGATCTGCATGTTTCATCAAATATTGTGGATTCACCCATGTTGCAGTTTCTGCAGTTTATAAGTAATGTTTTAATGTTTGTTTTTCTTATTGAGTTATATGGGCAGATTTCATCCTGCATGATTTTTTATTCTCCAAGTAACAACAAATTATATAAGAACTATTATTATATAATTTACTATAATAAACAGGAGTATATATAAATTGGGACTAGAAAAAACAACAATTGAAACCTCATTAAAAAAACAATACGTACTAGGACGCAAAGACAAAAAAAGCAATGGGCTACTAAACATAGGAAGATACTACGCATTAGACTCATCACTAGGATCAGAAGTATACATTGATATACTGCGACCACACATCACTCTCATATGTGGCAAACGAGGATATGGAAAATCATACACGATGGGGGTATTTCTTGAAGAAATTGCAAAACTAGAAAAAGAAACCAGAGACAACCTAGGAGTAATCGTAATAGATACACTTGGAATTTTCTGGACAAGTATGTTTCCAAATAATGAAAAAGAAAAACTCAAACAATGGAACATAACACCACAAGGAACTGAAATACAACTTTTTGTACCAAAAAAACAAAAAGAGGAATACAACCAAAAAGGAATAAATGCACAAGGTTTCTCAGTAAATGTATCAGATCTATCACCATTTCACTGGTGTCAACTCTTCAACGTTAAACATACAGATCCGATAGGAATTGCTATTACAAGATCTGTCCAAGAAATGCAACAAAAAACAAAAAATTACTCTGTTGATGATCTACTCAAATGTATAAAACAAGACAAAAAAACAAATAACGAGGCAAAAAGCGCTGCTGAAAACTTTTTAAAAATGGCAGAATCGTGGGAGATCTTCGACCAAAATGGTATACCAGTTACAGAACTAATATCACGAGGAAATATAACAGTTCTAGATGTAAGTTGTCTACCTGGATCAAATCTTAAATCAATTATAACAGCAATCATTGGTGAAAAAATCTTCGAAGAACGAGTTAAAGAACGAAAAAACTATGAACTACGAAAAATGGGGCAAGAAACAGAAAAAAAAGGTATGCCTATGGTTTGGATGGCAATTGACGAAGCACAACTATTTTTACCAAATGATAGCAATCCACCTAGTAAAAAAGTTTTTATTAACGAATGGATGAGGCAAGGCAGACAGCCAGGTCTATCTCTGATAATGGCTACGCAAAGACCGAGTGCTCTAGAGTCAGAAGTAATGTCACATAGTGATATTATCATATGTCACAGGCTCACCGCACAGGAAGACATAGATGCACTGAGCAGAATTCGTCCTACATATATGCATGGTAGCATAAAAGAAGCAATTAAAAAAATCGGAGATGAAAAAGGAGTAGCATTCATCCTTGATGATACTTCAGAATCAACACATGTGATTAAAATCCGCCCGCGTCTCAGCTGGCATGGAGGCGCAGAGCCAACATTATTAGAACCTGAATGAGAAAAAATTGACAATGTTTTTTTATTGGTTGTAAAAAAATATGAAAAAAATTGATAATACTGCATCTGAAATGATACCCATCCGACTTATTATTAGCATAGCTATCATGGCAGCTATAGCATTTATGCTAGCCGTAGGATACAACAACCTAAGCATAACACTCTCTGAAAACCAAATTGAAAACCAATACCGAACACTTGAATCAAAACTATACACAATGCTTGCAAGCGGAGTAACAAGAGATGTAGATGAACTCAACGCAGGTGATGGAACCATGAGAACCCATACATTTGATCTGCCTGACAACATTGTTTATCTGGCATTTGGCATAGACCCAGATCCTAGCAATGATGGAGAACTAACAACAGGTTTAACAGATGACGGCTCGGCAGTATTTTATAAAGTTAGCAATGGAAATAAACATGTAATCTGGATATCTGGAGATGGTTTCAGATTCAGAGAAGGAAATAACACTAATGGTAAATGGATAATTAACAATGATGAACAAGGTTTCATCCTACAAAACGGTGGTCAAACAACTCTTACCTTTGAATTAGTGCAAAAAAATCATGAAAAATATGTACTAATTCATGCTAATGACAATATAAATCCATAAAATAATCTTATTGAAATAAAAGGCAAATGTTTTAATATACAATTTTATTCAGGAAAAAAACGGTGTTAAGCCATGACGGATAAAACAACAAATATATTAACAGCTGAACCCGCAGCATTAGGACTTATTGGACTTGCAGTTGCAACTCTTGTACTTGCATCAACTGATCTAGGACTATCATCAGGTACTGCTAAGTCACTGATGATACCATGGGTTCTTTGCTTTGGTGCAACATCTCAAATTATAGCAGGGATAATGGATTTTAAAAGAAATAACATTTTTGGAGCTACAGTGTTTTCAACATATGCAATGACAATGTATGCAATAGCACTAACACTTTTCATAACAATATTTACTGGCGTAGAATTTGATATAACACACTATGCCTTCGGCCTCATAGCTATTTTAGCATTCAGCTTTATTGCAACAGCAGCTAGTTTGATGACAAACAAAGTCTTATTCGCAATATTAATAGCAGTTGACCTAGCAGTAATTTCATTGATACTGCATTATCTATATGGCGCTTCAGCTCTACCTGCAGGTATCTTTTTACTGATTACATCTGTATTGTCATTTTATGCAGCTGCAGCAGTACTGTTAGATACAATGGCTGGTAAAACTGTGCTGCCCTTGGGATCTGCTATGTGGAAACCATAATTCCACAAATCTCTTTTTTTTATATTTTAACAAGTTTTTATAAAATAAGTGTATGACAAGGTGTTGACTGCAGACTACAAAAACTTATTAACCATTAAACTTATTAATCATTAAATATAAATATTACAATATAAAAATAATGAGTGAGTTTCAGTAATATGAAATTAAAAATACTTGCAATAGGAATGATGCTGATTATGATTGGAAGTACCTTCGTTGTTTCAGCTAATGTTAGACAAAATGATAGTTTAGAAATTGCATCTGAAGACGATATAGTAGACGTTAGAGTAGCAATCTATACAGATGAAAAAGAGGATGCAGATTTTTATAGCGAGTACTGCTATTCGAAATTTTTTATGTTGGCATTAAAAGATTTCAGTTGGACAGTAGGAAATACATCCTATCGTTTTGTCCCTAAATTATTATCCACCAAAGATATACTACGAAGAGAATTAACAGTGGAGAATTACGATGTACTAATTTATACTCCATATCAAGCAGATGAACACCTATTATATACGGGTTTATCGAGACTATCGAAGAACAAAATACGAGTGAGAAATATCGTTAAATTCATTGAAGAAGGTGGAGGATATTTCGGTACTTGTGGTGGTGCATTCATAGCTGGAGGCATGAAAAATAAACCAAAAACCTATGCTGAATGGGTAATGAAAAATAGTCAATTAGGAATATCTGCCGTCAATTTCCAATATAATACTGCAATACCTCTTTTAGCCCAGATAGCAGGAGAAACAGAATCAGCGGGTTTTACAGGTGCATATATATTTTATTGTTCTCAGAATGAAAAAAATCCACATGCTTTGTGGCATTCAGGAGCATGTTTAAATACTGCTATTTCCAGAGACAATCCAATTTTTGATGATTATTTAGAAGATACAAGAAAGATACGATGGCTCGGCGGACCAGCATTTGAGATTCCTGAAAACAAAGATAGAGATATGACTGTTCTTGTTAGATTCCCTGAAGAGGAAATATCTACTAATGAAACAATGCAGATTTATCATTGGAAATATGTAGGAGGGGTTCGTGGTTTAATCAAAGGAATTTTTGGAAAAGGTGAAATTTATTGGTATAAACAACTAGGTATTATTATGAAACCCTGGCTTTTTGCAGGTGACTGGGAAAATACAAATAAAATTGTTCAGACAAATGTAGCAAATAAGCCATTTATGACATCAGAGGTTTATCCTAATGAAAACATGGCGAGAATCGTCCGATGCGCAGGTCATCCAGAATTTAATGTATGGTGGGGTGGCCATACTGAAGAGTTTGAAGATACCGATGAGAATAACCTTTTCTGGGGTTTTCATAGATGGGTAGATGTAACACCTTTTAACGAGACTCACGAAGATGAGTTTACCTACAATTATTGGATTAATCGAAGAAGTATTGCTTGGGCTTCACAGAAGGTTTCTGATAATGATCTGCCACCAATTTATGGTCCATCACAAGTAAGTGATATTTATCCCTATGAACAATCTGCAATCTTCACAGTTGAAGGTAATGTAAAAACAGCAAATGGAATCACATCAACTGAATTATTCTATCGGCATTCAAATGATACCGAATCATGGGGTAGTTGGACCTCCTATGGAGTAGATGATGATGGATCTGATGGATGGTCATGGGATTTTGAAGCACCAGTTGTACCATCACATTGCCAGTTTTATTCCATTAGAAATGTACAAATTAATGAGTATGAGTGGTTGAATGAAACAGCCCCACCTGGACCAGATGCAATAGCTTATGTTAGCTAGTTGTAATAAAACAATGAAAATAAAGGTGCTGGGTGTAGACCGTAAGCCTCCTTAGTCCCCTGAGAAATCGTAAAATTTTTAAGTTTTTGAAGACGTAATTATTAGAGCTGTGTTAACTTATACAAAGAAATGAATTAAATAGAAAATAATATAAATTAGTTCGACTAATATATACTTAGGTGAACTAAGTATGACTCAGGCGTTGATAAAATTAAATGAGAATATCAATCGTGTTTTAAATATCGTTAAAGCCAGATATGATTTAAAAGACAAAAGTGAAACAATTGAGTTCATCATAAAAAAATATATTGAGTATGAAAATGAACCCGAACTCAAACCAGAATTTATTGAAAAGATGAAGAAGATCAAAAAAGAAAAAAGTATCCATGTCGACGATTTTGCCAAGAGGTATGGATTGAATGTATGATCTTAACATAAAATCTACTGCAGATAAAATTTTTA
>DAOWIZ010000018.1 GCA_030640585.1 Thermoplasmata archaeon
CTCAGGAATTAATACCAAAGAAGATGTATTGAATACGGCAAAAAAAGAAAATATTGTTTTTGTTAGACTGCAATTTGTTGACATACTTGGTTTTCCAAAAAATATTGTAATACCTGCTAGCAGACTTGAAGAAGCGCTTGATGAGGGTATGCCATTTGATGCATCATCAATAGCTGGATACGCAACAATAGAAGAATCAGATAAAATTGCAAAACCTGATCCTGAAAGTTTTGTAATTTTACCTGAAAGCATTGAAAAAAGAAAAACAGCAAAGATAAACTGCGATATTTATGAACCGGATGGACAACGGTTCATCGGTGACTCTAAATATATCCTAGAAAGAGTTGTAAATAAGGCCAAGAAACTAGGGTATATTTATAATACAGGGCCAGAATGCGAATTTTTCTTATTTAAAAAAGATGGCGATGATTTAACATTAACTCCTAATGATCATGCAGGTTACTTTGATCTGTCTCACCGTGATCTGGCAGAAGGAGTTCGTGCTGATATCTCTATTGCGCTTGATGCTTTTGGGATAAAAACCTATACGGCACATCATGAAGTAGCAGGCGGCCAACATGAAATAAATTTTAGATATGCAGATGCCCTTACAACTGCAGATAACGTTATTACATTAAAATATGTTACAAAAGTAATTGCCAGGAAACATAATTTGCATGCATCATTTATGCCAAAACCTTTGTATGGTGTTGCGGGTTCAGGGATGCATACGCATATGTCTCTTTTTACAAAAGATGGAGAAAATGCTTTTTATAGCCAAGAGGATGAAAATCAACTGAGTTCTTTGGCAAAAAATTTTATCGCTGGTTTGCTAATGTATATAAAGGAAATTACAGCAATTCTTAACCCAACAGTAAACTCTTATAAAAGACTTGTTCCAGGGTACGAGGCTCCAACATACATTTCATGGGCAAATAGGAATCGTAGTGCATTAATAAGAATTCCAACTAGTAGGCAAAAAGGCACCCGGTGCGAGTTGAGAAGCCCTGATCTATCGGGTAATCCTTATCTACAGTTTGCTGTCCTACTTGCCGCTGGGCTAAAAGGCATCGAAGAATGTCTTGAACCACCGGAATCTATTGAAAAAAACATATATAAATTATCAGATGAGGAAAGGAAAAAACATTGTATAACACAATTACCCGAGAGTCTTGGGCACGCAATCGCTTTAATGGAAGATAGTAAACTGTCGAAAGAAGCATTAGGAAAACATGTTTTCAACAACTTCGTACATGTAAAGCGTAAACAATGGAATGAATACCGTACCCAGGTTACCAAATGGGAAATTGATAAATATTTACCTGTTCTGTGATTTTAAGGCAGTTTGTATACAAAAACACCTTCTAAACTTTTCATAGTTAAGTAAATGTTATAAATCGGTTTTTGTATTCTGCTTTTGAGGTTTTAAACTATGGGTTTTGAAATGCAGATTGTAAGCAACACGCCGTTAATCGGTGAGGGCGATGCTGATGTCGTAGCAAAAATATTTTTTGAACAAATAGGTTATCTATCTAAAGGGGCAAATCCAGATATCCCTTACAAAATCTTTGCGGATTTTTTTATTAAACACCCAGATAAAGCATGGTATGTTGATGAAATTTCAGCAGAACTTAAAATATCAAAGCCTACAGTTTACAGACATCTTAACAAACTAAAAGGCTTTGACATTCTTGAAGAGGTTCAAGTTCTTGACGAAAACACTCAGCAGAATAAAAAAGCATATCGTCTGCGTTATGGAAACATTCAAAAAGCTTGGAACTTTGTAGAAGCACATCTTAAAGTTGCAATAGAAAATTATGGTAAAACGGTAGAGCACCTACAGAGCCTTATTGACAAACAAAGGAAGGGTATCGAATGAGTAAAGATAAGGACAAGGTGGAATTAACAGAAGGATCTGAATATAAGATATATTCAATTGGTGGGAAAGATCAGTTTCTTGAAACGGAAGGGATCTTCAAAGGTTACATGTCAATAGGTATTGACGAAACAGGCCTCTTAATAGAACTTAACCATAACCACAGCGAAATGGCAGGTAAAATAAGAATTGTTCCACTGCATGCAATTCTTGCAATTGATGTTTTAAATGCTATTGAAAATGAGAAAAAAGATGATGATGGGGAAATATCACATTATGTTGGATAATTTAACTATCCTCTCTCTTTTTTTAACAAGCCTTTATAAATAAATTAAAAAATATATTAAGCAGCAATTATTTATAGTAGTTTATTGTTTTTTAACTAGAACCAGTATGCCTGTAAAAAAACAACCCATAATACGATTAGAAAGAGTCTGTAAAAATTATAAAGAATATGGGGTAGAGGTAAAGGCAGTAAACAACATATCTTTGAAAATATTTCCTGGAGAACTGGTATCTATAATCGGCCCTTCAGGATGTGGAAAATCAACACTCCTTCATTGCATGGGACTTCTTGACCGTCCAACATCTGGAACGATATATATTGATGGAAAAGACACGTCAAAAATAAGTGGAAAAGAAATAGCCCTTTTCAGAGGGGAAAAACTAGGATTCGTATTTCAAAACTATAACCTAATACCAAGACTTACAGTGCTTGAAAATGTACTCCTTCCAGGACAAATAATGGAAAAAGATGAAAAAGATTTGAAAAAAAGATCTGAATCTTTGCTAAAGGATGTTGGTATCTCACATCGTGCTAAACACAAAGGCATCCATCTATCAGGTGGAGAGGCGCAAAGAGTCGCAATTGCCCGTGCCTTAATTAATGAGCCTGTATTAATCCTAGCAGATGAGCCAACAGGAGCATTGGACTCTGAAAGCAGCGCGGAAATAATGCATTTACTTGTAGATATGAACAAGATGAGAAATGTAACCACTGTTTTTGTAAGCCATGATATGGAAATAGCAAGATATGGAAAAAGAACACTTACTCTCAAAGATGGTAAAATCATCGGAGATACAAGTGGAAACTCTAAAGATTTTGATAATACTGCAAAAAAACTTGAAGAAAAAGGTAAAAAGAAGGGCAGGAGAAAAAAGGTTAATGGGCGTTAGCAGCAGATTTGCATTCGGCGAGTTGAAAGAGCATAAACGAATTTATGTAATAATAATTGTAGTAATCGCCCTAACAATGACCTCTTTTATGCTTGAAAATGCTTATATTAATTATATGATGCAAGTAGTAGATGATACCACTAAGCTGACGACGGCTGATGCAGTTATTACAGACCCAAGTTGCAACATACGTGATGTTTATGGTACTGAAACAGAATTGAAAAATGCTGGTAAAATCGCAAGAGAAATAGAAAAAAGACTGCCTGGGTACAAAACAAGTGTTCGGGTGACAGCACAAGGAACTTATGGGCTGGATATAGAAGGAGAAGCCGTTGACGCATGCACAATACAAGGCATTGACCCTGAGAAAGATGACATCCTTGTAGGAATAAAAGAAAAAATAGTTAAAGGCAGGTATTTCAAAGACAGTGATCCAATTACTAGGGGGCATACCCCTCTTTATATCAAATTTGAAGGCCCTGGCAACCTACCCGATTTTGCATATGGTTCTGGTGAAAAACTATTGGTAGACGAAGAGCCGTATCCCATAATCATTGGTGCAACAGTTACAAAAATTCACCCCTCCATAAATATCGGAAAAACAATAATGCTTACCATGAGTACGTCCGGTAGAGAAACTAGTTATGCAAGTGTTAATGTTAAAGTCATAGGGTTGTATGAAAGCGGTACACCAACTCTTGATACTATGATATGGTTCATGCACGCAGACTCTTTAAGGGAAATAAAGGGATATGGAGAAATAACAGGACATGACTGGCATATACCGGGTATAGGCACAATCAGAGGTTACAAACCAATAGAGGTTGACAAAAACCGTGGAGATGTCGTAGTTGTAAAAGCACCGGAACCGTTTCATCAATTAAATCCTATTGGTCATTCTGAGAATATAAAAAAGGATCTTGTTTCACTTCTGCCAAACCACAATGTTTACACCTGGCATGATTTCCTAGTTTATATCGCCGGTAGTATGCAAGATGTTGTTACTATCATGCTCTGGGGGAGTATTGCAGTAACTCTTCTCTTATGTGGTGCTGCAATAAAATACGTTATGGATTCTATAGTGATGCGTAAAACAAGAGAAATAGGTGCTCTAAAAGCATTTGGTGCACGTGACAGGACTATTTTTAAAATATTTTTATATCAAGGGTTGATAATAGGTTTCATTGCTGGGCTGCTTGGAATTGCTTTATCAATAGTCGTTATGAATTTTGTAAACTGGTATGGTATAAATCTACAATTTGTAGCAGGTACACAGATAAAACTTGGTTTTATTATAAACTGGCTTACGCTTTTAATAGCATTACTTTTACCGATCGTGCTTGCGGCATTGGCTGCTGCAGTGCCTGCTAAAAAAGCAGCGATGCTTTCACCTGTTGAAGCATTAAGAAAGGGAGAGTTGTCTCTCTAGAGGGCACTAGGGGTTTTGTATTTTTTTTTGTTTTGACATTTTGACGGCATAGTTTTAAATAATATTATTGTCAAGAGTTAACAAGAAACACATTAACAAGACATAAGAAGAGGTTGAAATAATTAGAAAAGGTGATTAAATGGATCTACATACAATCCCTAAAATGATGATACATAAACCCACATTAAATAGATTCGTCGAAATCGATTTTCTAAGAGGATTTGCAATAATGTATATGATATTTGTACATGTACTGTGGGACCTTGACTATTTTAAAATATATCCGCTAAACAGTACGGTGCAACAAACCAATGTTATTATACAAGTTGTGTTTTTTTTACTTGTAGGAATATGTTTATCTGTAAACTATAACAAAAACCAAGGGCGTTCAAAGAAAAAACTATATTTTCATATGGTACGTCGGGGTTCAGGGATATTTGCCTTAGGGATGGTTATAACCTTAGTAACATTGCTGTTTATGCCGGATAGGCCTATTTTATTTGGTGTGCTGCATTGTATAGGTCTTTGCATTATTCTTAGCCCCCTATTTCTAAGATTTAAACATTGGAATTTTGTAATTGCGACAGTAATGATTTCTGCAGGTATAATACTAGGCCTCTTCCATGTTGAAAACCCTACAGTGCTCCATCTACTCATTGGTTTGCACCCTGCTGATTTTTGGATACACACCATTGACTATTTTCCGTTGCTCCTATGGCTTGGCGTATGCCTGCTAGGTACTGCCATCGGAAATGTATTATACCAAGGTAACAAAAGAAGGTTCAAATTTCCCGACATCTCAAGATATGCACCAATCAAAGCCATCTCATGGGTTGGAAAACATTCACTAGGTATTTATCTAGTTCATCAACCAATAATTGCAGGTGCAATAACACTTTACTTGCTCGTATGAAAGAAAACGCTGATAAAAACTATGTTTGTCAAAAAGAGTATGTGAAAATTATTTTTGAAAAATTGTAAAGCTTTATGTATGCAAATTTACATACCACTTTTGGGGGAATTTGGTAGACCAGTAGAGTTAGGGTAAAGGATGGGTCTTCCATTAAACCGATTCCTCAAAATAGTGTTTGAGTTTGAGGGGAACCAAATACAAGTTATACAGGCATGCACAGACATGCAAAAGAAACTAAAATGCTGCCTGATTCCCCCACCAACATTTTAATTTTTATAATTTTCAAAAAAACACAAGTTTGTATAAAAACAATGTTTATATCAGACGGGTTTGCCCACGGATTTTGTAGCTGGCAAGTTCCTTAAACACATCATCTTCTTGTAAAATATTAATAATGTCACCTGTAGAAGATGATACCCTAATATCCCTGGTCCTGCCATACCGGCCTTTTGAAATAACACGAGCAGTAATAATACCAAGCATATCTAACTCAGAAATCAAATCAGCAACACGACGCTGAGTTAACGAGTCCATACGAATTTTTTTGCAAAGCCCTTTATATATTTCGTATACCTCACCAGTTGTTATAGCACCAGTTGTCGCTGTTTTTTTGTTGTGTTCATCCTGTAGAATAACGGAAAGGAGAATAAGTTTAGATTGTGTGGGGAGTGTACGGACTACTTCAACTACACGGTCTATCTCTATTTTATTTTGAGCGAGACGAACATATTTTTTTGTAATACGAGGAGATTTTGCCCTCTCAGCTATCTCTGCGGACATGCGTAACAAGTCAAGTGCACGACGGGCATCACCGTGTTCCTGGGCAGCAAGAGCAGAACAAAGAGGCACTACATCATTATCGATCACCCCTGATTTCAAAGCAATACCAACACGCTGCTTCAAAATATCCTGGAGTTCGCCTGCGTCATAAGGTGGAAAAATCATGTTTTCCTCACCAAGACTTGACTTTACACGAGGGTCAAGAAACTCCGTAAATTTAAGATCGTTTGAAATACCAACAATACTAAGTTTAGCGTTCTTAAGATCTGTATTGATCCTTGATAAGTTGTATAATGCCTCATCGCCTTTTAATTTGTCAACCTCATCGAGGACAATAATAGCGACCCCGCCTGTTTTATCTATTAATTTAATAAGTTTGGAATATACTTCATCAGTAGGCCACCCAGTAAAGGGTATACGTTCAGCCCATTCGCTTATAAAATGATTTGTTATGTTTTGGAGGAGGCGGTATTGTGTATCTACAACTTCACAGTTTATATAGATAAAATTGACTTTTTTTCCTGTTTCTTCGCCTTTTTTTACAATCTCCCTTCCAACAAACTTTGTAACAGCAGTTTTGCCAGTACCTGTTTTGCCATAAATAAAAACATTGGAAGGTGTTTCCTGACGTAATGCAGGCACCATAATGGACGCGAGGTTATTGATCTCGGAATCTCTATGCAGAAGTATTTCTGGCATATATGTCGGCCTCATTGCCTCTCTATTAATGAATAGGCCTTTTGAATTTAATAAGCGGCCGAATATGTCACTATTTATTGTGTTCTTTTTACTCGTAAAATTACTCCCCCTTACTTCCTGTAATTAGTTATGCTATATTAAAATTTATGTATAATTTTTCCCTTTACTTATATCTGTTGGAACAAATGAAGGGGAAGGCCTTTGCTTCCAGTGGAAAAGGAAAGTGAATGTGTTTTAATCTTTAAATTTTTTTATTTCTATATTTTTAAAAATGGAACTATTAAAATACTAAAAATTACATAACATATTGGATATACTCACGTCTCTCTATTTTTAACAAAAATCTTACTCACGCTTTAATAAGTTCCAAACGAAACAAAGGGGTCTCCCTCATTATATAGTATAACTAAAATTAATCTTTGATCTTTCGACTTCTTTAACAAGAATTTGCCTGTAAGAACTATTAAAGGAAAAAAACAAAAAAATTTTACGGGGTTGTTTATCCCCCAATAACAATTACATCTTTGACTGATTTTATTGAGTTAAACGGAAATATCAAATGTCCTTGATTATCAAGATGATAGAGACGTGGGTCAACATCTTCTGAAGGCTCTACAAGAATAGTTAGCAAAGTACCTGTTTTGCTGTTGACAGTCGAATTTCGCATAACACCGAGATATAATCCTTCCTCGCTCATTACTGTTTTCCCTCTCAGTTCATTTTCAGTTATCTTCAATTTTTTTTCCTCCTTTTTAATTTTTATTTGATTACGTATATTGAATATCTTTGTCGCTTTTATCCTTTTTGGCTACACCGCTGCCAAGAGTTTCAGATATTTTGTCATAAAATTTAATAACATCTGGTGTGATTGACGCACGAACAAAACCCATTGCCTTATCAAAATGCCCCTTCGCAACAATCTTAGCTTTTTCGTTTTCCCTTAATGCGATCATCGCTGCCTCTCGACAGAGCGCTTCGATATCTGCACCTGAATAATTATCAGTACTGTTCGCCAACCAGTGATATAATTTATCTTTATCAGGCAGAGAATTAAAATTCTTTATATTAAATGAAGTTTTCCGGTCTAATTTATCCACATCAGATTGAGACAAAATTTCACCTTTTACTCCTCTTTTTAAAACATCTTCTTTTTCACGAATTATGTGATAATTTTTATTTTGAAAATCCTGTTTCATCTCTTCGACATCTTCTTTTGTTATTGACAATGGCATGTTTTTTGTGTGTATCTTAAAAATTTCAAGGCGTGCTTCTTTATCAGGGGAACTAATTAAAACCAAACGGTCAAAACGCCCTGGCCTAAGCAAACCCTGATCAAGAATATCGGGGCGGTTTGTGGCACCAATAACTACCACGCCATCCATGCTTTCCATACCATCAATACTTGTTAAAAGCTGATTTACAACGCTATCTGTAACATGGGATCCTGTGTGTGTTCCTCTCATTGGAGCAATCGAATCAAGTTCGTCAAGAAATACGATAGTCGGTGCGACCTGCCTGGCTTTTTTGAATAGTTCCCTTACTGCTTTTTCACTTTCGCCTACCCATTTACTCATTACTTCAGGCCCCTTAATGGAAATAAAGTTAGCTTTTGACTCATGAGCAACAGCCTTTGCAAGCAAAGTCTTGCCTGTGCCAGGAGGACCATATAATAGAACACCGCGAGGCGCATGAATCCCCATTCTCTTGAAAACCTCTGGTTTTGTAAGCGGCCATTCAACAGCCTCTTGCAATTGTTGCTTAGCCTCTTCAAGCCCCCCTATGTCCTCCCATGAAACTTTTGGGACCTCAACAAAAAACTCCCGCATAGCAGAAGGCTCTATGCCACGATGCGCATTCACAAAATCATCCATTGTCACTTCCATTTTTTCAAGCACATCGACAGGGATCGGTTTTTCAAGATCAATATCTGGTAGATGCCTTCGCAGCGCGTTCATTGCTGCCTCTCTTGCAAGAGCTGCAAGATCAGCGCCAACATATCCATATGTTATATCAGCCAGATCATCTAGGCACGTATCAACAGCATCCTTACTTATCGGCATACCGCGCGTATGAATTTGTAAAATTTCTTTACGCCCATTTCGGTCAGGAGCATCTATCCTGATCTCCCTATCAAAACGCCCTGGTCGTCGAAGTGCCGGATCCAACGAGTCTGGGATGTTTGTTGCACCAATAACAATGAGCTTTCCACGTCCTTTCAAACCATCCATCAAAGTAAGCATCTGAGAAACAACGCGTTTTTCAACTTCACCATGTGTTTCGCTTCTTTTACCAGCAATTGCATCTATTTCATCAATGAAAATAATCGAAGGAGCATTTTTTTCCCCATCTTCAAATATTTTCCTAAGATTTTCTTCTGATTGCCCATAAAATTTCGACATGATTTCTGGACCATTGATCGTATAAAAATTTGCGCCCGACTCGTTTGCCACTGCTTTTGCAATAAGTGTTTTACCAGTGCCGGGTGGCCCGTGCAGCAAAACTCCTTTTGGCGGGTCTATTCCAAGACGGTCAAAAAGTTCAGGATGTTTCAGCGGTAGTTCTATCATTTCACGGACTTTCAAGATTTCTTCATGGAGCCCTCCGATATCTTCATAGGAAATTCGCGGTCCTTCTGCCTCTTCAATTTTTGCCGCTTCTTCCTTAACTTGTATAGTTGTAAATTCATTTATTGAGACAATTCCATTGGGGGTAGTATTGATTATAATAAAAGGTAGCGCACTTCCAAATAATGCTATACCTGGTATAATTACGTGATCTCCAGTTGTAAGCGGTCTTTTTAACAAGCCTTTTTTTATGAGAACCTCAATTCCACCTCCAAATTGTATTTGTTGTCCTTTTGATATGAGTGGTGCGAGTACTACATTTTTTGCTTCTTTTACCTCTACTCGTCTTATTTTTACTCGGTCTCCAAGACCTGCCCCTGAATTTTTTCTAGTTAAATTATCAATACGAATTATTCGTTTCCCTTCGTCTGTTGGATGGGCTCTCCATACTACGGCTGCTGTTGTTTTAGTTCCCTCGATTTCTATAACGTCGCCTATAGACAAATCCAGTTCAATTCGTGATTGATGATCAATTCTTGCTCGTCCGTATCCTACGTCTTGTTGAAAAGCTTCTGATATTTTTAATATGACTTCTTTCATCTTCATTTAGCTCCCACCAAATAATGCCTGTCTTTTTATGGCTAATGAGGAAGGATGTTATTATAATTTATTCCCACTGGTTTTTATTTAGAAGCAATATTTAAATAACAATTTTATATTTAGTGCCTTATAAAATGAATTTGAAACTTAAACATTATTCCCTTCTACTGGCCATAACAGGAATCGTAGTTCTATATTTTATATCGCTTCTATCTCAACCAGTTTTAATAGAATTATCTGAACTGCCAGATTATGAAGATAAACAGGTAATAGTTGAGGGAACCGTAACAGAATATCATGTTACAACCTATGGAAGCCAACTAATAACAATAAAAGACAAAAACAAATCAGCAACCATCTTTATTGAGACAGAAATAGATGTTGAATACGGCGACCGAATAAGAGCAACAGGAAAAGTACAAAAATACAATGACGGCTGGGAAATAATTGTAAGCAACAAAAAATTTATAGAAAATATTCATAAATGGCAAAACATTTCAATTCCTCTATGGCAACTTGCACAAAAACCTTCAAACTATCAGGGTTTAAACGTTAATGTTACAGGTGTTGTAGATTCACTATATGACAACTATCTTTATCTCACAGATCTGGATGGAACATATTCACTTATTGTATTTTACAACCCATACATGTACAATTCTTTATACCCTGGTCAAACGGTAATCGTTGAAGGTAAATTTGATTTTAATCAAGAAACATTCAGATACGCACTAACACTTTCTGAACAAAACCATAAAATCTCACAAACATCCGGTGGATAGAATGCCATGTTAGACCTAATTCTTGTCATCTTTTTCTGTATTATGGGTGTTATAACAGGTATTGCAACAGGCTTATTACCCGGCCTTCATGTAAATAACATAGCACTCATTCTACTATCTTTATCTGGTGCGATAATTGGGGTGTTTAGTTTTCTTTTTGAATATGGGATCTCTGAACAATTCATTCTGTTATTGATTTGTGTTTATATCATATCCGTGTCAATCTCTCACACATTCCATGATGTAATCCCAACTACTTTCCTCCAGTAGTTCCGAATGTATATTTTAAAGTTATGTTTTTTGATAATTTTGACAAACTTGATAAAAACAGAACTGTATTTTTTAATTAAAATCAATAAAAAATTGTTGGTTAGAGTGCTTTTGACTGGCATTTTTGTCTTATGCACCAACAATAAATATGATGCAGACTAAGGGATTTAAGAATTTCTATTAAGAACTGAATCGCAGGTCATGTTAACCACCTGGATCAATCACAATCAACAACGTGCCAAAATACTTGGCAGTAATAATATGTCCATCGCCTACTTTACCATGAAGATGCAACCATATCAAAACATCAGCGAGTATCCATAAGTTATATAATAACACTGAGAATAAGAAATAGAACAAACGGATATGATAATTCTTAGAAGTGGTTTTAGCACGAAAACTATGCTTTTTAACACGATAACTGGTTTCAATACCCCAGCGTTTGCTATACAATAAAAATAACCGTTCAAGCAGGTCAACATCATTATTCTCAAAATGCATATTGGTCGAAAACACTCGTTTTTCACCTGTTTTGTCCTTAGCAACGATTAGATTAAAACTACAGGTTTTCATCCTGAAGCCAGTAATGACAGACGGCGCAGGAGAAAGTTCCATAGCACGCCTTATCGCATAGTTTCTCTGACCAGGCATCAGCCATTTCAACCCGAAACCATTCAACACACCAATAGACTTCGAGTCAAAGAACCCTCGGTCAAGATAAACATGGTTGATCTTAATCCGTTTTTTAGCATAATAAACAAGCCTTGTAAACAGGTCTTCCTTGGTGCTTAGAGCATTAACGGGCAAAGCAAGAAGTGTAAACCGTTTACCATTATCTACAATATTCAATGTGATAAACTTATAGCATCTATCAGTGCCCCGCTCAGGCATTTTACCAACGACCATCAGTGTCTTTCTATTTCCATAGTAGAACCATTCTGTATAATCAATGGCAACATCGACACGTTTGCGAACATCAAACATATTAGCCTGGCGAGCCATCTCCCAGACAATTTCAAACAAAGTCTCATACATGCGCTGCATATCTTTAATATTATCATATTTCTTCAAATGATACAACAGAGTATCTGCGTCAGGGCAACGTTTACGGTATTCCTTGTAAATCTTACTTCCGCTCTCTGCGAAATTCTGATTTAAGCCCAGATGTATCAAGAGGTCAATAAACATTTTCTTGTTGTAGATGCAGTTTTTACCAAGATTCAAATCTATAAAAGGAGTAAAACGCTTTTTAAACAAACGGCAAACATCTTTTGTCTGTATGTTTCTCTGAAGTCTCTGGTTGCGCTCTTTCGTGTCTTTCTTTGGTTTTTCAGGTTCTAAGGTTTTAATATCAAACAAAATCCCAAACTTCTCAGAAACCTCAATTATTTTATCAACTGTAAAATCAAGAAGTCTTTTTGTTTCTTCATCGAGAATATGATTAATAAAATAACTAACAGTTGTCTGGTCAGGAGTTACACTAAAGCCTAGTTTGTATTTATCGCCAGGGCGTCTTTTCAAATATCTGACAAGTTTTGTTTGAAACTTAATTCCTTTTAGTTTCTGGTATAAAACAAGATTAATCATAGATGTATAATCATATTTTATTTTACGATATGTTTTTTCCTGAAAAATTGATGTATCAAAACTTTGGAGGTATTCGGCAACGGTCACTTTAGGTTGCTTTTTGAATAGCTCAAAGGTTTTATAAATCTCCAGTTCTATGTTTCTTCTGGAGACACGCATTCTGCTTTGGCTCATGTGTTGTCTCCAGACCCCTTGAGAAGGACCAATTCTCTTGGGGTCATCCTTTTTCAAACTTTGATTGTATTTTTCTAAAGTAGTTTGAAAATAAGGTTTAGATATGTTTCTGGAGTCATAGAGTTATACCACCCCCAAAGTGGGGGTTTTGGAATGAAAGTATCTTTTTTATTTCTTTCCCAAATCAACTGCATTTATCGCTACCTTATTTCCTACCTATTTAACTACATCTACAATCTCATATATAAACTTTTAGGTAGGAAAATTAAAAGTGTTAAGGGTAGTTAAAAAAGCAGTAAAAGTTATATAATTAAACTGCCATTTAACAATTGATATATATGGGATTTAAAACCACAATTGCTAAAGCTTCTACCATCTCAAATTCCTTTAGAACAACAGTACCAGCTGCAATAATAAACCAGTTCAATTTAAACGATGGGGATAAACTAGATTGGGAACTAAAAGCAGAAAATGGTAACTTAATTGTAATTATAAAACCTGAGAAGAAGGAGATGTAGTGAAAGCATGCTATTGGTAGAACAAAAGAAGAGATTACAATTGAATAAGGTTACATTTAGACAATATCTTGCATTAGTATTTATAATTACTGAACTAAGGGAGGAATTTCGCTGTCCATCCCCTGACGAAATTAAAAAAGAAATTCGGTTTTCAACAGATCGATTACTTAACACTACACTAAAAGCCTTGGAAAAAAAAGGATTTTTAATTTTTAATGGACTTGATAAAAATCCGATAGTTGAATTAACCGAAGAAACTAAAAAGATAGAAGCAAATCTCATTGATAAATTATTTTTAATCGAAGAATACACACCCTATACTGAAATTAAAAAACAAATCAAAATCGTCGACACCCCAAAAAACTTTCTTAATCTATTAATAGAAACAAAAATCATTCCTGGGGGCAATATCATCTCACTTATTAATCAAAAAACCATCGTAAATAGATGGTATGGACTACTCGAAGAATTTCCACCAAGCCTTGTTTGGAACAAACTCAAAGAATACAATATAAAATCAGAACATACAGTTCTTGATCCTTGCCTTGGAAGTGGAACAACAATTACAACAGCAAGATTATACGGAACCAAAACAGTTGGTATCGATATAAATCCAACATCAACTTTTGTATCCACAGTTAAAACAACATGGAATGTAGACCTAAAAGAGTTAAAAGAAGAGATAAATTCTATTTTAAATGAATACCAGACAGCATGTCCAATTCTCGATAACATCAGAACAACAACCGAAGCATTAGAATGTATGACTTGGATGGAAAAACATCAATGGCTTAAACCAAGAAACCAAAATGATGTTGCATTTATCAAGGAAAGAATTAAAGAGATAAGAAATAATAAAATAAAGAATATCTTCCTGCTTGCCTTAATAGAAGCAGCAGTTGAAGCATCAAATGCCTCATTTTGTCCAGGGACATCTTTTTACCCATTTAGGAAAAAACCAGAGTTTGGATATTGTTTCGAAAACAAACTTAGAATGATATATGAAGATCTTTTTTTAATTAAAAAAAGTGATTTAAAGCCAAAGCCAACACAGATCTACAATAAAGATATGAGAGAAATGGCCGATTATATTGAACCAAACAGCATTGATTTTTTACTTACATCTCCACCATATCCAAATGATTTGGAATATACAAGACAAACACGTCTTGATTTATTTCTGTTAGATTATGTTAAAAACATGGGGGATGTAAAAGAGATCAAGAAGCAAATGATCAAAGGGAGTACTAAGCTGATTTTTAATGAAAGTAACAGCGCTCAATATATCCAAAAATTCCCGATAATAATGAACGTTGTCTATAGATTAGCAGAAAAGTTTAAAGATAAAAATTGGGGGTGGGACTATCCACGGATGATCCAGGAATACTTCGGAGACATATATTTGGCCTTAGAAGCTACTCAGAAGGTAATGAAAGACAATAGATATGCACTCTATGTTGTTGGAGACCAATCATACAAAGGGGTTCTAATACCTGTTGGCAGAGCGATGATTGATATTGCAAAAGATCTCAACTATAAGAATGCAAAACTCGAAGAAGTAAGAATCAGAAGAAGCACACTTCATACTATGCCTTTAATAGAAGAAATTGTCATACTTCAAAAATAAAAACTACACTCTTATTGTAAATCGATTGTTGATACATTGTCGGATTTTATCACGTAATAAATCTAACGTAATGTCATGTTGTTTACCTGTTATAGACTTTTGAATGTCCTCTGGTGTTGTGACATAATATTTATCAGTAGATAAATTGAATTTATCCTGATTTTGATTATATACTAATTTAACAGTTAAAAAATAAAAAAACTTATCCTTGGGTAGAGGAAGATTTGTCACATCCTGTAATGGAAAAGCAAAAGTCCTTCTAAAAAAAGCAAATAAATAATCTTGTAAAATCCAAATTGATGGAACACGAATCTCTTCGAATAGATACCCTTTATCAATCATCTGTAAAGAAGACCCTTTAACTGATGCTTTAGAGTTCAATCCATATCCATAATTTTTACTAGTGACATTAATTCCATGGTAGGAATCTCGAATACATTCGACAATGCCCCTTGTGCCTGTAGTACTATCAGATTGATACTCAATATGCGCTACTCTTCCTATCCTTTCAAAACCATCCTGATCAATTATTTCACCTATCAAACCATCGGCAGTTCCAAATGGACGAATGCCAACCTCTCCTGTAACAACTATATTATTACCATCAAAAAATTGCTGTTTTATCGAATTGAAAATAGTATTATCTTCAAAGAACCTATAGGGGCAAATAATTACTGGATATGGAACATCACTCCAACTTGGATTATGCCAAGCTGTACATGCGCCTGTTTGGTGTGTTAGTAGCCGATTCCCTTCATCATCAGTTAAATTCGAAATTTTGTTATCTGGATCGCAAGGGCGGTTATCAGACATGAATGGACAGATGTGGGTTCTTCTGTAACTCTGGGGTTTTTCAGATGTGTTTGTTGGTGGATAGCCAAAAATTTCTGCAACATATTTATTATGTTTATTATCTGATGAAGCCATTTAAATAACAAATCAATAAGATGCATAAAAAACCTCCGTAAAAAAAAATTATATGAAGTGGGAGGACAATATAAAAAATTGGTGTGTAAATTTTTACACATTTTTCGTATCATCATATTCGTCATCTAAATTTTCTTCTTTTGAGGAATTGTATGTGAAAAAATCAGTTAAACTTGATTGTTTTTTATCTTTTTCTTGTTCTATTGCCTCAAAAAAGTTTGAGGTTAATGCTTTAGATCCAGAAATTGAAGAATGACTTAATTTTGTATACTTTATCGTAAATGCAAATTGTTCAAGTGATACATTTTCGAACCATCCAACATGTCTTCCAATATTAACTGCTTCAGTCCATTTTTTTTCATTAATTATTCCATATGGTCTTAATATTTCTCCAAGCTTTTCTTTATTTATCTCAATTCCGTTTTTGTCTTCTCCATAATATTTTTCAATAGCTCGTAAAACAATAAATTGTAATAAATAAATTGGATGGCAACTATTTTTTAATATTCTAAATGCCCCGATACCTTTTGATAACAATGGAACATTAATTTTTGGAAAAGATTTACTAAATTTTCCCCCAGCGCAACTAAAGAATTTTTGAGATTTTGGATAATACCAAAGAGTGAGACCCAACTTTTTCCCTAGTTTAGAACTAATATCTTTTTTACAAACATTAAAAACTTCTAAAGCAGTAGAACGATGATTCTGAGGGGACACAAGAAAGACATCAACATAAGGTATAAAGTCAGTTCCAGTTAGTAATTTAAGACTTTGAGGAGATATATTAGCATAAGCTAACAATTGATCTTTCTTGTTCGTCGGGTCACTTGTTTCTTCAATTAAAAGTACTGCATCTTTATTTTTAGAAACATATACTAAATCTGCTTCGAAAATATCTTTTTTTAATTTTATATCTTTATTTGTATGAAGTTCTACTTCATTTCCATAATATTTATAGATATTTTTATAGTTTTCAAAAATAGCTGAATCTATTTTTTCAATAAGACGATGTCTTTCAAGGTAGCCAAAATAATTTCTTTTACTACGTTCATCAATTTTTACCAACTATTACTCACCAATGGTAATTTTTTGGAAGTCAATATCAGGATCAATGTAGGAAGCCATTCGAGAAACTAATCTTCTAATTGCAGATCTAGCTTCTGATGGATTTTCAGAATAAATAAATAATTCATCGTCATTAATAGTCAGTTGTAATGATTTCCTTTCTCTCAGATCTAAAATATTGGCTCTATCTGGCCCCAAAGGAATGCCTATGTATCCATGTGCCCCTCCAGATGATGTGAACATATTAAGTATTGCTTCATTACGTTTTTCTATCGTTCCTTTAATTTTTTTTATTGAAGGCATTTTAATTTTTACAATATCTTCAATTTGACGATAAGATACACCATCAATCACTGTTTTATGTGATTGTGAGAACCCATATGATTCATCCCATTTTCTTAAAAAACTAACATACTTACCTGTAATGAAAATAATTGATTTTGATAAACCACTACTAAATGAAATTCTCCCTTGATTTGTCATTTCAAATTTGATAAGATCTCCATCATTCCCCATTTCAATTCCGATTTTACGTGGATGGAGCGCATGCTGTTTTTCAAGCCGATTTATCACTTCTTTTGTTTTTCTTCCTCGTACTTGGACAGTAATTCCATATCCTGAATATTCATTATGTGGTTGGAACTGGGTTCTTTCAATAACAATTTTCCCTCCGTCTTTAACAAAGATGCGTGTCAATTCATAAAATCGTTCTTTATTTAACCAAGGGATTCGAAGAGTAGGATGTTGTCGAAGGAATTGTTCAATTTTTCTTGTTCCATCTTCATCCTGTGTATGATAAACTACAACTCCCCAGTCCCATTCATCAAAATAAAATTCAAAATCCTTGGTTGAATAATAAAATTCTTTTTCTCCCTTAGTTTCAACTGGCTTTCGTTTTTCTTTCTCAAATATCGAATGATTTGGACTAAAAAAGGCAATATATACTTTGAGATTTTTCGCTCTTGCACCTTTTTCCCAATCAACTGATTTACTCAGTAATTCTTTTAGGTGCTCTGTTTTCATCAAAGAAACCTCTTTTTGAAATATGTAATCTGAGCGGCCAGTATAACTTTTTCTATGCATAAAATCAACTTCTTTATTATACAAGTAATACTACTTAAATTTTACTTGTATATTACTTGATATACAAAAAATTTAGCAATATACAAATAGCTTATATTTGATATACAATTGATGTGAGGAGAATAGCATAACTATGCCAAAAAAATCATCTAGTGTAAAAACAAAACCCGTACCAATAAGATTATCAGAACCCATGATTGAAGCAATTGACTTTGCAATAGAACTTGGCCAAGGCAATGATAGAAACGATGTCATCCGAACAGCTATTGCTAATTATTTAAGAGAGTTAAACGTGACAAATGAAATGAAAAAAAGAAAAGTTTAGTTTGCAATCGTATATAATTTTTCATGTAATTTTACCATTGCAATTGTATCTTGTTTACAATATTTTAATAGATTTTGTTTATGCTTTTCTATTTCTTTTTTATCATACTTTTTTAACATCATATATGCAAAAATTGCACTTGCTGTTAACCCATCAGAAATATCAAATCCGTCATAAGAAAATTCTGGAATTAAAACGGGACAAGTTACTTTTACTGAAGTTTTACCATGAAATTCTGGATTGTAATAATTATTTCTAATTATTGCCTCTAAATCAACTAATCTTTCTAAAATCACGTCAAAATCTTTTTTTAGATCTAGATATAGACCTTTAAGATAGTTAATAATCCTTTTCTCAAAACTACTATAGACAATAATACTTCCTGCTTCTTCTAAATCCAATATTAACTTTTTTGCGAGGTCTTCCCTGTAATCTCCATCAGGATTTGATAAAAATTCAAAATGGTCAACTATATGCCCAGGTTTTGAACATTTATGAATTGAATATTGTGTTGGAATTTGTTCATAAGGCTTTGTGTCGGGTAGTAATGGCAAAGCTGTCTGATAAGTTTCAAAATCTAAATAAAAAGATGGCCATATTATTTTATCTAAATCTTTTTTTAGATTTTTATCTATATGTTGTGTATTATTTTTTACGCAGTCCTTCACTAAATTCTGTTTTGCAGATAATGAAAAACCATCAGGAATGTCTTCAATAAATGTAACTCCCGACTGTAATAAAGTATTAAATTTTGTTTTTCCTAACCGAGGAATGTCAAAAAGATGATTTTTATATTTTTTCCCTATACAGTCATTGAATATTTTACAATATTTACATTCATATCTGAGAGATGAAGTAGGTTTTTCATCAGTACTGGTAATATTATCTATTTGATCCCATAACCGATCAAATTCTTTTACTTTTTCAATAACATCATCTGTATGATCAATTTCTCTAAAAAGATCTTTATCATCCATGCCCAGACGATAATCAGGAGAAATTAAAAATAAAGATATTTTTGATATATCAAATCCTGATTTATTCATTACCATTGTTGTATATGCCATATCATCAATATATTCATCTTTATCATTCATACCAGATTTTACTTCGATCATTTTCCATTTGTTATCTATTAACTCTAATATATCTGCTTTAGCTGCATAATTATCAACTAAAAAGGCGCTTTCAAAAAGAGTTGGCATTATTCTCTTGTTTAACATATCACTTGTTTTTTTTGCATTTTCTTCAAAATTAGGTGCATATATAATCGCTCCATTTGGATAAAGATTTTGAGCTTTTTTCCCAATAGTCCTACCTTGCTCCATTAGAAATCTATCAGAGATAGTTAATGGTTTGGTAAATCCCTTGTTTCTTATAATCCATCCCAATGTTGGACAATTTATTGCATTTAGAAATACTGTTTTATTAACATTATTCAATTTTTCTTCCCTCCATTCATATATGTAAATAAAAGATGCTTTTAAATAACATTTTAAGATATGAAACATGGAGTTTTTTAATTATGGGTAAAAAAGTATTTTGGTTAGATGTAGAAACTACGGGTTTAGATCCTGAACAGCAAGATATTATCCAACTTGCTTTTTTAATAGAAATCGATGGCGAAATCGCTGAAAGCCAAAATATGTTAATGCAACCTTTTAATTATAATGAAGTGCAACAAGACGCTCTTGATGTTCATGGTAGAACCATTGAAGAAATAAAAACATATCCTGATCCTCGTAAAACATATACTGATTTAATTTCTGTCCTTGAAAAATATGTAGATAGATATAATCCTTCAGATAAGTTTCATCCAGCTGGCTATAATGCCAGATTTGACATGGATTTTTTAAGACAGTTCTTTATTAAAAATGGAGACGTTTATTATGGATCTTGGTTTAATTATAAAGCAATTGACCCGATGTCTTTATTACACATACTTGATGGAATTGGAAGTGTTTCAATAGAGAATTATAAACTAGAAACTGTATGTAAACACTTTGATATATGTCATGATGCTCATGATGCATTAAGTGATATAACTGCAACAAGAGAACTTACAAAACTTATTTGTTCAAAATATATTAAAGGTTGAATTTAGTATTGTTTTGCATTATTAAAAATCGTAGAGAGAGTCAACATAGAATTTATGATGAAACGAAGAAATATTTTTAGATAAAAAAGCTAAATAATTAGAATAATATTTTTCGATATACTCGCAATACATTTTTCCCTCAGGCGCAATCTCGAATTGATAGTAGGTATGATTTCTTTGATTAAAATAATCTAAAAGACTATGCCTCTTTTCAGGATCATAATCACGAATTGATCTTGATTTTTCTTCAATTGAAATTTTTAGCAATCCAATAGAACCGAGCTTCATTATGTCTTCAAATAATTCAGGAGAATATAGAAAGTCAAAATCCATATTAAATTTATAAGCAAAGGAGTTTTGATAATTTTTCTGAACCCACTCTATCATCTCATAAATCTTTGTAATAAATATCATAGGCACCTGAAAGTCCCCATGTACTCTCAAATATTCATAAAAAAACAATAGCAGCAATTCGAGTTGATATGATTTTTTAATTCTTTCTTTATCTATTTTTTTTCCTATAATGTTTTTTATATCACACCAATTTTTCTTAATTAACTTATTGCATGATTTTATATTATTATCTTTTTGGCAGAAAAAATATAGAGAGCCGCTACCCAATATTTCCATAGTGAGACTAGCCGCTAGCTTAGATTCATCATATAAAAAACGATGTGTGTCGCATATTTTAACTCGTAGGGATTTCGGTATCCCCCGCAATGCCGTACTTCCTATGTAGATTCTTTGTTTTTGAATTATTTTATTTACTTCTTTCTCGACATCGCTAATTATTGAAGGATTTTGGTTTAACAATTCTATGTACAATTTAATGTCTGGAGTTATAGCATGGGCTTTCAAATCGCATGTGCAACAAAAAACTCCTCCCCCTCGCAATTCATCTATTAATTTTTTAGCTTCGTTAGTACCTTTATTTTTGATAAAATTTAGCAAATCATTATCGTCATATTCCCAAAAGAATTTATCCAGTTCTTGTTCTACTTCCTTTTTACTACTTGTGTCTAAAAGTTTTTTAAGCGTATATTCTAAAGCTTTTATTAGCATTATATTAGCAGCTACATTTTTTGGATGATTTATTATATTTGAATAATAATGATACCTAGATATTAGAAAAGCTTCTCCAAGATTTATAGAAACTATTTCATCAAAAGATCTGTTTTCACCTTTTTTACCAATAACTAATTTATCCTTATCTCTTGATACATTTTCCAATATATGTTCCAAATTAAAACCAATAAAATTAATTCCAGTATGTAAACCATCACGAATAAGATAATCTATTCTATCTGCATCAATTTCTCCAGATATTATGCTGGATAGAAATTTATCTTCTTCGCTTAAACTCTTTTTCTTACCTGTTGCAATATTACCAATATTCGTAAAAAAAGAATTTGATTTTTCGGTTATCCCTGCCTCTTTCAAAGCTTCTTTCACAACTGATTTATTACCCAGATTTGCAATTATGTTTCTCGTATACGCTTCATGCTTCCTGTATCGAGGTTGCGCTATTTTCTCCATTCTTTTAAGCCCAAGCTCTATGGTATGAGAAAAGGCAGAATGTCCTATATCATGCAATAGGCCAGCTAAGCGAATCTTTTGTCGATGCGTTTCATTAAATTCATTTTTAAACCTTTCAAAAATCAAATCAGCTATATGCATAGTACCTAATGAATGCTCAAATCTTGTATGCAATGCTCCTGGAAAAACAACGCTGGCAACGCCCAACTGTTTTATTCTTTTTAATCTTTGAAACTGTGGTAAATCTATCAATGTTTTTTCTAGCTTTGTTAATCTGATATACTTGTGTACGGGGTCAGGTATAGATGAGTCTAATTCCATAAATAAACAAATCTAATAAATTGATATAACTATATCGATAGTTGTCTTTTTTACTCTCCCCACCAAAACCCAGGGTTGTTTTTTTAAAGAAACAAAAGATTTATAAACTCTAATACTATTGCCCTCTACAATGTTAAGAAATAAAGAATAAAAGAGGAATAAGATGACTAAAATAATAAGAATATCAGATGAAGTATGGAACGTATTGCGGGATATGGGGAAGACAGGAGACTCGTTTGATGATGTACTAAGAAAAATATTAAAGGTTGAATCTGAGAATCAAAAAGGCCAAGACCTTACATGTAGAGGTGGCAGAATCCCGCATGGAACAAAAGTAACAGCTACATATAACAGAGAGAGATATGAAGCTGAAATTAAAAATGGTAAATTTCGATATAATGGTAAAGCATACAATGGACCATCTCCAGCAGCTATGAGCATTACAAATAGCTCAGTTAATGGATGGTCATTTTGGGGAATAGAAAAAGAAGGAAAATGGAAACCACTAGTACATTTCAGAAAACATGTTTTTAACCAAAAAAATAAAAGTAATTCATGGAAAAAATATAAGAGAGATAATGCCAAAATTTAAAGAATATCTTGAATTAAAATTAAAAAAATAATTACTGTTTAAAATCTTGTTTTTCATCATCTTTTTATCCTATAGTTTTCAATTCTTTATTGGCTTGAAAATTCCTCCTATCTAAACAACTTGTGCAATGAAGTTTAGAACGTGAATAATCAATAGGGTTTTTACCGCATTGCCTACAAAGCCCTTTAGCCACCCTTCTCTTTTCGTATATTTTGTTCATTTTCTCTCTTTTTTTCAGGCAGGCAGGACAATAGCGAGTCCATCCCTCAGGTCTTGGTTTGCCACAGTCATAGCAAAGACCTGCCTTCAGCCGTCTCCTATGCCATTCTCTGTGGTATTTTCTTTCACAGTCTTTGCAGTAACTTGACAACTTGTCTTTTTTCGAGTTATCATTATAAAACTGCGGTGCAGGCAGAAATCGATGACATCTAAAGCATTCCTTCATTGAACAACACGCTTACTCTTATCTGTTGATATACTAATTAAAGTTTCTTAGGGTTGGTTTTTTAAAGGGACAACTATTGTTTATTAAATGATTAAAATGTATAAAAAACAATCTTTTGAAGATATGATGACATCTGAAAAAGAGGTTGCAGATTACCTGTCTCATCTTGGTATCTTTTGGGAGTATGAACGACCTGTTTTTGTATATGATGATAAAGGCAGGCCAAGAGTTTGGACTCCTGATTTTTATCTACCTCAATTAGGTATATATGTTGAGGTCTGCGGTTCTAAAAATTTCAATTATGAATATAGGGAAAAAGTGTACAAAAACAATGGTATTTTTACTGTATTTATCCACTGGTATAAAGATAAACACAAATGGAAGAAATTTCTTGGCAAAAGATTACAAGAAATTGAAAAATATTGGAAAAATAAAGTAGATATGATTACTAATGCTATTTTAACAGAAAAAAAAGTAGAATATCAAAAAGTTGAAAAAGGCTCTTGCCCTTATTGTGGTTGTGATGTTTATCTCGGAAGTGAAAATACTGCCAAAATGTGTGGTTTATGTGGGGAAATATGGTAAAGAATGATATTGAAGAATTTATTTCAAAGTTTATTGGACAGGTTAAATCAGGTATACCAAAAGGTTGTGTGTTAAGTAGTAACTTTGATTTTGATCTTTCTGTTGTGACAACGAAAAAAAACAAAGGTAAATTAGACATACTCTTAGCAACTATGGAGCACACTTCCGATACAAAGCAAGTTCACAGATTAAAATTTTCAATCGCCGACAAAAAATCTCGTGAGGAAAGCACTCAATATTTAAATAAAGTGATACAAAATTTCGCATCAGAACTATCTAAATTAGATCAATCAAAATAACCTCATTTTCAACATCTTTTTATCCTCTTAATAAACCATTTCTACATGGGTAAAATATTTATCATAGGAGATATATAATAACATGTAGGTTTTAGACTCGATAAATATGACTAACGAATCAAAAATTGTAAACGGAATACAATACAAAAAATGCAGTAAATGTAAACAATTCAAACCACTACAACAGTTTTACAAAATAAAGCGTGGTACTTTTGGTGTAAAGAGTGAATGCAAGAAATGTAGTATAATAAGATTTAATGACTGGATAGAAAATAACCGTTCTAAATATCTAAAAACAGGACGAATGTATGCTAGCAACAGATACAGAAATGACCCCGTGCATAGGGAACGGGCAAAACAGATGAGTCGTGAATGGAGAAAAAACAACCCTGATTACCTAAGAAATTGGAAACTTAAAAACCCTGAACAGCAAAGAGAATGGGTAAAGGCCAATCCTGATTATCATAGAGAACGGCAGCGGATATTTAGAAAGGAAAACCCAGATTATTACAGAAATCTACGAGCAATGAAGCAGAAGGTGTGAGTTTGCCAACAGATAGGGTTGATTTTTTAAAGAAACAACTGTTATAAAATATTATTTTAAGGTAGTAAAAGATGAAAGAAGAATATGCGGATAGACCATGTCCTGCTTGTGGGAATATGATTCCTGCAAAAAAGAAAGTTTGCCCATCATGTGAGCTTAGGGTTGGAAGAGTTAATAAAAATTCTAAAGCACCAGGTTCTTATAGGGGTTATATAAAAAAGTGAAATTAAGTTATTAAATTTTTTATCGTTTCTAAACTGTTCTCAATATCGTCCTTAATTCTCTCAAGATTTGTCCTAATATACGAACTAGCGTTGTCAATCTGAGTTAACTTCGACTCAAAACTTTTAAACATAAAAAGCTTTGATTTCATATCCTCAATTTCTTTTTGAATCTCTCCAATTGGGATCTCTTTTTTATCATCTTTTATTGTAACAAAAAGTCTAGCAACTCTAAATGCAAAATATAGCCCATATTCATCAAAAGAAGTAACAATATATTTTTTTGTTATTTTCACAGGACGAAGAGCTGAAGGTATTTGTTGTTGGTTCTTAAACAAAAATATACCAAATTTAGATCCTCTGTTCTTTATCGCGTCATTAACTTCATCTATAGTTCTTTTATGAGAATATGCTGGACTATCTTTACATTCAACTATGATTCTTTTTTTATTATCGCTATCTATATCTATATTAATATCACCAATTTTATTGGTCTTTCCTAATCTATCGCCGACATATTCAACTTTATCTTCATAGGGTGAACAAATTTTCTCAATTTGTTCCAGGACAGTATCCTCAAATTTCCCTCCTTTCAAAGTAGTTTTTGAAACAATTTCTTCTTTTACTTCTTCTTTTAATAATTCATCTCTCAACTCTTTAATTTTCTCAAAAACCTCTTCCTTTAGTTTCTTGATAGGTGAACCTTCTTCATAAGGGCTTAATAAATCACCAATTTTTCCTTTTTTTAAATCAAAATATTGTTCAAACATAAGACGAAATTTACCCATACAGCTAGCATTATTCTCCATATCAAACGTTTTTTCTATCATATCCTGTATATTTTCGTTTTGGTATTCAAATTGTTTTAAAAGTTTGTTAAATTCTTTCTCGATATAATCAACGTTTTCAGTTAAAGATAGATTCCTCAAACCTATTGTACCCATAATAACTGCTTTTTTAATGAACTCTTCTCTTCTATCTGGCTTTATATCTTTTAAAATTTTATATGCATTAATATCATCGACTTCTAAATTATGAATTATTATTTTTTCATCTCGTAGCTCGATGTTTTTATCCGATCCAGAACTCATTTTCTTTCCCCCAATTCTTCTTTAATAATTTTCCTAAGTTTCTTTTCAAAAACTTCAGCGAAGATTTCAGCTTTTTTACGCGTTTCAAACTCTAATTCTTCTTCATATAATTGTTGATATTTCTCAGTATTTTCTGGCTCTGTTTCTTCTTTATCATAAATTTGTAAAGTCTCTGGAAGTTTTTCAATATCATTAAAAATTTTTTCTATATTTATTTTAGGGCAATAGTCTATCTCTAAAGAATATCTATCCTTGATATAATCAATAATCTTATTTTTATCTAATCGAAATTTATTATCTTCTTTTTTTTCTAAAAACCCTGCCAATGAATTTATTGTAAACCTGCTTGTATACATGTTATTAATTTCCTTATTTATATCAAATAATCGATCAAGAGGCTCTTTACCTAACCATATATGCCTACAGACACCATTGCAGATTAATTTATAATCACAAAAGAAAACATCTTTAAAATCTCTAATCGGCACTTCTTTTTCATCAACAAGAGACTTGCTTGCTTTCCAACGGCCTACAATATCTACAAGTCGTTCTAAATCCTTATTTACATCTTTGAAGTGAACAAAGTAAAAGCTGTTATCTATATAATATTCATGATCTTCAGCAATCTTAATCGCATCAGATAAACTTGGACTACTTGTTTTAGATGAAAATCTAATAATGAATTTTGACATAAAATAAATATAAATGTCTTTTCTAATAAAACTTAGTATCAAGTTAAAAATTATATTTTAATATTTTACAACCTCTTAAAATCTTGAAATTGAATAGATTTTTATACTACCAATTTCGCTTTTTCATTAATGACAAGAATAAAGATGGTCCAAGAGCAGGTTGACGAAGCGCTTAAACTTCTTAAGCAAGGTTACACACCTAAACAACTTGCAGAGAAATATGGAGTGCATAGGTCCGTTATTTATAGAAGGGTTAAACAACCCAATGTTGCGAAGGACATTCCAGTTAAAATTAAAAACAAAGTTATCAAAGCAATCAAAGACGGGCATACAAAAGCAGAAGCAGCACAGATGTATGGATTGAATATAGGAACTGTATATAACTTTACTAAAGGCATTGCAGAAGGGCATAGATCACAAGGTAACCACATCATTAGAAAGAACGGGATAAAACTCCTAAATAGACTGATGACAGATGGTTACCTTATCTCAGATTTCAACGTACCTGTTGTTAGAAATCTTCAGAGCAAATTTCCAATAATAAGAACAGCTCGTTATAAGGAGAAAACTTTTTTTTATCTACCTGGCCGTGAGGAGGAGACAATTGAGGCTTTTTTCCGTGAGAAACCAGATAGAATAATTAGCTATGTGTCAATAGAAGAATTATCTTATCTTTTAGGTGTGAAGTTTTCCAGGAAAACCACGATGACACTTGTAAGAAAATATAAAGGCAAACATAAGAGTTATTGGAGAAGCAGACGTCTTATACAGAGGAGTATTTTTGACTGGGTAGATGATAACCCATTTAAAAACAATATTGAAACAAGTTTTAGATTAATGCCAAAAAAAGGAGAATGGTGATAAGTAGTGGTAGTAAAAAATAATTTTACTTATCCCCTTTTACTATCTTAATTTTATCCCCCTAAAAAATCGTGCATAAATAAACATACTAATAAAACCAATAATGAAGGGGGCAATCCCTCCTAATAAAACAAATAGCCATGAGGCGGGGAAATCACCAAAAAATATTGCAAATCTATC
The DNA here is from genome assembly GCA_030640585.1 of Thermoplasmata archaeon. Lineage (GTDB taxonomy): Archaea > Thermoplasmatota > E2 > DHVEG-1 > DHVEG-1 > DAOWIZ01. The sequence continues at coordinate 27,861 of DAOWIZ010000018.1, forward strand.
TAGATTAGATATTACAGCTCCAAATATTGAAAAGAATATGCCTGTCCCTAGCACAAAATACATACTATTTTTCTTAGATTTTTTTGACTGCTCACTTATTATAGCTAATTCTTTTAAATCTTTACTCTCAAGATTTCTAATATCATCTAACTGGTTGTCTTTAACAGATATCGCATCCTTTGGTGTTATTTCATCTAACTTATTGGAAATTTCTAAATATTTCAATTTAAAATTTGAATCATCTATAAATTTGAACCAAAAAATACTATGTGATTTTCTAAGTATTTCAAGTCTCTTTTCACAGATATACGTATACATATTTAAAATAATTATATCCATGTTTTGATCGAGTAAATACCAATCTCCATCATCTTTAATGATTTCATCTAAAAATTCGTTTTTAAATTCATTATATTGTCCTTCAAAGACATATTCTTCTCCAAATTCCCTTGTAATTCTTGAATTTAACGTTTTATACTCTTTTTCGAATTTTTTAAATTTTAAAGTGATTTCTTTTTTATTCATTTCAACCAAAAAGTTCCTCAAACCAACCTTTTTTCTTATTCTTTGGTTTTGGCTTATAAACACCTAGAATTTGCCCTTTTTTACCTTTTGAAGCATTTTTCTGTCTTAATCTATAATACTTTCTTGTCGTAGGATTATAAATACGTTTTTTTGGCATTATTACATTTTTCAAATACCACATCCTATTATTTACTTTCCTATTTAATTTCTTGTTAATTCTGGTTAACTGATAAAAAAATCTATTCAAAAACCACCTCTTGACTGCATTATTTCATCCCCCCTCAAATTTAGGATCTTAACTCACTAGGAAGAGGCATACTACTTTTACCCATCTCCCCTCTGTTAGAGATTCGTTCTTTCTCATTTTTTTACCTTAGCATCTACTGATATAGTTTAATCTTGCTTTTCATTACGCCTTTTTTATGACAAATAAGAAACAAATATCTTTCCGTTTGTCAAAAGAACTAGACGACTGGGTAACAGCCCAAATAGAGTCAGGACGATTTGAATCCTGGACTGAGGCTGTTGAACAGGCAGTAGTTCTTTTGCAGGAAAGATTAGGCGAAAAAAAACAATAGATATTTTATTTGTAATATCTAAGCGAAAGACTGTTTTTTAAAAATTAATTGAAGGAAGCAAATTCATCAAACGAGAATTTGCTTTCTCTCTGATTTTTTGCTTTTGTGAACTAGTGTTTTTCTTATTCAGAGGGCAATCGATAAAAAATATCTTTACGTGACAAACCTTCTACCTCAATATCTACTCCACCGAACCCATTATCTATAACAATTTCTATTTCTGATCCGCATTTATCACAAAGATAGATCTCCTCTGTATATACTATACTTTCTTCATGATTTTCTCCACCCATATTAGGTGGATTAACCATGATTTTGTCAGATTCAAAAGATTCCCCGCATTTTGGACATTTACATTTCACTTCTATTGGTTCTTGTTCAATAGTGGCGATTCCTCCAAGCCGAGAAAAACTCCCATCTGAGTTATCGTTTTTACTTAATGGAAACCATTCTTTCATTAATTTTTCCTCCAATTATTATATCAAGCATGTCCATCTATATTAAATTACTTATTACATTGTTGTAAAAGGATAATTAAATGATACAAATGAGCATTAGTTAATCAAGTCTTATCTGATGATCTGAAAAAACATCCCCATCTTTATTGGTTAATCTAACAATAGCATATTTGCAATCTGTAGCATGGATGTACTTGGGTAACAATCTTTTCTTGTTGTTACAATAGCCATACAAATTTACATGAGGTTTCCCATTACGATGCGTCTTTTTTTCATTAGGATCAAATTCAACACCAATCCAAAAAACAACATCATCACCTTCATTTTGAGGGATTATTGCACTACCACTTCCATTACATTGATGGTTGCTACTAGGATGAACAAAATATCCCTCTTCATTAACTCCATCTCTATATTCTACATCATTAAGATCAAAATCTTCTCCTTTTAGATAGTAATCACTGATATATTTTTTATTTGCAGTAAAATTTATAGATTTTTTTTCATCCCATGTTTGGCCTGAACAAATATGAACTCCAATCACTGATTCACACATAATACCACTCTTTCTCATTTTCTAAATCATTTTCATCAATATTATTGTTTGTGCTCATAATCTTTTCCCTCCATATAAAATTTCATTCCTTCGTAGATTTTTACCTTCGGAACTACTGTCCTCGGTGCACCCAATGAAGACACTGCGCTATCTGTTCTCCCAGCACACACTCTCCTTATAGAGGGTAAAGGCTATGAGGCTGTTGCTTTGTCTGCAATGGGTAGTTATGGTGCTATTATATTTTGTTTTTTACTTCTTTTCCCAATTCGTTTTTTAATTGGTGAACCAATAATGTTCTATGAAACCTTACGAGAAATCATGCTTTTTGTTCTTATCGCAATTTCAATTCTTATGATAGGAACTGAGAAAGGAAAAATCGATGATTTCTGTAAAAAAGGAATAGCACCCTCTGTTGTTGGTATGCTTTTTGCTACTTTTGTCTTCTTTTTATCAGGTTTTTTCGGATTAATAATATTTGAAATATCTGTAGATTCTCCAATAGGGCTTTCGTCGCCTGTCTTGTTTCCTGCTCTTGCGGGATTGTTCGGAACACCAACGCTTCTTACTTCTCTTATGACAAAACCCAATATTCCAAAGCAAATAATTGAGGAACCCGTTCTTGATAAAAAAACCAAGAAGTCATCAATCATATCTATTATTACGGGTAGTTTTGGTGGGATACTTGTTTCCATTATCCCAGGTATTACTTCTGCAACTGGTACTATTCTTGCTATGAATGTACGTGGGGAGTCAAACAAAAGGCAAACAATTATCACGCTTTCTGCTGTGAATACTGCATGTGCATTTTTTGTCGTAGTTGTTATGTTTATAATACTACGTTCTCGGAGTGGTGCAACACTTGCAGCAATGGAACTTATTGCGGTAGAGGAATGGACAACGTTACTAATGCCTGCAAATCTTGCTTATCTTCTAATAGCATTACTTCTTGGTGGAACTCTTTCTTATTTTTCAACATTAAAAGTAGGCAAAATATTTGCCAGCCATTTTTCAAATGTTCCATATGCTTTAATCATTAAACTTACCATTTCACTAATAGTTATACTGGTATTTCTTTTCACAGGGATCATCGGCATATTGATTTTAATCGTTGCAACATTTATTGGCCTGTTGCCTGTTGAGTGGGGTGTACGAAGAAGCCATTGTATGGGAATTCTTTTAATCCCGATTATCCTCTATTTTATTTAAGAAACTCATTCAAATCAATATCATATTCTTTACCAACAAGCAATGCTGCAACTTCTAATGTAATGTTTTTTTCTTTTTCTATTGATTTGATTTTTTCAAAAATTATTTGCCTGTCAAGATCTGTTTTTTCCATGATTTTGCTAACTATTATTTTTACTCCGTCTTGTTTTTCCTGTTTTTGAATTATAATTTCTTTTTTCTCAAAAGATTGTTTCGATGGTTTAAAACCAGCAGGTATAACAACACTATTTATGTCGAAAGTTGGTTTTAACAAACCATATTTTTTTATCAGCAGTTCTTGATTTAATGCCATATATACAAAGGCCTTTGCTTCCTGTGGAGAAAACCAGTTTAAATCCATTGAAAGAGGAAGATAAAACTCAGATGGTTTTAGTTCTGTTTTTCCACTTCGTTTGAAGAGGAATGCAATGACGATTTCTGTTTCAGATCCCATTTTTTCTTAAACACCTCTACTTTTTTCATATCAACAAGCAACCCTTTTACTCCTTGCTTCTTCCAGTAATTTATGTTGTCAGGGTTTGCTTCATAAACATATGTTTTATGCCGTGATGACAAATCTCTCAAGTGACCACCACATTTGTAATCTGATTCTACCTGGTCTTTATTGTTGAATATAACCAAACCGTCAACCTCATTGTAGATGGGTAATTCAATCCTTCCATTACTTTGATCTGTTAAATCAACTTCAGCATAAATCCCATTCTCAGTAATTTCTCTGATGCGCCCAATATCTAATTTCTCCCAGAGATTTTTTCTTATTGTAATTGCATTTGCACCAGCCATAAAAGAGTCAACTATGTCTCCGGGAGTCATGGGTCTTGAGTCAATCCATATTTCATAGTTTTCCGATAGTTTAGGAAATGAGCATAGATTTGGCTTATCTTTTTGTATGCCGTCAAGATCAAGTATGTAGATTTTTTGATCACCGTCAATTTTGTTAATGAAATCATCTAATGAGATGTTGTCTTCATTGTTTTTCATATGTATTCTCTGATGCTTAAAATAAATCAATGGTATGATTTCCATATGGGTGATAAACACAACTTGTTCATAAAAACATTTTCTAATTATTTTGAGGCTCTATGGTGGAAGAGATTTTGCTTCGTAGAGAACTTTATCTCCCCAGTCTTTGCTCCGCCTCAGCTATTTTAAGACGTGTTTTTATAACTGTATCTGGGTTAAGTGAGATACTGTCTATTCCGCATTCTACTAGGAATTCTGCGAATTCTGGGAAATCAGATGGAGCTTGCCCACAGATTCCAACTTTTCTTCTTGGTTTATGACTGTGTGCTGTGTCTATTACTTGTTTGACAAGGCGTTTTACTGCATCGTTTCGCTCATCAAATATATGGGCGACAAGATCAGAATCTCGGTCAAGACCAAGCGTTAGTTGGGTGAGATCATTTGATCCGATACTGAAGCCATCGAAAATGTCTGCAAACTGATCAGCTAAAATCACATTGCTTGGTATCTCACACATAACATATACTTCAAGACCATTTTCTCCTTGTTTCAACCCGAACTCGTTCATAACTTCAATGACTTTACGCCCCTCTTCAGGTGTTCTACAGAATGGTATCATTGGTTTTACGTTGGTAAGCCCCATTTCATCACGGACTTTTCTGAGTGCTTTGCATTCAAGTTCAAATGCTGGTTTGAATTTTTTATCATAGTAACGTGATGCGCCTCTCCATCCTATCATTGGGTTGGATTCTTCAGGTTCATACAAAAACCCACCTATAAGATTTGCATATTCATTGCTCTTAAAATCAGACATACGTACAATCACATCATTTGGATAGAACCCTGCTGCTATTTTTGAAATCCCTCTAGCAAGCGTGTCAACAAAAAAATCTACTTTATCTGCATATCCTGCGCTTCTTTCATCTATTTTTTTGACAACTTCTGCTATTTTTTGGTTTTCACCTGATATCTTTTTCAACCGGTCATATTCAAGAAGTGCTAGTGGATGTATTCCTATATGAGAATTTATTATGAATTCTTCTCTTGCAAGTCCAACGCCCTGATTTGGTATTTGTCCTTGTTGGAATGCTTTTTCAGGTACACCCGTGTTCATCATAATTTTTGTTTTAGTATCTGGTAAGTTGTCCAGCTTTAATTCATCAATTCTATATTTCAACATACCTTCGTAGATGTTGCCAACACCTTCCGAGCAATCAATTGTTATCTGAGAGCCGTTGGTAATATTTGAGGTGCCGTTGCCTGTTCCTATTACACATGGAATCCCTAGTTCGCGGCTAATTATTGCGGCATGACAAGTACGACCCCCCCTGTTTGTTACAATTCCTCCTGCTATTTTCATTATAGGCTCCCAGTCAGGATCTGTCATATCTGTGACCAGCACCTGTCCTTTTTGGAATTTACTGATATCTTTAGCATCTTCAATTATATTTACTTCTCCTTGCCCTATCCTACTCCCAACAGCTTCACCTTCAACAAGCAAGTTGCCTTTTTCTTCAAGTACATATGTTTGTATTATCGCTGTATCTTTTTGGGAGTGAACTGTTTCAGGTCGTGCTTGAACAATAAAAAGTTCACCAGTTTCCCCGTCTTTTGCCCATTCAATATCCATTGGTTTTCCATAATGATCTTCGATAATACATGCCCATTTTGCAAGTTTAAGTATTTCATCATCTGAAATGACAAATTTCTTTTTATCTTTCTCACTGACCTGTTGTTGTTCAACTCCATGTTCTCCATATATCATACGTTTTTCTTTCGATCCAACTTTTTTCTCAAGGATGGGTTTAAAACCTTTTTTAAGAGTAGGCTTAAAAACATAAAACTGATCAGGGTTTACAGTGCCTTGTACAACGTTTTCACCAAGGCCATACGCCCCAGTTATATATACAGCATCTTTAAAACCGCTTTCAGTATCAATACTGAACATCACACCAGCACTTGCAAGATCAGATCGTACCATTTTTTGAACACCAATGGAGAGGTATACGCTAAAATGGTCAAATCCCTTATCTGTCCTATATGATATTGCTCGATTAGTAAATAAAGAGGCAAAACATTCCCTACATTTTTCAATAAGATCATCTTCCCCTCTTACATTAAGATAAGTTTCTTGTTGACCTGCAAAACTCGCATCAGGAAGATCCTCAGCTGTCGCACTACTTCTAACTGCGACATCAACGTTTTCACCATAGCGTTTTTCCATTTCATGATAGTATTTACGGATGTCTTCTTCTAGTTCTGGAGGTATTGGTGTATTTTTGACGAGTTCTCTTATTTTTTGTCCACGTTCTGCAAGATTATTTACATCATGTGTATTAAGATCAGATAATATTTCTTTTATTTTAACATCTACACCTGCTTTTTCAATCATGTACTTATATGCATAAGCCGTGACTGCAAAACCAGATGGAACGCTAACGCCCTTTTCCCCTAGGTTTTTAATCATCTCTCCAAGTGATGCATTTTTTCCACCAACACTCGGCACATCTTCGATTCGCAACTCCTCAAACCATTTATTAAACTCTTCTATCATAAGATGTCTCTCCTTGGTTGAGAGTATGTTAACATGAATATACATATAAATCCTTTATTAAATATGATTTAATTAAAGGAACTAAGTAAGGACATATAGAGATAATTGAATAACGGTTTTTATCTCTCTAAGAATACTGCAACAGCAATAACAGTGGTCCATAGACCATTTTTATCTCCTTTTGCAGTCTGTGTTATACTGTGTGTCCTTACAAATTGCCCGCTCATTTTGTATTCCTGCTTTCTTTCATCCCATGCTTTATCTGGATTAAAATCAAGTCCAAGTGTTGTTGCAAGCATTGTTGCTGCAAGATCCTCGGCATGATCCCCTGCTTTTTGTGCTGTTTCACCATAACTATGGTGCTCTGAAATATAGCCATACGTGTTTTTTTCTTTTGGCGTAGCAACACCAACAGATGCACCTATTAACCTGTTTGGTTCATTTGTTTTATTTTTTGATATGACACAATATGTTATCTGACCTGGTTTTAGTTCTTTGACGCCCTTTTCTTTTGATATTATTTTACAGCCTGGTGGTACAATACTTGAGACTTTTACAAGGTTACATTTTTCAATACTTGCATTTCTAAGTGCAAGCTCAAAAGATTGCAATTCATGTTTATGCCTTCCGACACCCTTTGTAAAAAAAATCTTTTTAGGAACCATAATTTCCACCAAGATTAAATTTTGTTTTATAAATATATCTATGCAATCTACTTTTTTTCTTTACTTTCAGGCTCTTGTTCTTTATCTGATTCAGATTGCATTTTTAGAAGATCTCTCATTTGTTTTTGTATGTCAACTTGTTCTTTTTGAAATTCTACTTGCTCCTGTTGATATTGTGTTATTACACTTCCTTGTACCATTTTTTCAACTAGTTTCTTCACTTCTTTATATGGATAGACGCCGTGCAGCTCATAATAACTTCTCGCTCGTGGTGTTTGAACTTCTCTGCCACCTCCAAAAATCCCCATAAATTTGGCTTTTTTTTCACCAAGTTGTACACCACCTGCTGCAAAAGACGTATCAGATCCAAGACCAAAACCAGACAGGCTAATTGGTATAATTGTTCCAAAACCAAAAATCTGTCCGAGTACTCCTTGTTTTGAATTTACATCAGATATTTTATCATATCGTAGAGTTCTTTCTTCTTTGGTTATAATTCCTCCTTTGAAAATGATACGTTGGTTTGATATTATATATTTGTGGGACAGTCGGTACCATTCTACTAATAGGAAGCCTACAATTGACATAGCAACTGAGTAAAACGGAATAAAAATTTTCGCGTCAGTTAGCCAACCTCCTTGCCAGTACATAAGACCTATCCCACCAGCAACAATTCCAAGGTAAAGGAAAAAAATACGCCATCTAATCGTAGTTAATGATGCCATTATGCCAGCTATTAATAGCACTAAACTCCAAGCAAGTATAACACTCCAGTATCCGCTAAACAATTCTTTATATTCTGAAAAGTTAGCTAGCCACCCTATTAAAACACCCCAAATTATTAAGAATATACACAGTGATTGATAACGCATAAACGAAAGCGGATGAGGAGACAGCACCTTCTCTACTTTTTCATTGCTCAATAATTCTTCTTGTTCCATCTGGGTCCTCCTTGTTTTTCTTCCTCAAAGATTTCATACTTAGCTTGGTTTTAAATTTATTGGTTTTGTAACTTAACAAAAGAAAAGTTACTATTACTGTGGATAAAATCATAACGACCAGAGAGATAGTTAGGTAAAAATCTATTGGGTGAGCGTAGAAAAGTGCACGCATCAAAACATATGATGTTAGTAATGTAATATAAGGAAGTAGTTTCCAACGTCCTGGGATTTCATCTGTTGTTTTTATCAACATTGTTATCATCTGAGCAATAAACAATGCAACAATGGCAACAACAGACAACCATCCAAGTATTGAAAACAAAAACACATACAAACTTGTCTTAGTAAGCACAGATAAATACGAAAGAAGATATGGAAATAAAAACAAAAGCACTATGTATAATGGTTTACGAAAAACATGATTTTTGATGTTGGTTAGATCATAAAGCATGTCGACTTTTCTTCTTTTATCCTCTCCTATGTAACTGGGCCGTATTCCAAATCCAAGGAAAACAAGCAAAATAAAAAAGCCTAGTTGGACAGGATGTAACAGATCAATATTAACCATGAGAACAAAAAACTTCTCCAAGAGAACATAGATATTTGTAAAAAAGTTAATTGAACATTCAGCAAAAGTATATTCCACTGACTGTACGGTTTCAATACCACCGGTTATCAATAAGAAGCAACCTAGAATCAACATCGCAGGAATAAAAAAAGGCCCAATGAATAGAAAAGAGTTCGAAATCCATTCAAACAATCCCTCTCTTTCCTTTTTTGGTTTTACTTTTCCATAGTGAACTGTTACTTTGAAATGGGCAATACCGCTTTTTGTAACAGTGTACCCCATTGCATGACATATTGTTTGAAATAGTATGCCTGTAAAATTTGTAAATCTACAAAGAGCAGGATGATTTCTCTTAATTTTTGACAGTAAAAGTTTTTGAAATTCGATGAAGAGTAGTTGTATAAACCAGAGTAATAACACGCCAAAGATGGGTGCTAATGGTGCAAATATTACAATATCTACTGGTGAACTGGCCATATCTCTTCAAAGAAGGATAGCAGTGTTTTGTATATAAAATTGTTCAGAGAGAAGTCCGGAAAAAGCGGAATCGAGATGAGAGATTACCTCCCTAACTTCTCCAGACTCCCCCAAAAGAATAATAACCCTTTTTGGTTTATAAAACCTTCATTTCTAACTCATTTCCATTATAGTCATAAGCCTTCCAGGACGTACTATTAAATGGATGTGCAACTATGATGTGCACCTTACCATGTTTTCTAAAAAGATGCAGATCCGCATCAGATGGGTTTGCAGATGGTGATGGATGGCTATGGACAGTTCCAACAACTGTAAAATCAATAGGAAGCATATGCATTCTAAATATAGCATGGGAGTCTCCTGAGACTGTTCCTGGTAGAATCATTATTTCATGGATGGCATCTTTTTGTTTTTTATCGATGCGAAGTAACCCTCCAAACTCGTTTGGATAATTTGACTTTGAACATTCCAGTATTAACTCAAGGCATTTTTTGGTAATTTTCCATTGTTTCCCCGGTCGTTCAACCTTGACCTTTTTCTTAAAAAACCTCATAATGTTTATCGCACCAGTTTAAGACGCACCATTTGGTAAAAACTCTCTCCAAACCTGATAAATCTTGCTTTTTTTTCTGAGCCTGTAATTATTATTTCACTCTCTGCTGTAACAGATTGAGCAGATTCCCCATCGATTACAAGATTGGTTTCCTTGCTTTTAGGAAGTATTTTGATTCCAACTTTTTTCCCTAGTGGTATAACCCATGGACGTGCAGATAGTTTAAAAGGAGCAAGTGGCGCAATTACCATAGCATTTACAGCCGGGTCAAGTATAGGCCCACCAGCACTCAATGCATAGCTTGTTGACCCTGTAGGTGTTGCAACTATTACTCCATCTGCGCCAAGTGTTTCAATAAGTTCGTCTTCTACGAAAAGTTGTAGGTACATAATTTTTGCAATATGCGCCGTCTGAACTGTTACTTCGTTTGTTGCATCTGGCAATCGTTTTCCATCAAGGGTTACTTTCAACTTTGATCGTTCTACTATGTTGTAATCCTCTGCGATTACTTGCTTCAGACCACCTATTGCATATTTCGATTCGACTTCTGATAAAAAACCCATTCCACCAGCGTTTACTGCAAATATTGGTTTTTCTACGGCTACAAGTGCTTTTAGAATTGTACCGTCGCCACCAACCGTTACCACTATATCTGCTTTTTTATCTATTTCTCCAAGGGAGTATCCTTTTATTTCGATACTTTTTGCAAGATTTGTTTCTACAAAAACCTCTCCGTTTTCTTTTAAAAAATCATAAATATCACTAGCAACTGATATTGTTTTTTTTATATGCAGGTTACAAACAAGTCCCCATTTCATACCTTTTACCCTCCTTCATTTATCTTTTCTCTCTTCTTTTGATACTTTCAAAAGTGGTTTAAGTTTCATCAGCAAAGTAGGATGTTTTGTTACAAGTGCTTTGATAAGACCAAGTGTGCTAAGTTCTTCAAAGTTATATTCTTTTAACGAGTCCGCCAGCATGTTAAACGTTTTATCTTCCATACCAAGCAGTATTTCTTTAACCATATAATTTCTTTTTATCTTCCTTCCCACTGTTTCTTTCCATCTTGTTTCATATTCCATTAAGAAATCCTGGCTGAAATTTTTTGTTTTTACTGCTTTTCCAATAACTTCTCCAGCAATTTTACCTGCTTCCAGGCAATGAGTAAGACCTCCACCTGTTATAGGATCAACATGTCTTGCCGCATCACCAACAAGTATTAGATTATCTCTTACTGTTTCAATTGGCATTGCAACTGGTACTGCTCCTGCTAGGAAACGTACTGGTTCTGCGTTTTTAAACCGCAAGTCTTTTTTTATAAAATCATCAAGTAGTTTTCTTGCCATTCCTGCTTCACTGAGGCTTGCTAGTATTCCAATTCCTACATTTGCAGAGTCTTTACCTTTTGGAAACACCCATATATATCCACCTGGCGCTATTTTTCTCCCGAGATAAAAATCACAATATGCATCTTTACAGTCAATCCCTGTAAGAGTATATTGGGCACATGTTTCCAGGTCCTTTGGTTTAAGAGTAGTGTCAATACCTCCCCAATAACCAATTTTTGATTCTACGCCGTCAGCACCAACAACAATGTCTGCTTTAACTTCTAGTTCTTCATCAAAATGGTTTACCGTTATTCCTTTAATTTTTCCCTTCTCTTTTAACAAACCTGTTGCTTGTGCATTCATCATTATCGTTACACCAGCTTTAACGGCACGACGTGCTAATTCCCGATCAAAAATATCACGGTATACCACATATCCTGTTTCATTTCCCGCTTGGTCTGCACTTAGTGTTACACAAGTCTGGTCAGGTGAGTAGATACGGGCACCATCCATGCGCCCTGCAATCCAGCGGTCCCCTTCGAGCATATCCCAGTCATCTATTTTTCTACTGACGCCCTCTCCACAAAGAACCGGTGTACCGATTTCCTGCCGACGTTCTATCATTAACACCTTTGCGCCGTTTTCTGCTGCAAAACGGGCAGTAACACTCCCAGCAGGTCCACTTCCAACAACGACTACGTCATATTTCATAGTCAAAATCCTCCATCACCAGATATTGCCCCAACTGGGCATATCCTTATACAAATTGCACAACTAATACATTTTTCATCATCAACAAATGCTTTATTGCCAATCCATGAAATCGCGTCATGTGGACATACACTAATACATCCTCCACACGCTAGGCATTTTTTTTTGTCAACTTTTGCTTTAGGCTTTCCCATAACTTTCACCTCGAGTTATACCAGATGCTATCAGATGAGCCACACGAATAGGCTCAGGAATTACACCTCGTATTGTAGATATCTTTATTATTTCTTTTGCCTCATCAAGAGTAATTCCAACATATTTAATAAATATAGGATTATGAGGTGTTTTTATTTCATGGAGAGTACCTTTTTTAATAAGAAATAATCTTTCCCTCCAATCCTTAAAATTATTTTTTAAAGCACTTTCAATTTTTTCAAAATCAGGATTGTCTCTTGTAACAGTTATTACAGGAATGTTGGTAGAATTATACAGTTCTTCTATATCTACAACATTAAAACCACCAAGTGAGATTCCATCGAGAAGTATTGCTTTTAGCTGTATCTTATGCCTTGTCTCATTTATTAGGTTAATACATGCTTTAGTTGCATCATCTCCATCAATTTCGACAGCACTTTTGAGAACACACTCGATATAGCCTCCGCCACGCATTACAACTCCTATAATATCTGAATATTTTTCACTAAAGTTGAAAGGCGAATCATCAATTCCAATTAATCTTATTTCATCTTTCATTTTGTAAACAACCTAAAACATTTGTTTTCTAATAATGTTTCTAATGGTTTACATGTTTTTTTTGACAGTATTAAAGAATATCAGTCCATTTACACTGCTATTCGAAGATCCAGGTCTTCTCACAGAGTATACAAAAAGAAGAAAATAAAAACCTTCTTTTTTCTTTTTTATCTAGAAAACTTTAGAGTAGTGGCAAATCACCAGTTACTTGGTCAATAATATTATCTGGTGCCGGGCCAAGCCCTAGAACTGTTTTTGTACCTACAGGAATCTCAGTATGACCTGCATCAGAAATAATATGGGCTGCTATTTTAAGTTGTATAGCCTGCTCTTTAAGTAAAAAAAAATCTTTTTCACAGTTTACTTTTACAACTGCTTTTTTGGCACCCTCATTTTGCCATTTGTTAAACCATTTAGAATTATTTTTTTTAGTAGAAAAAGCACATTCAACAGCAGCATGAGCAACCTGGGCGGCGAGTTTACCGGGTGAAAGTTTCAAATCTTTACGTGTAACAATCACCATTTTATATTCAAATTCTTTCATCTTTTTCGCCTTCTTCCATTTGATTTATTTCACGGAATGAGTTTTGACGCCATTCTTCACCCATTTCCTCTGCTTTATCATGGTCAATAAGGCCTTTTACTAAAAGAGTTTTTTCCTCTTCTTCAATATGTTTAAGTGGGACGCCCAGATATTTTGAATTTGCTTTTATAATTATAATATCTCCGTCTACTGCAACACTTTCACCGATTTTTTTGCCCGTTCCATCAAGAACAAAACGACAAAGCAAACTATTTTTCATAGTTTCCTCCTTTTCAAACTCTTCATTTCTTTTACCGTTTTGTTTCTTAATATACAAAACTCCTGAAACAAGTTCAACTGCAATTATTAATGACAGAGTGCCAATGAAAATAATTAATTCCACAGCCCCTGAATCACCGTTTTTTTTATAAATCTTATGCTATATACAACATCGGAAAAATAAAATGAAAATATATGATGTAGCGATTGTTGGCGGAGGCCCAATTGGGGGGTATACAGCAAAAAAGATAGCATCAAAAGGGTACAAAGTTGCAATACTGGAAACAAAAAAAGAAATAGGCATACCGCTAAAATGTGCTGGATTGGTAACTGAACGTGTTTTTGATTTCGTAAATATTCCAAAACAAAATATAGTGCAAAACAAAATCAAAGGAGCACGCATCCATTCACCATCTGGTAAAATACTATCTATTGGTGGAGATAAAGTTCATGCTCTTGTAATTGACCGTGAAAATTTTGATAAAGAAATCATAAAAAATGCTACCAATTGTGGTGCCAAACTCTATTTAGAAAACAAAGTAACGGCAGTACATAAAACAAAAAGCCATATCGAGATAAAAACATCACAAAACATTGATATTAAATGTAAACTTTTAATCGGAGCAGACGGACCTTATTCAAAAATAAGAGGCCAGTTTTCTTTATCTCAACCAACAGAAATTCTTAGAGGAATAGGGGAAGAAATAACCAATACTACTTTGGATCCTGATTTTGTAGAAATATTTGTTGGAAAAAATATAGCACCTGGTTTTTTTGCTTGGATTATACCAACAAATAAAGATGGAACAGAGGCAAGAATTGGTCTATGCACAAAACAGGATGCATCTCATCCACCAAACTATTATTTTTCAAAATTTTTAGAAAACAGTCAAACACAGCCATTTTTAAATAAATCTAAAATAACCAAGAACATAGGCGGAGTAGTACCACTTGGAACGCCTAAGGAGACATATGCTTCTAATATACTGCTTGTAGGTGATGCTGCAGCACAGGTTAAACCAACATCAGGTGGCGGTATCTACACAGGATTGCTATGTGCCGGTCATTGTTCAACAGTTGCAGTAGATGCATTACAAAAAAACAATTTCACCGATGTCCTTCTTAAAAAATATCAAAAACTCTGGCAAAACGATATCGGTAGAGAACTATCGCGGGGTATGAAATTTAGACGTGTTTTTATAAACCTAACTGACAAACAAATGGATAAATACATTGAAAAATTCAATAACCCAAAAATCATAGAGACGATAAACAGATATGGTGACATCGATTACCCTTCAAAACTTGTAAAGCCACTTATTACAAAGAACCCTTCTTTAATCAAAATGCTACCAGGCCTAATTAAAAGATGAGAAAACTTGTTTAAAATCATTATCTGTTTGATGGCGGCGGTGGGATATAATAATCCTGATCTTCGTAACCCGTGACATCTTCTTCTACAGATGGCTTTATGGTTTTTCCACCTTTTCTCTTTTTTCTAATAATGTAGATTACAATCACTAGAATTATCGTTATAATCAGGCTTAGTATGCATGGCATGAAAATACTGACAATGAATAGAGGTGATGGTATTATTTTACATGTAACTTCATCTGTCAGGCTGTGTTCATCTGCATTGAATGTTATTTCAATGTACTGTCTGCCGTCGCCCATTTCTTTTACATCTACCCGGTTCAATGTATCACTAACTTCTACTGTTGTGCCATGTGGAAAGATCATTCTGTATGTAACACTTTGTTTCTGCAAACCTCCAAAATTATAGGTTTTTTCACCTATCTTAAAACTAGGAGGTATAACTGAGAGATCAAATGGTATGGTATACGAGCTATGGGCATACGACTTAACGTTAACTGGGCTTTCATCATCCATGTCCATTATGTCGCCATCCCAATTTGTTATAGAGATGTCAAACAGGTCCCTGTCGATGAGACCATCAACTTCCAAATCGCCAAATATGTTTTTAAGTCTGGTTTCAAAATGATTCTTATTATCATTTAAAAACATGTCTACCGCATTCTTACTGAACACTTTTTCCTCTATGCACAATCTTATGGCGTCTGCATTCAAAAACTCAAGTATTACCTTGTCAGGTAGGTTTAAACCATCAGGTATTGTTGTCACGCTATAGTTCTTATTTTCCTGCAAAGATAACCCAAAATTCAGCTCAGTTTTACCTGTAAAAAAACTAAGTAAATTCAAATCAGTACTACTTATTTCAATTTCAACTACGGTATCAATTTTATCCTCCGTATAGTTTTCTGCAATATCTGATTCAAATATACCTATGATGGGCTTGCTTTGACCCCATATGTAAGTGTTATTTCCGTCTAAATAGAAATTTTCAGGTAGATACAAACTACTACTATATTTGTAACCATAACCATTCGAAATCTCATCTAGACCTTCACCGAAATTAACATCCTCTGAAGTGATATTTACTTGTGCGCCTGTGTTAATCAATCCAAACAATGCACGGCTAGAAATCCCGCATATCTCAAATGATATATCATTGTCTGTTAACATGGCTTTTACGGGGGTGCTGTTAGCCATATTTGTTATAACATATGGTATAGAGATTTCTGTTGTTGTTTCAGGGTCCCAACTGAAAACCATGTCAAGTGTTTGATTAAAACTAGGGGTGTTTTCAACCATTGGTATGATTTTATCTTCCACTTTTTCAATTGTTTTAGAGTAAAAATCATCCCAAGTGATAAGACCATTGTCAATAAACAATCTTATCCCGTCTGATGGTACAAAATCTAACTTATTTACAAAACTAGGTAAAATATCATACTCTCTAATATCTATATTCCTAGCAATAATGTTTGTTATTAAACTAGTTTGATCCATAGTTCTAGTATCCAATTCAAATTCTAATTGTATGTCCTCTGATTTTAGTCTAAGTTGGTTATAGTTATCTAGTTTCATCTGCAGTTCAGCAAGGGCTGTAGGATGCATGCCGTTGCTATTATCCACTTGCCATTGTATCACATTTGCAGTTTCTTCACCATTTGTATAATGCCGTATCATAGGTGTGTTTAGTGAAAATGCATATGTATTAACCCAACCAGAATTTGCATGTAATGTGAATGTATAATTTGCTATTGCTCCCATATATAAAACGCCATTTGTAAAATTATAGGTGTTTATATTTTCATCCATACCAAAAAACAAAGAAGTCAGGTTAACACTGAAATCATCATAAAATATAGCGCCTTCACGGGTAGGTTTTTCATTTAAAGCAGCAACGTTTGCATGTTCAAATGAATTTTTTAACTGTTCCTTTAGCGAATTTCGTAGAGTTAGCTTTATAGCTCCTATAATTTCTGAGTCATTCAAACTCTGTATTTCGCCACTGGTATACGCATTGTCAAACACTGTTATCTGGTTAACGTCCATAGTAACACTGACTTTTAGATCAGATGCTGATGCAAACTCAATGTCAAGACGGGTGGATACTATGTTTTCTGTCGGGTCTTCTGCAGATATTACATTACCAACAAAAAGCGAAGTTAACATCGATATGATTATTGTCAATTCTAGTAATTTATACGGTCTCGTCATTTTATTATTCCCACATCCAGCTTATAAAACTTAAATGTGTAGTATTATAAAAGATTTTGCTCACATTTTAAAATTTTTTACGAAAGCACTAAAAACACATTCGTAATTCCAACCTTTGTAAAGTTATGTATATAATTGGTGGAACTGCATCAGAGTCAATTGCAAGAGATCTTTCAAAAAGACTTAAAGCACCAATGGTAAAAACTATTTCTAAACGTTTTCCTGATGATGAGTTATATGTACGGGTTTTAGATGATGTCTCAAATGAACATGTAGCAATTATCCAGACTACTTACCCTGATAAAAACATCATAGAATTGTTTTTGTTACAAAATGCTGTGAAAGAAGCAGGTGCAAAAGAAATCACAGTCATCATTCCATATTTTGGCTACGCCCGTCAGGATACTAAGTTTAAGGATGGTGAACCAATTAGTGCAAAAGCGATTGCGGATCTAATTGGTTTAAATGCTGACCGAGTAATTAATGTTGACCTTCATAAGGAATACATCCTTGATTTTTTTTCTGTACCTGCTGAAAGTTGTTCTGCCATTCCTGAATTAGCAATTTTTTTAAAGGGAAAAAATGTTGATTTAGTTTTGGCACCAGACAAAGGAGCACTTAACAGAGCAAAAACAGCGTCTGAAATTATAGGTTGCGATTTTGATTATATGGAAAAAACCCGTATTGATGGTACGACAATAGAGATAAAACCAAAAAACCTAGATGCGCAAAATAAAAACGTTGCAATAATTGATGATATTATTTCTACCGGTGGTACAATGGCTAAATCGATAAAGGAACTTAAGAAATACGGTGCGAACAAGGTTTTTATAGCATGCACCCACGGTCTTTTTGCTGGTGATGCAATAAAAAAACTTGTATCGGCAGGAGCAGATGAAATCATAGCTACTGATACCATAAAAAGTGATTTTAGTAAGGTAAAAATTGCGCCAGCTCTTTATAGACTTTTATCTCCTAAACCAGAGTAAAAAATTTTAGATAACTTATTTATAAGGCTATAGTTTTACGGTTGTGTTTGTCCATAGGTGAAATTCATGCGAAAAAGAGCACAGAGAAAGGCTAGATCTACTACTGATGAGTTAAGGCCAAGGCACATTATGCAGAAAACAGAAATTCAGAGAAAACCAACAGACGGCATTAAAAAGAACTGGTGGGTAGCAGTAGCTCTCATTGGTATTTTTTTGCTAGTGTTATTTTTCACATCATATTTCAATATCACAAGTGAAGTTGCTGTTAACCCAGATGGTACTGGACTTTCTAAATATTACCTTTCTGGTCCTGACCCGTATTACAATATGAGGCTTGTAGATCAAACACTTTATGGTGAAAATAAAGGTTGTTACCCTTTCTATAGTGATGTTGATCCATTGCTTAATTATCCATTTGGGAGAAGTGGTGATCGTGCTCCGTTGTTTAACATGATGGCTATAAGTTTCAGTAGGTTTCTAGCACCATTCATGCCTGAGATTGATGCAGTTGGTTACGCTATGCAGTTTGTGCCGGCGCTTTTTGGAGCTCTTCTTGTATTCCCAGTTTATTTCATCGGTAAAACGATTTATAGTACGAAGGCAGGTTTGTTAGCTGCATTATTTATTGCAATTATTCCCATTCATTTAGGATCTGGCCACGGTTCATCTTATTCTCTTTTTGACCACGACTCTTTCAACTTATTTTTATTTGCCTTGACATTTTTATTCCTTATAAAGAGCATCAAAGAAAAAAATCAGACAAGGTCTGTGTTGTATGCAATTCTTGGTGGTATTCCTCTTGCTGCCCTGTCTATGACATGGGTAGAAGCTCGGTTTCTGTATGTTGTTATAGCAGTTTATGCAATTGTACAAATGTTCGTTGATATTTTTACTGGTAAGATAAATACTAGAGCATTCCTCACTCCAACGATATTGCTTTTTACGGGTTACATTATTTCCCTTCCAGTTATTATGTCAAAAGCTGGTGGTTATTCGGCAGATATCCCACTATATTTATGTCTGGCTGTCGGATTGTTTGGATTAATATATATATCCTTCGGTAAAAAACGAATACCGTGGACATTGTCTTTACCTGCTGTTTTTGGTGTCGCAGGTATAGGCTTTCTCTTCTTATATTTCATTGACGAAGTTTCCAGGGTGGTACCAGCTTTTTCAAGCCTTTACAGATTGTCAGATATTGTATTTGGATCTGGTATTTATGGTCAGAAAGTATCACTTACAATTGCAGAGGCAAACACATATGCCATAAGCCGTACTGTTATGAGTTTTGGCCCAGCTCTTTATTGGATGGGATGGATTGGTTTCTTGTGTATCGTATATTACTATTTGAAAGACAAGGAACGTAAAGACTATCTGTTCCTTGCAACAGTATTTGTCATAGACATTTGGCTTGCTAGTATCGCTGGGCGTTTTATTAACGACTTAGTGCCATTGATTGCTATTTTTGCAAGTATATCTTTATGTGTCCTTTTGGACAAGGTTGATTATAAGCAGATGTTGAAAAGCATTAAAGGTGCTGGTGGCGGACTACATGGTTTAAGGAGAGGTATAAACACTCTTCATATTTTTGGCATTCTTTTTATCACGGTTATGATTATATTTCCAGGTGTTTATCTTGCCTTTGACGCCTCAGTTCCAGTCATAAAAAAAGGAGAGATAATGGTAAATCCTTTTGATGAAAGTCAGACACTTGCTTCTGCTGGCTTTGGTCTTTATTTATACACTGAGCAGTACTGGGTTGATCCTCTACTTTGGCTTAGCACCCAAGATACAGATATAGAAGATCCAGCCAAGCGTCCTGCTGTAATGTCCTGGTGGGATTACGGGTTTTATGAATCAGCAATAGGCGGTCATCCTACTGTTGCTGATAATTTCCAGGATGGAATTCCACCTGCATCTAATTTTCATACATCTGGTAGTGAGCAAGAGGCAGTAGCAATATGGATTATCCGTC
>DAOWIZ010000094.1 GCA_030640585.1 Thermoplasmata archaeon
ACAGATGCAGAAATCGAGTTCACAGACTCAGAAGAACTAGCAGATCTGGGTCATATAGGAGCAATCCTACGATATAAATAATTTTATTTTCTTTCACACAATCTTTTTAAAATCCTAAAAGATGACCTCTTCCAGGTAACAATTATGAGTATTATAATCGGTGTACGTCGAGAAGATAAGAACCAATGGGAGAGGCGAGTCCCATTTATTCCAAGACATCTAAAAGAGCTAAAAGAAGAATACGACATAGAAGCAATAGTTCAGACCTCACCAATCAGAGCATATACACAAAATGAATACGAAAAATATGATATAACGGTCCAAGAAGACCTATCAAGTTGCCCAGTTATTTTTGCAGTAAAAGAAATACCAAAAGATTTTTTTGAACCAAACAAAACATATGTTTTCTTTTCGCATGTAATCAAAGGTCAGAAATACAACATGCCAATGTTAAAAAAAATGATGGAACAAGGCTGTAACCTTATCGACTATGAAAAAATAGCTGATGACCAAGGAAGAAGAATAGTATTCTTTGGTAAATATGCCGGTCTAGCAGGTATGGTAGATGCTCTATGGGCATTTGGACAAAGGCTTGAATGGCAAGGAATAAAAACTCCTTTAAGTGAGATTAAACAAACAATTCATTACAAAAATCTTGATGAAATTAAAAACCATCTTAAAAAAATCGGTGAGAAAATACAGCAAAACGGGTTACACGAATCAATAACACCTGTGGTAG
Source organism: Thermoplasmata archaeon (assembly GCA_030640585.1). GTDB lineage: Archaea > Thermoplasmatota > E2 > DHVEG-1 > DHVEG-1 > DAOWIZ01. Next base: position 740 of record DAOWIZ010000094.1, read on the forward strand.
TTGGTTTTGCAGGATATGGCAATGTATCAAAAGGTGCACAAGAAATACTAGATTGCCTGCCTGTAAAAAAAATAGGGTCAAATCAGATAGAAGCCATACATGAACATTACTCTGACAAAGTTATATATAAAGTAGTATTCAAAGAAGAGCACATGGTAGAACCAATATCATCTGAGGCTCGTTTTAACCTACAGGAATATTATAACCATCCGCATCTCTACCGTTCAATATTCCAACAATATATCCCGCGTCTATCAATGCTTATAAACTGTATCTACTGGGATAAGCGCTACCCACGTCTAATAACAAAAGAATTCCTTGAAGAAAACTATACAGGTCAAATGAAACTACAAGTAGTGGGAGATATTAGTGTTGACATAAATGGTTCAATAGAGTTTACCGAGAAATCAACAAACCCTGGTAACCCTGTATTTGTTTATAACCCAATACGTGAAGATATCATAGATGGGTATGAGGGTAATGGTGTTGCTGTTGTCGCAGTTGACACACTTCCATGTGAAATACCGCGGGAATCCTCAGAAGAATTTGGGGAATCACTACTTCCTTTTGTACCTGAAATAGCAAAAGCTGATTACAGTGTACCATTTGAAATGTTGAAACTTCCCTTAGAAGTAAAAAAAGCAGTAATACTATATCATGGAAAACTAACACCTGATTATGAGTATATCAACGAATATTTATAATTTTAAAACAAAACCAAATTAATACTTTCAACGTCCCCTATTTTAGGTATATAAAGAAGGAACAACCTTACTGGTTTTAGAACGACGCCTAATACGGGGGAAATGTCAGCACGGCTGGCATCTCTGCCATATAATTTTTTTTAGAAATCATCAAGTTTTCTAATACTCTTTTCATCCATTATCTTCTGAGCCGTCTTCCAAGATTTTCTTGTATGTGGTGGAAGATTATTAAATTTTTCAACCCATGATTTGAGAAACTTCTGAGTGATAACATCAGCAGGATAGCCACTACCAAGAGGCAGATTTAGTTTCTTTTCTAATATATCTGCTATTTTTCTAACCTCTTCATCTCTTCTGGTTTTAGCAAGAATGCTTGCAGCACCAACAACAGGATAAATATCATCAGCTTTATGCTTAGAAATCATCTCAGGTTTAAAAGACAAACCTGATAAAATATCACGGCCAAAACGCTCTTCATTAACATCAGCAGAATCCACATAAACAACTTCCGGTCTCAACTTCTTAATAACCTTAGTAAAAGCATTAACCTCTATCTCATTAAGCGTCATAACTTTTCTCATGTCATCAATATCTTTTGCAGGAATAACAAGAACCTCATAGTTAATTGCAATTTCTTTAATCATCTTAGCCAAAACTTCTCTCCTAGTTGGGGATAGTTTTTTTGAATCACGAATTTTATTCTCCACTAACTTAGAGTCATCTTTGAAAGTAACACCTGCAACAACTAGCGGGCCGAGTACCGGCCCTCTTCCAGCTTCATCCGCTCCACTTATCATACAAGGTTTGTAACAATATATTAGTAAAAAGATGTTGCGATTAAAATGAAACGATAGGCAATTTTTTATTATCAATTATTATTCAAACCTTCAAAGATTGTTTGCCGTCGTAGCTTAGCTGGTGGAGCGGCTGATTCGTAATCAGCAGGCCGGGGGTTCAACTCCCTCCGACGGCTTAAAAAACAATTTATTAACTAAGTTCTACTTTACAATGAGAACATAAACTAATTTTAACACTCCAGTAATTAACACCTTCAATACCAAACCTTTTTTTACATTTCTTACATATCACTAGATAACACCTTAGTTTTTCTCTACTATTAAAATTGTTATCCATAGATATAAATACCTTATTATACAATTATTACCCAAAAAACCGCGTTTTTTTTATTTACCCAATATTTTATTTACCCTATATTTAAGATCATCTATATCAAAAGGTTTCACAATATAATCCTCAGATGCCATATTACCCATGCCGATACTCATAGTATCCCCTTTTGCTGTAAGAAAAACAATAGGAATCTTGCTCCAAGCAGGGTTTTCTTTTATTTTAGCTGCTACGTCCCACCCACTCATCTCGGGCATCATAATATCAAGAAGAACCAGATCAGGGATATAATTATCATCTAATTTTGATAAACACTCTTTACCATCAACACATTTAACAACATCATAACCACAGATTTCCAGCATCTGACTAACAGTAAACAAAATATCAGGCTCGTCATCAACTATCATTATTTTTTTACTCATTTATTCTTCCTTTTCTATTAGTATTTTATCAATACGATCTAAAAGCCCATCTTTATCAAAAGGCTTCATAATATAATCGGCAAGACCTTCATCAAGCAATACCTGCTTTCTCTTATCAGAAATCTCAAGTACACTCATAAAAGCTACCTTAATTTCATCCGATTTCTTTTTAATACGATTAAAAACATCCCAACCGCTCATACCGGGCATCATAATATCAAGAAGTACAAGATCAACTTTTTCTCTTTCTAGGAGTCTAAGACATTCTTCACCACTATAAGCTGGTACAACCTCATAACCACCTATCTCAAGGACAGTACGTGTAAGATCAACAATGTCAGGTTCGTTATCAACAACCATTATCTTTTTCATATTTTCTCATCTCACCAATTCTAACTATTATATATATGTAATATTAGTAATACTATATCAATAATATGTTTTTAAAATCATCCGTTAAAAGTCACTGTATTTCAACTCTCGAAACGTAAAAATATGTATTAGTGAAAGACAAATGTTAGTTTTGAAATTTTTTATTCTGTAATAAATTGGGATAAAACAATAAGATAATTAAATGAAATATATATATTGACATGATAATCTTTAAAATTAAATGAAAATATTTAAGGTGATAGATCTCTTGAAAAATAGAAAAAAGCCTGCATTTATTTTAACTCGTCCCATAAATTTTCTTTCTAATTGGCGTTCACTTCCTGCGTATGAATTAATTAGCTATATCCTAATGTATGCAAGTGTCCCAATGCTTGCATTTGGTATTCAATCTTATAGTATTGATATATTAAAAATCATTTTTTTTACAGTAATTACCCTATATGCTGGTTTTTTTGCAGCACTTATATGGAATGATATAACTGACGCAGATATTGATTCTGTTGCTCATCCTGATAGACCAATTCCGTCTGGACGTATCAGTAAATTTTGTTTTTTCTTAATAGCTTTAATTTTTTCAGCTATGGTATTTATCTTTGCAACTCTTATAAGTCCAATTTGTCTCATACTTGTTTGTTGTGCTGCTTTGTTTGTTACTTTTCATGACAAATATCTTAAAAAAATAGTAAAAATCCCTGCATATTCTGAAATTTTTACACCAATACAATGGATCGTTGTAGCATTTTTTGGATTCTTTGCAATCTGGACGGCTATTCCTCAGTCGTCTTCTGTGTTTATAGATCTTTCATTTTTAGGCACTATTTCAACTAACTCTGAGGGCGTTGCCCAGATGTTAATCCTTGTCTTGTTTACCTATTTTGCAGATAATGCTCATGATCTTGCTGAAGGAATTGTTGATGTTGAGGGCGATAGAAAACATAGTGTTAGAACGTATGCTACAAGCTTTGGTGAGAAAAACGCTGCAAAAATTTCATTTGTTTGGTTCTTAATCTCAGGTATCTTAGGAGTTATTTTGTTTTATAAAACAATTTTATCATTTATTTTTCTTGTCTCATTTGTACTATTGTGGCTTTATATAATGTTTTATTCCTATAGGCTGTTAAAATCAGATGGGAAAGATTTTAAAAAAAATGCTTCTATTGTTGGAAGAAAAGGTTTTGATTACTTCTTATTTACATATAGCATTATTTTCATTGATGTTGTGATTCAAATCCTATTCTTCAATTTTAACTGATTTAATACAAAAATTTTAAGAGGTTATTTTGTTATCTTGTTTTTAAAGGCAACGTTTATTATGACAAATAAAAAACAAAACCGGTTGTTTTCATTTGCTAGAAAGACTTTCTATGAGTGTATTTCTCCGAAGTTTAAGGTTGGTTCTTTCAAAAGCTTAATGAATTTTTCATATGTTCTATTTGAAAAAATCGCGATAAGTTTTGAATTTTTGTCTCGGAATTATATAGATATGTATAAAGAAATTGTTGAAAAAGAAATAAATATTTCAGATGTTTCTTCTGATGATTCTGTTTTAATTATTGGTTGTGGTTCTATTCCAGCTACATCGATTTTAGTTTCTAATAACTCAAATTCAAAAAAGATTGTTTCTATTGATTATGATTTAAAAGCTGTTAAAAATGCTATCAGTTTTATAAATTCTTCAAGTTTTGATAAAAATCTAAAATTTGAACATGCAGATGGTATGAAATATCCCGTTGGCAATTTTGATGTTATATTTGTTTTGTACGGTGTTAAAAAACAGAAAGATATTCTAGAGTACCTTTTTTATAATATGAAGAATAATTCTCGTATTATTTTTAGAACAACAACTGATTCTTTTACTAAGCCTCTTGGTAGAAAAGATTTTCTTGAAAAATATTTTAAAATCGAAAAGTCATTTTCTTCAGAGAAATTAGTCGATACTATTTCCTTCTTTTTAATTAAGAAACAATAACAATATGATTATTTTTTATTTATTAAATATATTTTTAACTTTATGAGTTAAAAGACCTGCAAAACCACCTTTGTATACTGCGTGGAGAAGGCTGAAAAGAGTTCTAATGCTAATACGCGGATAAAAACATATATAATTAGGCTCCCAATCTGTAGCATATTTTTTCTTAAAAAAAAGCTCAGACTTCGCAGGATAAAACGACTCAAACAATGGATGCAAAAAACTTAGAAAATTTACATATTTTTCAGTATTAACTTTTAAACCAAACTCTAAATGAGAAAGTGGAGCAAGGCCGATATATATTTTTTCAACACCTTCTTTTTTCAAAATCTCAAATGATTCGACATGTAAAAAATCAATAACTCCGCGTGGTGAATCTGTTCCTTTACGACTCATATCAAGATAGTAATTAGGTATGCCGCAATATATTGGATAATAAGTAATAAAGCCTACAACTTTTCCTTCATATTTGCAGATGAAATATCTTGTGTCTTTGTAATCTTCAAAGTTGACATGACCAAACGCAAAGGTGAGATCAGGTTCATTTTTTGTTTTCTTCCATTGTTCTGATATCTTAGTTATTTCCTTATCAATCTTAGGATCTCTTTTGTTTTTATATTTATATTCTTCAACGGCCATATTGTTTCTTCGGGCATAGTTTACACTACTTCTGATACTTGCTGCCTTTTTCCCATCTGTTGTAAATTTATTCAGGTTTACTACTGCTTCACGACCGAAGTAATATGTTTTAAAACCCTTATCTATAAGCGTTTTTACAACATTATCTGTACATAAAAAAAATCCCAGGTGTTTTTTATTTTTGGTAAACGTCTTTATTAAATCGTCAACTGCATCATTTAATTGATCTAGTGGTACAACTGGGTCACTAAGAATTACAGCCGAGCTCATAAATTCTTTATATGCAAAAAAACCATCCCAACTTTTACTACGAAATGCTGTTAAATCTTTAGAAATCGTAAGATATGACAATGAAGATATGCCATATTTTTTAAGATCTGTATCTCTTTTTTTAAATTCTTCTTCCAAAGTTTATCCCTTCTTGATTGCTACAGTCATATAATATCTTGAGATTTTTTTAAGAGCAATTATTGGTGCAAGAACAGAGACACCCATTGAAAACTCCAAATAATTTTTTTTTGAATCAATTATTCCAAATGTAAAAATTTTTTTTAAAATATATGAGATAAGCCAGGGTATTCCTATAGCCACTCCATAAATCTGAGTTTTTACAACGTTATCTGATATATCCTTGTGAATTATATTTTTAAATCCTTTTTTTTTGAGTAGATTAATATAATTTTTTATGTGTGGTAAATCAAGTTTTTGATATCCTTGTCCATAAAGATAAGTTTCGTATATTTTTTTAGTTAATGAATCCATCTCTTCTTTTGTTCTAAAACCATCTAGAACTATTAGTTTTCCGCCTGATTTTAAAATTCTATACATTTCGTCTATAAAATCTTTAATGTTTTCTGTATATCCTACTGACTCAATTGCAAAAATGGAATCAAAAGTGTTATCAGTAAATTGTGTCTTTGTAAAATCACCATGTATTATTTCAACATTTGAAATATTGTTTTTTTTTAGATATTCTTTTGCAATTTTAACCTGGCTGGGCGTAATAGTAATACCTGTAAACTTTATATCGGGGTATTTTCTAGCTAGATATGCAGATGTTCCTCCGACTCCACACCCTGCATCAAGAATATGCTGCTTTTTTCCTTTTTCAAGGCCTAAAAGACGTCCAACGTAATTATTCATGTTTAAAATTGCAGATATCAAATCTTTACATTTTTCATCATAAAAACCATAATGTATACAATATGTCTCATCAGTCTTCCACCATGTTTTAAATGCATTCCAACGTTTTTCGTAATATGTTGCTACATCTTTAGGTTCTTGGTTTTTTCTTTTCACTAAAAACCCTCTAAATACTAAATACATTCTATCTGATTTAACAAGGTGCCATCCCAGAACATACTACTTTTGACTAGATTAAGATCTTCTGGTTTTACTTTTTGTTTTTGTATTGGTGGCATATCTTTATCAGGTATCTTTGAAGCCCATGCAACAAACCTTCTTACTACCCACCACGTATGTGTAAGATTATTATCTATTGGTTTTTTCAAAGTACAGATATCCTTCCATTCATAAAGACCATCAGCAAGACATATGTGCTCTTGTTTACGCTCTTCGATATGCCCATCCTGCCATGACATATACTCAGGATGAAGAGTACATAGAATAATACGACCATTATTTTCATTTGGATACTCTTCTGTAACAATACATGGACGTTTTGCTAATGAGGATTCAATAAGCTTTTCAGAAAGCTTCCAGTCATCAGCAAAATAATATGTAAACATTGCTGCATCAAAGAGTTTAATATTTTCTTCTTTTGCAAAATGCATAGCCTTAATAAAGCCTCTTATAAGGCCAGATATGCCTCCTGTATATCTCCATGCATGAATGCGTGTTCTATCATCCTCATGTAGTTCTTTATCAGGGTATCTTGCGCAGATTGTGATCTTTCTACCAGGGTTATCTTGTGGCCATAAAGCCTGACCACCCCACCATCTAACAGTAAGAGTATCTTCTGGGTAATCTGCAAAAATCGGATTGTTTTTAGAAAGTTTAATATCAATAGGTACGCCTCCTGAATGAAAAAAATCGCCCTCTGCATTTTTCGTAGGTTTAAAAGAAAAAACATATGCAGTTGTTCCAATCCTTTCAGGATGCGTCTTTTGAAATGGATAATAAAGAGGTAAAGCTAAATATTTGTAATAGGAATAAGTACTAGAAACACCGATTGAACTTTTATTATATTGTCTTTCGCAAAAAGTAGCAGGCTTTCTTTTACCTGTAGTTAAAGGAGTAATTAAGGAGGTTCCGCCGCAAAAGCCCATTATGCCTCCACCGTCTTTGACAAATTTCTGGATTTTTTTCTTCCATTTTCTAACCCTTGGGAAAGAATTAAACCCTTTGGTAATTGAATGGCCATCACCAACACCTCCACCAGGTATTAACAGTACATCATAGTTTGAAACTGTTAGTTTTCCCTGTAAGATATCTTTATCTGTAAGTTCATCGAGTTTGAACTGATAATAAGAACCATTTGTGATCCATTCATAGTTATTAAGAATAATTTTAAAAAAACGTTTTGCACAAGTCTGCCAAAAAAGTGGTTCATCACTTAACATTGCAATCTTTTTTACAATAACTTTCTTTTTGTTAGAAGATTCAGATGATTTCATAGTTATTTTACTCCGCCTTGATATTTATTTCTTTTATATATTTTTTTGATTTTTCATAGTATTAAATGCTTAGTCATAAAGATTACCTTTTAGAAATTAAAATCTTTTTTATAGTATCTTCTAAAGTTTACGTTTGTACCTGCGGGCAATAAACCACCAATTAATCCTGCAGTTTTGAATACTTTTAAATTTCTCTTAATGATTTCTGGCCAAGAATAAAACTCTTTTGCGACTTTTCTTGCTCCATCGTATAATTCTTTAACGGTCATATTTTTTGGTTCATATACAATTTCAACTTGGTTATATTTTGCCCAATCTTTTGTAAAAATCCTTCCAGCCTTATCAAGTCTTTCAAAAAGTGGAGTCCCCGGAAATGGTGTGAGTATATTTATTTCCACTATGTCTAAATCCAGTTCGTTTATTTTCTGAAGTGTTGTATCGAATATATCTGTTGTATCCTCATCAAAACCGAATATTATCCCTCCTTGGATTGTCATGTCGTACTCATGTACTCTTTTTATCATTTTTTCAAAATCTTCAACCTTGTTATGTGTTTTTTTAATTCCATTTAATGCTGCTTGGTTTATTGACTCAAATCCTACGAACCATTCAACACATCCTGATTTTCTTGCTAGTTCTAAAAATTCTTTATCTGCTTTTAATAAAACATTTGTTGTACCATTTGCAACCCATTTTTTATTTATTTTATGTTTTATCATTTCTTTAAAGAATTCTTTTGCATATTTTCTATTCGTTGTTAAATGAGGATCGTGTAAGACAAATACTCTATTTTGCATCTGTTCAAGTTCTTCTATAACTTTTTTGATAGGTCGTTGTTTAACACCATGCTCACAGAAACTACTGATTGCACAGAACTCACATCGATTTGAGCATCCTCTTGTTGTTTGTATTGCTCCTAAAAATGGATTGTGTTTTATAAGATCACGTCTAATGGGTGGTATATCAGCCATGTCATAGTTTGTATTTTTTTCATAGATTCTTTTTAGTTTTCCTTTCTCTGCATCTTCTAAAAGTTTTGACCAACTTGCCTCAGCCATACCAAGAAGAATACTATCTGCGTGTTGTAATGCTTCTTTAGGCATAGCGGTTGGGTGATAACCACCAAGTACTACTTTTTTACCGCGTCTTCTAAATTCATCTGCTATTTCATAAACACGTGGCGCTGTCATTGTATAACAGGTAATCCCCACTAAATCTACATCTTCATCAAAATCAATTTCTTCATAATTTTCATTGACAATTTTAACATTGTATTTTTTTGGTGTTATAGCTGCCATATGTGGTAAAGTGATTATTGGATAACCAAAAAGTATGGATGTCCATGATCCTTTACTTCTATACGTTGTTGCACCATGTTCTATTCTTGGAAATACTAACAGGATTTTCATATTATATCTGCCATCGTTTTTATTTTTAGATGCTTAATTTTTCTTTTTTATAAAATGATCGTAATGCTATATTACCTGCAAAGATAATTGGTGATTTTAATGGGTTAGTGTGAAAATTAAAACTTCTTTTTAATGAACTTTTAACCGAATAAAAGTCATCTGCTATATGTGTAATACCCTCTAATAGTTCTTCTGCAGTCATCATTTTAGGTTTTATATTGACTTTTCCCTCTGCATAATTTGACCAATCATAATTTGTTATTCTTCCTTCTTTTTTGAGTCGGTCAAATAATTTGGTTCCAGGATAAGGCGTTATAATACTAAATGAAGATTCATCTAAATTCCAATCATATATTGCTTGAAGCGTCCTGTCAAATATGTCTGGAGTGTCATAGTCCAATCCAAAAATAAAAAATCCTGTTACCGACATTCCATAATCTTTTATTTTTTTAATGGCCTTTCCATAATCTTCTACCTTATTTGTTCCTTTACCAGATTGATTTATATTTTCCTGAGAAATGGATTCTATGCCTAGATACCATTTAGTTACTCCTGCTTCACTTGATAGTCGTAAAAATTCATCATCGCGCGCTATAACATTTATATTTCCAAAACAATCAAATTTCTTATTAACCTCTTTCATTGCCTTGAAAAGTTCTTTTGAATATTTTGGATTTATGGTTAACGATGCATCAGCAAAAAATATCCTTCTTGCTTTAATTATCTTCATCTCTTCAATAATGTTATCTACAGGTCTACCTCTAAATATTTTACCTTCAATTAGGTTCATTGCACAAAATTCGCATCCTGTTGGACATCCACGTGATGCTTGTATGGCCTCAGAAAGAAATGTATATACTCCAATATCATGTCTTGCAGGTGGGATATCTTCTGCTTTTACTACTTGGTCACTTTTATAGAATGGTTTGAGCTGGCCGTTTTCTAAATCTTTTAATAATTGAGGCCATGTATATTCTGCTTCACCAATAATAACACTATCAGCATGTTGTTTTACTTCTTTTGGTAAAAGTGATGCATGATATCCACCAAAAACAACAGGTATTCCTTTTTTTCTGAGCGTGTCTGAGATTTCATATCCTCGTAAAGAATTATAGGTGAGGCAGGAAATACCTACAAGATCGTAGTGTTTATCAAAATCAATTTTTCCATATCTTTCATCTACAATTCCTATATCATGCTCTCTTGGAGTAATACCTGCTATTTGCTGAAGGGTTAAACATGGATATGAAAATTTAGAAAAAAGACTTCTTTTCGGATTCGGATGAGGCATTATCAGCAAGATTCTCATTATTTTTCCCTCTAGTTCTTCTTGTTATTCTGGTTTTCTAAGAGATAATGAATAAAGATACAATATATTTAACACTTTTTATAGATTAAAAAAAGCATTCTCTAACCTAGTAACGTTCTAGATCTAGGTCATCCTGATGAAGTTCACATTAGGCATATAAAGAAAACTTTTGTGTTGTTGGGCAAAAAGCATCAATCTAACAGAATCTCCCCAAGGAGTGGGTATGGACTGGGCGGGATTTGAACCCGCGGCCTCTGCCTTGCGAAGGCAGCGATCTTCCGAGCTGATCTACCAGCCCATAGACAAATATTGTTGTGAGAAGAAAAAAGAGGTATTTGATATTTTTCTCTTATGTATCATGGGTTAGAATGTTTTGTTTTTTGCAGCCTTTAATGCTTCCACAACTGGTAGTTTTTCACCCATCATGAATTTCTCAAGACTTCCTCCACCTGTGCTTATATGGCTCATTTTATCATTAAGTCCTAGTTTTTCTATTGCTGCAACTGTGTGTCCTCCACCTACAATGGAAAATGTGTCTATTCCTGCGATGTATTTGAAGATTTCTTCTGTTCCTTTCATAAATAATGGTTTTTCAAAAACTCCGCATGGCCCTGAAAGAAATACTGTTTTAGCATCATCAATTATGTTTTTGAAGTTTTCAATTGATTTTTCACCAATGTCATATAGGTTATATTGTGTTGGAAGTTTTGATGCATCTATCTCATTTCTATTTGTGTTTTCTTCTACTGCAAAATCAGTTGGTAGACAGATGTTATCTTTGTATTTTGCTAGTAGTTGTTTGATTTCTTCATAGTTTTCAGGTGTCCCTTCTTTTGCTAGCATTTCTTCGTTTTTATCACCTAGATTCACTCCTTTTGCTTTTAGAAATGCGTTTGCTGGTAGACCTGTAAGTATCACTTTATCAGCTGTTTTATTTTCAAGCAATCTTTCTATTGTTTTTACAACATCTGAGAATTTTGCACCACCAAATAAGAATACTGATGGTTTCTTAGGATCTGTCGTGATTTCTCCAAGTGTAGTTAGTTCTTTTTCCAATAGACGTCCTGCGCATGATGGAAGTACGGCTGTAAAACCAATAAGTGAACATTGTGCTCTATGAGCTGCTGCGAATGCGTCGTTTATAAAAATATCTGCAAGTGGATATAGGTTTTGCACTAGTTCAGATTGAGAATGTTCTTCTGCAGATTTTTTATCTGTTTCACCATCAAATCTTCTAACATTGCCCAAAAGGAGTACCTCACCGTTTTGCAGATTTTTTATTGCGTTTTTTGCTTTTTCACCGAATATATCATTACAATATTCAATACCTTCACCTAGAAGGTTTTCTAATGCCTTTGCATGTCTTTCAAGACTTATAAAATCCCAACTGCCCTGCCTGCCCTGATGAGCTAGAATAACTATTTTAGCATTTTTACCTACTAGTTCATTTATTGTCGGCAGTACTCTTTTTATACGTGTTGTATCAAGTATTTCAAAAGTGTCTTTGTCTAGTGGCATGTTAAAATCTACACGTAGTAAAACGGTTTTATTTTCTACATCAAAATCATCAAGTGTATTGTACTCTTTCATAAACCTAATTGCCTCCAAAAAAATGTTATAATATGTGTTTATTTAAAACTATAGTATAAATAAGATTTATTGTTTTTTATATTGTCCTTATTATTTGCATTTCGTCGGTTTTTTTTTGACCTGTGAAAACATAGTTTATTAAATCAACAATACGGCAGCTATAACCCCATTCGTTGTCATACCAGGATAGTATTTTTAAAAAGTTTCCACGTTCACCGTTAACGCAAGTGCTCAAACCATCTATTATTGCTGAATGAGGATTACCTATTATGTCTATTGATACCAGAGGTTCCTCAGAATATTCCATAATTCCCTTTAGATGATTATCTGCTGCGTTTCTAAATGCATTATTAACCTCTTTTTTGGTTACATCTTTTTTCAAAATACAAGTAAAATCTGTTAAAGAACCATCAGGTGTTGGAACACGTACAGCCATACCATCAATTTTCCCCTTAAGTTCTGGTATAACAAGTGTCACTGCTTTTGCGGCACCAGTTGTGGTAGGGATGATTGAAACAGCTGCAGCTCGTGCTCTTCTTAAATCCTTATGTGGGAAATCAAGAATTCTTTGATCACCTGTATATGAGTGTATTGTAGTCATGAATCCTTGTTCAACCCCAAAATTATCATTAAGTACTTTTACTGGTGGTGCAAGACTATTTGTTGTACATGATGCATTGGATATAATATGGTGTTCATCTGGATTATAGTTTTGTTCATTTACACCTAATACTACTGTTATATCTGGATCTTTTGCAGGTGCAGAAATTATGACTTTGTTTGCTCCTGCATCCAAGTGTTGTGATGCCCCTTCACGATCACGGAAAAAACCTGTGGACTCGACGACAACATCGATATCATCTTTATTCCACGGGAGTTTTGAAGGTTTTACCTGTGAATAAAATTTAATGAATTTATTATTTACTTCTATTCCACCATCTCTTGTTTGCACTGTGCCATCAAATTTTCCATAGACAGAATCATATTTGAAAAGATGGGCTAGTATCTCAGTGTTACCAAGATCATTTATCGCGATTATTTCAAATTTTTTTCCATATTGAGAATGCCCTATTGCTGCACGTAAAACATTTCTTCCTATTCTTCCAAATCCATTAATAGATACTCGTATCATCCCTTCCACAAGGCCACAAATATCTCTGGTTCTATATAATCCTTCCTATCAAATACGTAGGGGCATAACCCTCTATTTCCATAGGATAAAAACATCCGATTTCTACTTTATCTTTAAGTATGACAGGTTTATAATTCTCAGACCTGCCAATAAAAGTATTGTTTTTTCCTTTTTCAGTTATCAGAACATTGTATTTTTTACCAACATGTTTTTGGTTGTTTTTTTCTGTAAGTTTACTGCATAGTTGTGTTAATTTTTTTGATCTATTTTTTACAATTTCTGTTTTAATCCGCCCTTTCATTGATTTTGCTTTGGTAAAAGGCCGTGCAGAAAACCGTGTGATATTGGTGACATCTGGTTTTATCTGCTCCAACAAGTTTATTGTATGTTGAAATTGTTCATCTGTTTCAGTTGGAAAACCAACTATTATATCAGTTGAAAGCGTAAGATTTGAGTAGTGTTTCCTAAATTGTTTAACTATGTTAAAAAAATCATCTGTTGTATATTTCCGTTTCATCATTTTCAGAATTTCATTATTGCCTGATTGGACGGGAAGATGCAAAAATTTGTAGATTTTAGGATCATTATAACCTTTGATGATGCTGTCAATGTTTTTCAAAAGTGTAAACGGGTTCATCATTCCAACACGTATCTTGTATTCCCCGTTTATTGTGCAAACATTTGTGAGTAATTCACCAAGATCTGTTTTTGTATCAAATACATATGATGCTGTATCCTGAGCAGTTAGTTGAATTTCTTTGCATCCTTGTTTAACGGCTAGACAAACATCCTGTTTTATTTCCTCTATGGGAAAGATTCTTAGTTTACCACGGGCCTTAGATGTTATACAGTATGAGCATGAGAAATTACATCCTTCTGAAATTGAAATAGGAGCAAATATACTATCATGATATTTGGGAAAAAGGGTTTTATTTTTCTCCTCAAAAACTATTCTTTTTCCCCCTAAGACCTCTGTTATATGGTGAGAGTATTGTGGTGGTAAAAATTGCGCATCTGGTAGTATTTCTTGTGCAAGTTCTTTTTGAATTGATGCCATGCAACCTGCTACAATTATTTTTTTACCAGTCTTTTTTAACTCTTTGAGCCTGGATAGCATACGTTGCTGTGTTGTGTCTATAACTGTGCATGTTAGAATGATTAATACATCTGCATCATCGATTTTTTCAACTATTTCATGGTTGTCTTTCAGTAACTGCCCTTTTACAAGATTAGCATCGCTTTTGTTTGCCGTACAACCATATACTTCTAGATATGTTTTCATGTTTTTCAATAATACGTTAAAAAAGATTGTTTTATTTAATTGCTTCTTCTATTCTTTTTAGAACGAAATCTTTATCCAAATTTGAAAGGAAGTATCCAGCTCTTGGTCCTTTTTCTTGACCGAGTAATATCTGATAAATGGTTTTAAACGCTGTTTTTATTGGTATTTTTTGTTTTTCTGATACAGTATATATTGCATTGTGTATGTTTTCAGGTTCCCATTTTTCTGCTGTGATCTGTTCATGTAATTGCGTTAGGAATTTTGTTTGTTCTGTTTCTAGTTTTATTCTTGGTTTTTGTTTTTTAACTTCGAATTTTACCACATCTGGAGCATAATTTTTTAACCAGTGTTTTGCATGTTCCGCTCTTATCTTCAGATGTTTTTCATCATCTTTTTCTAGATCTTTTGGAATTTGTCCTGTTCTTTGCAGTATCTTTTTTACATCATTCCAGTTTTCACCGATTTGTACGAGCGTGACAAGATGCCTATATGGTAGCTGGTAAGGTATGGTTTTTGGGATATCGTAGGGTTGTGAAAGTTCATATGTTTGCTTCAAATCTTTCATCCCTTTGATTTCTTCTTCAACTCCAAAATAGACTTTTTCAAGTTTATCATATTCATCTACCAGGTTAAGAAGCCCTAGTCCTGTATCAAATTGTATGTGTTTATTTGGCTGATTATTCATAAGTAGAAAACGTAGTACTTCAGGTGGAGTAATGTTAAGCATTTCCTCACTGCTAAGCGCTGTTCCCTTGCTACTATGCATTGCCCCCTGACCTTTAAGCAATATGAACTCATAGACCGTATACTTAGGTGCAGGATAGTTATATATCTCTTGACAGATTTTTTCACCAGTGTCCCTTGCACCGCCGGTTGTTCCAAGATCTTTACCAAAGGGTTCAAAAGTGACACCAAGTATTTTCCAACGTGCTGGCCAGTCTACCCGCCAGGGTAGTTTTCCAACACCATCCTTTGTTATATCTGCTTTCCCTTCATACCCACATTCACATTTGTATTCAATTATTGGATAGTTATAAAGAGTTGGTTTTGTCATTGTCATTCTGTTACATTTCTCACATTTTATGTTAAATGGAAGCCAGTTTTTAGGTAGTTGTCTCTTGGAAATTGTCTCAATTATCTTCCTAATTTTATCTGTGTTTTCAAGAGCAGTCTGAATTGCTTCTTTATATGTCCCATTCTTGTACATTTCACTAGCACGATAAACGTGTGGTTCTACACCAATTTCTTTAAGTGAGTTTAAAAAAGATAACAAGTAATGATCTGCGTAGCTCTTGTGTTTCCCACATGGACAGGGTATCTCTGAAATAGGCATTCCCACATATTTTTCATAAGATTTAGGTAGATATGGATAGACCTTTCGCAGGTGATCATAATCATCAGCAACATATATTAGTTCAGCATTACCGCCCTTGTTAGTTAGCGACCTATAAACTGCATCTGTTGTCAAAATTTCACGCATGTTTCCAACATGTATTGGACCTGATGGAGTTATGCCTGTAGCTAGAACATGTTTCTTTTTTTCTTTGAGTAAATCCTCTGCTAAAACATCCGCCCAATGCATATTTTATACTCTCTCTCAAACAAGGTTACAACGATTGTTTATATTACTCTTGCTCTGATAAGTGCACGAAGTGGTACACTGTTTATACTGTTCTGAGATCTTTTGTTGATTACGGACAGACAAAGCACTGGTTTTCCTTTCTCGGCTTTTGTTGTTTTTATAGCGTTTTTAAAAGTATCACCAGTTCCAACCACATCATCAACTAGGACAACATTTTTGTCTTTAACACCAGCATAATTTGAGGAAAAAGCACCTGATTTCTCATAATGTGGCCTGAAAACCGCGAGTTCCAATCCTAGTCTATCAGCAATATATGTAGCAACTGGTATTCCATTTATTGCAATTCCTACGACTGTATCAATATCAAGATCATTGTTTTCCGCTTCTTCAAGTAAAATGTCACAAAGAGCATCTGCGATAAAACCAATCCTGGCAGGGTAAACACCGACTGAACGCCAACCAATTTTGACATCTCCTTCTGGTTTCTTATTTTTACCTTTGCTAAGAAGCCATAAAGCTGTATCCTTAGATACATTTAGTTCTTCAGCTATTTCATGATCGTTAAGTCCACTCTCTTTATATTTAAACGCTTTTTTAATAAGAGCCTCTATTTCCTTCATAAGTATTACACCCTTAGAAATAGGTATAAAGACTCAATATTTAGATGTTTGGCTTCCGCAATAAAAATTTTCAAAAATCTAATAGCAAAACTAAAATATTATAACTATATGTAGTAATTTAGGTAGTTAATATGACAAAGCAAAAAAAAGGTGAAGGTTTTCATTCCGCAGCAGGATTAATCAGGTATTTTGATGCAGAAGAAAAAACATCACTAAAAATACCACCATGGCTTGTTGCAGCGATGTGCATAGCAACAATTGTTATTTTAACAGTTGTTCACCTATTTGTAAAATTACCAGTACCTTAGAATTTTTATTTTTTTAATTCCTGTTTTATTAGTTCTTTTGTTTTCTTAGTTATTTCAGGATTGTTTCCGGGTTTCTTACCACCACAGTGAGCCATTTTAGGTTTTCCGCCTCCACTGCCACCCAATGATCTTCCTACTACTGCTGCAACAGGTCTTAAATCAATGTCAACATCATCTGATGCAGCAATTGTCACTTTATTTCCACTACTTATATATGCAATTTTCCCTTTTTCTTTTATTATTTTACCTGCCCTAGCAATAGGATCAAATGATTCTGGGATATCTTCGAATATAATTTTTATTACTTTATCTCCTATTTTAACTGATTCTTCCTTATATAATTCTGCATTTAACTTTAACTCCGCTGATTTTTGTTTAATCGTCTTTTTTGTTTTTTTCCATTCGTTGAAAAGATGGTCACATGCATCAATGAGACTATCAACTGTTGTTTTTCCTTGTTTATCTGTTTCTTTAAGAAATCGTTTTATCGTTTTATCAACTTGTTCAACTTGTACTGAGAAAATCTTTGAAACACCTTTTAATTGTTCAGAAATATCTTTCTGTGTTTTAATTTCATAAACATTACTGAGTGTTTTTACAATTTGATTGTACATCTTGTTTTCTTCGTCCTGATAGGCATCAACCATTTTTCCTGCAGTAAAAATAAGCCTGTTTACTCCATCTTGTATTCTTTCTGTTTTTAGAATGCGGATTTTTTCAATTTCATTGATGTTATTTAGATGCGTTCCGCCACAGGCTTCTACATCAATACCTGGTATGTTAAGAACACGGATGTCGTTTCCAGGTGGAACTCCTCCCTGGTAGAGTCTGAAACCATATGTTTGCTCAGCACTATTCCGATCCATTACTTTTTTCTCAACAGCCTGTCCTTTTTGTACTAGTTTATTTGCTAGATCCTCTATTTCTTTTCTCTCTTCTTCTGTTATATTTTTGTAATGCGCAAAATCAAAACGCGCGTCGTTAACCCCTAGTTGTGATCCTGCTTGCCATATGTGTTCACCAAGCAGCATACGTAATGCACCATTTACTACATGTGTTCCTGTGTGATGTTTCATAAGTGTGTATCGGTGTTCCCAGTCAAGTTGCCCATGGACTTTATCACCGACATCTAGTTTTCCATCTACTAAATGGATAATTGCTTTTCCATGTTTTTCAACATGTTTAACAAATATTTCTTTACCTTTAATGGTAAGCGTTCCTTTGTCTGCTGGTTGTCCACCGCCCTCCGGGTAGAATGCTGTTTGATCAAGTATAACTTCAGTACCATTATTTGTGTTGTTTATCCAAATAACCTTTGCATCAAATTCTTTTGTATAATGATCCTCATAATATAGTGCACGGGTTTCTGGCAAATCTTGTTTCGTATCTTGTTTTGTTTCTTCCTTTTTTTCATGGGAATGAAGTACAGCGATCATTGAATAAAAATCCTCAGGTATTTCAAGGGATGTCCCTTCGTTTTTTGCAATGTTTTTCACAATTTCAGGTGGCATACCATGTGTGTCATATAACGTGATGAGTTCGTTTGTATCGATGTTTTCTTTTTCTTTCAATATGCGTTTGACCAATCCTTCTCCTTTAGAGAGCGTCTCTGCGTATCTTTTTGTTTCAATGTCAAGTATCTCATCAATTTGTTTCTTTCTTTTTTTAAGTGAAGGAAATTCTTTTTCAAGAAAATCCAACTGCATGTTTACAAGTTCTCTCAAAGAAACATTTAGTTTAAGTTTTTCAATGAAGCGAAGAGAACGTCTGATAATAAGACGTGCTAGATAGCCTGCTTTGACATTTGATGGTACAATACCATCACCTAGCATAAAAGCCAAACATTTAGTATGATCTGCAATAGAGTAAATACTCTGCGTATCAGAAATGTTTTTAGTATGATTTTTTAACCATTCTAGCATCTCAGGAAACACAGTATCATAAATAGTGGGAGTGCCTTGAGTGATCCATGCTATACGTTCCAGTCCATATCCTGTGTCAACAATGTTTAGTGGGTTGTTTGTATATTTTTTACCTTCTATTATAAAATCCCCATCTGAATCTTCTTGCATATTCATGAAAACGAGAGTGGCAATTTCTAGTCCTGCTGCCAGTACCTCTAAGCAGGGTCCTGCGTTTCCACCACCGTACCATAATTGTTCTTTGTAATTTATTGCTTCTCGTGGTATTCCAATATGTTCTACAAAATATTCATCACAAAGACGTACGGTGTCTTCTTTGAAATAAATCTCATCAACGTTTTTGTTAAACGAATGATGCCCCATCATTTCAAAAGTTGTCAGATGACGGCCACTTCTACCTACATCCTCAAGATCATTAAGACGGATGCATGGTTGTGAAATAACAAGCGGGTTTGCAGGGGGTGGAACCTCACCAGATGTTATATGTGGTTGAAAATCGGCAATACTAGCAATAGTTAGATAAATATCAGTACGCCAACGTGCAATAACCGTACATCGTTCACCCGTTTCAGGATACTTAAGCCTTGAATGATTATTTTTTTCAAAAAAACTTAAAAAACTCTCACGCACCTCAGCAAGAGATAACGATTTTTTACCAAGAGGCTTACCAATAAAACTAAAAGGTACACATGGTTGATCACCACACACCTCTGCATCTTTATTAAGTGTCCAGAAATAATCACTACATTTAGAACATTTTTTTCTAAAATATCCGTTATCATGAAAGAACTTCAGATCACATTCTTTTTTCAGGAAATCATCCATGGTTTTATCACTATCTTGAACCGGAATATGACGAAGGTTTATAAATAATATCTATATCAACTGTTTTTATAATGTTCGTGTTGTTAAATATTACCACTATTGCAAGATATCTACTTTATGTTTTTATCCCAATTCTAGCTTTGTACATAGGATATCTCATTGTTACAAAAGCGTTTAATGATATGGGTTTTTCCAAGTTTGAAGCAGTTGTTATTATTGCCGTATCATTTCTTTTTGAATTCGAAATTCTTATATTTGGCATTAACGTCTCAGATATCCATCTTTTTACATATCAAAATTGGAACGTTGGCATTAATATGGGTGGTGCAATAATCCCTGTATTAATCAGTGTTTATCTGATTTGGAAAAAAAAATTAAATATGAAAAAAGTTGGACTGGGGATACTTGTTGTAACCATTGTTACTTATCTGGTTACTCGCCCTGATCCAAGTAGTGGCATTGTTTCATCGTTTCCATATTGGCTACTCCCTGCTGTTTTTGCAAGTTTTACATCTGTTTTTTTGCTATGGAAAAAATTTACGAAAGCTGCTCCATTTGCATATATCTGTGGAACTTTTGGAGTATTAATTGGTGCAGATTTTTTTCATTTACCTCAGCTTTTAAGTTACCCATCTAGTACTACCATTAATGCAGTTATTGGTGGTGCTAATGTTATGGATATGATCTTTATAACAGGAATTTTAGCAGTAATCCTTGATGGAATAATTCTTCAAAGTCAAAGATCAAAACAAGCGGATTCCTAAATCTCTTACTATTTTTATCTTTTGAGATACTTAATATATACCTTATATTTTACCTAATACAATAAGCTATATAATAGGCTGATAATTTCAGAGGTTTCAAATGGCAGAATCAACAGGGGATATGATAAAGAAAAAAGACGAACTACAGAAGAGAGCAAATGAGTTAAAGGAAAAAAGAAATCAGTTACATACAAAATCTAAGAAGCTTGCTGATGAACGCGATGCTTTAAACTCTCAGGTTCGCGAGATGCGTAATGAAATCACTGATCATAAGAAAAAACGGGATGAGTTAAACGAAAGGGTTAGACATGCAAAGGAACAGAGAAACATCCTCAATAAGAGTTACAGTGATGTGAAAAAACAAATTGAAAATCTCGAAAGAAACTGTTCTTTAAATACGGGTACAAATCTGAATTTTCTGAGAAAACAGATTAGAACCTTGGAAAATGAGCAAATGACTCAGCCTATGTCTCCTCAAAAGGAGAAAAAAGTAATAGAGATAATCTCAGATATTTATGCTAAGATAAAAAAAGAAGAGGATCTTTTAAATAAAGACCCGAAACTTAAAAAAGCATTAGAGGAAGAAAAAATAATTAAGCAAAAGGCAGAGAAACAACACGATCAAGTGGAAAAACTTGCTGCTCGTGCTCAGGAAGAGCATGAAGACATGATTAATCTTATTAAACAACTTGATAACCTTGTTAAGAAGGTAACTAGAGTCCATGAGACAATTGTTTTAACAAAGATGGATGCCGATGAGGTTCACCGTGATTTTATAGAACATGTTGATAAAATCCATGAACTTGAAAGAAATATTGCTGCTGCTCATGAGAATAAACGTAAAACCAAGAAAGCCGAGGAAGTAACCACGGCTCAGAAAGAAGCCGATGAAATATTTGAAAGATTCAAAAAAGGTGAGAAACTCAGTACTGAGGATTTTATGGCTTTGCAGAAAGCTGGGTTGATATAAAAAACACGACGATATTATAATCTAAATATTTGGAGGGACGAAACGGTTTATGGAATGCGAACTTTGTGGTAGAAGTTGTGAATGCAGGCCGGCTGCTGTTGATGGTGTGAGAATGATGCTTTGCCCCGGTTGTATGAAACATGGCAAAGGAATAAAAGTTCCAACTGCACCAACAACGATGGGTACAAATAAATCAATGCTTGGTAGAATTAGAAAACACAGGGTTAAAGATGTCTATAAAGACATGGATAAAGAACTTGTTCCAAATTTTAATGAAATTATTAAAAACGCTAGGCAAAAAAAGGGAATTAGTCGAGAGGATCTAGGTTTTAAAATTGGTGAGCGAACTGTTACTATTTCAAAAATTGAAAACGGTGATTTGAAACCATCTGATAAGATCATAAAACAACTTGAAAAGGAACTGGGGATCAGTCTTCTCGAAGAAGTTAAAAGCATTTCACTTGGTACCAGTAGTTCTAATGGCCGTGGTCTTACACTTGGTGATTTTATAAAAACCGAGAAGAAATAAATATGTCTAGAATAATCTTTTCAAAAGCAATAAATGCTTTACAAAATGGAGGTATCATTGTTTATCCTACTGATACATTGTATGGTATTGGTGCTGATATTTTTGATGAGGATGCTGTAAAACGGGTTTTTGAAATTAAAAAAAGGCCATTTGATAATCCTTTATCTGTTGCTGTTTCTAGTCTGGGAGATATGGAAGACATTGCATTTGTAAATGATGATGTTAGATGTCTTGTAGATTGTTTTTTACCAGGTGGTTTAACACTGGTTTTAAATAAAAAAAACGTTGTAAGTGATATTGTTACAGGTGGTTTGGATAAAATTGCTGTTAGAATACCTGATAACGATATTGCTCTAAGGTTGGTTTCTATCGTTGGCCCAATTACTGCGACTAGTGCAAATATTCATGGCCAGGAGACACCACATGTTATAAATGAGATTCAGA